>JAKZRT010000193.1:0-3548 GCA_047518005.1 Brevirhabdus sp.
GCGCTCGAGGCACAGGCGCGTGCGGCGGGCGTTCACAGCCTGATCGCCGGGATCGGCGGCGCCAACCCGGGTGCCTTGGCGTTTCACCAACACCTTGGGTTTCAGGTGGTCGGGCAGATGCCGCAGGTTGGCCGCAAAAACTTGCGATGGCTCGATCTGATCCTGATGCAAAAGATCATCGGGCAGGCCTGACACTCGCCTGTCTGCAGGTTAGCCTGCGCAAATGTCGATCTGGACCCGCATTGCTGACGCGCTTTCCGCCCTTCGGGCCGGACAGGCGCTGTCGGATGTTTTTGACCGCCTGCGCAGCCCGCCCGAGCGCAGCGTGGCCTTTACCATCGCGGTCATCGCCCTGGGGGCCAAGATGGCCAAGGCCGACGGCCGGGTCACCCGCGACGAGGTCGCGGCGTTTCGCGAGGTTTTTCACATTCCCCCCGAAGACGAGGCACATGCGGCGCGGGTGTTCAATCTGGCGCGCCAGGATGTGGCCGGGTTCGACACCTATGCGCGCCGGATCGCGGCGATGTTTTCCGATACCGAAGCGGCGCTCTGCGACCTGATGGAGGGGCTTTTCCACATCGCGCTGGCGGATGGGAACTATCACCCCGGCGAAGATGATTTCCTGGCCGAGGTGGCGGCGATATTCGGGCTTTCCGACCGGTCGTTCCGGTCGATGCGGGCGCGGCTGGTGCCGGGTGCCGAGCCCGATCCGTTCGAGGTGCTGGGGGTGCCCGCCGACGCCAAACCCGAGGTCATTCGCGCCGCCTGGCGCGCGGCGGTGCGCGACGCGCATCCCGACCGGATGCTGGCGCGCGGCGTCCCCGAGGAAGCGATCCGGTTGGCCGAAAAACGCCTGATCGCGATCAACCGCGCCTGGGAGATCATCAACGCCGCCTGAGCGGGGCGGTTGTTGCGCGTTGAATGCGCACCCTATGGCTCTTTGCGCGGGCGCGGCGCGATTTTCACGCGGGTTTTGGCATCGAGGCTGCTTGCCAGCGATTCAAACCGCGCCATCGCGACCTCGCCGAAAAGCGGCTCTGCGTGGGCCGGCAGGGTCATCTCGACAATCTTCTTCTTGGGGTAGAATTTCAGCCGCCCCATCATCTGCGGCAGCTGCACCGAAAACATCGCGCCCAACCGCATGGACTTGCCCAGAACTTCGGCGCGGTGCAGTTCTTTCGCGCTGATCAGGCCGAACAGGGGCTCGAAAGGCGATCCGGCGCGGCTGTTCTTGTAGCGGTGCAGCAGGGTGACACCCAGAAACACGCGCTCGGCATGGTCGAGCCCGCCCAGGTTGGCGCGGGTGGCGTTGTCGAAACAGACTTCGGCACGGTAATCGGGATGGGCGCGCCAGCTGACGTCGTGCAGAAGGCAGGCCGCCTTGATGATCCTGAGCTGGCTTTGGGGCGTCGATTTTTTGAAAAGCGGGCGTACGAAGTCGTAAAGCGCGCGGCCAAAGCCCGGCAGGCGCGCGTCTTTCTTCTCGGCAAACCGGCAGGCCTCGATCAGCGGATCGCGGCGGCGCAGGCGGTCGGACATCTGCTCGTAGAGCATGCCTTCGCGGATGCCATAGGCCGATATGGCGATCTCTTTGGGGTCAAGCGCGCGCAATAGCTGGCGCAACACCTCGGCGGCGGTGGGCACCAGCGCCATGCGCTGGGCCGAAGTTCCGGTCATGGCGCACAGCGCGGCCTGAGAATTCTCGCCGATCCATATCGCGGTCGCGATGACCGACTTGGGCGTCATGCGGTATTCGTGGAGCACGCGCAGCGGATAGCCGCGCCGCGCCATGTCAAGCCGGGCGAAGGCGCGCCACGATCCGCCGACCAGAAAAAGCCGCTTTCCGGTGGCGTCAAGCGTGCCAACCAGCGCCGCCAGCCGATCCTGGATATGGGACTTGCGGGCCTTGGCGCCTTTGATTTCCTTAACATTCAGAGGCCCCAGATCCGACGTTACGCGGCGCCCGACGGTGCCGCCGCCGACTTCGGCCAGTTCCATCGAGGCCCCGCCGATGTCGCAGACCACGCCGCGCGCTTCGGGCCAGCCCAACAGCACGCCCTGAGCCGACAGCCGCGCCTCTTCCTGGCCGTCGATCACGTAAATGCGCAGACCGGTTTCGCGCAGCACCTCGTCGCAAAACGCCTGACCGTCCGACGCGGTGCGCACCGCGGCGGTTGCCACCGCGGTCAGGGGCGGAATGCCCATGCCCTCGGCTATGGCCTGAAACCGGCGAACGGCGCCGAGCGCCCGGGCCCGCCCCTGCGGGTTCAGCCGACCGGTCTCGATCAGCCCGGCGCCAAGCGCGCACATGATCTTTTCGTTGTAGAAGTAGGCCGGGCTGCGCGCCGCACCGTCAAAGACCACCAGCCGCACCGAGTTCGAGCCGATATCGACCACACCCACGCGCGCCAGCGCCCGCGCCGAAGCGTCCTCGAAGATCGGACGGCCAAACGGGCCCCAGTCCTGGGATTTCGAATCGTCGTTTTCGAGATGTTCTTGCAATTTTAGTCCGGAAAACAACGCATGGGCATCCCCGTGATAGGACGCTTTGAGACTATATATTGAACCGGGTATCGGCAAGCAAAGATGATGTCTTAGGTACAAACAGGACATCAATTTGGTTTGTTGCTTGATCCAGTAGGCGTCTGTGGATCTCAAGTATATCGCAGACTTCGAACCCGCGTTCCCGCATGAAGGTGACAACCTCGGCGCAAAGTGGAGCGCCCTCGTTAATTTCGATCAACGAAACTTCCATAAGAACAGCCTGGGCTTGACGAAGTGTATCTTCACCGCCACGCAAAACTTCAAGTTCGAACCCTTGAACGTCAAGTTTCAACAGGTCGGCCTTGCGCCCGTTCAAGACACCATCGAGCTGTCGCGTGACTTTGGTTTCGGTTTTCCGGTCAAAAGTGCTGTGTTCCTCCAGAACGGACGATCCTGATTCCATCACGTGGAACACCAGTTCTTGACCCTCGCGCGGGCCTATTAGGGCAATTTCAAGGTCTGCACCCATTGCCAATGCCTTGGGCTCCAGGATTGGAGCCTTTTCGTCATTTGCCTCGAGCATGACGATTTTCGCGTCCGGCCAGATGCCGTGCGCAAGTGCCGACCAGTTGCCCTCAAAGGCACCGACGTCAACAATGCATTCGGGCTTCAGACCGCGCTTGGAAAGCGCCCGCAAGCCCCGTTCCATCGAAGGCGCGTAGGCGTATTCATAGGCGAATTTTAGAAACTCGTCGTTGGCGCAATTGAAACCAAGATGAAATATCTTGTTGCGAATTCCTTGGGGCAGAAAAGCGTTGATCGCGGAAATGGTCAACTTTTTCACAATTTTGTTCTCCGGGGATTTTTTGCTCTGAGGCAACACCGGGTCGCGATTTCCGGTTCTATTTGAACTCAAGAATTAAACTTATACCAACGGCCCTAGTCGTTGACCGTTTTGGCCCATTGTCTGGTAGTGATTGACGTGATTGCGGTTTTGTCGTTTGCAAAGAAGTTCCATGCTTCGCAACACCTGTCGACGATCTGCTCATAATTGTCGAAGACGG
>JAKZRT010000194.1:0-4232 GCA_047518005.1 Brevirhabdus sp.
GCCGTGGGCTATGGCGGGCCGCCGGTGTTGTCGCAGCTGAGTTTGCGCATCGACCAGGACGACCGGATCGCGCTTTTGGGCCGCAACGGCGAAGGCAAATCGACGCTTTCCAAGATGCTGGCGGGCAAACTTGATCCGGAAATGGGTCGCATGATCACCGCCCGCAAGCTGCGCGTCGGCTATTTTGCCCAACACCAGATCGAAGAACTGCACGCCGACGAGACCCCGCTTGAACATATACGGTGCCTGCGCCCGGACGAGGCACCGGGCAAGCTGCGGGCCAGGTTGGGCGGCTTTGGCATCGGGGTGGAACAAGCCGATACAATTGTCACTGATCTTTCGGGCGGCCAAAAGGCGCGGCTCAGCCTGATGCTGGCCACCATCGATGCGCCGCATCTGCTGATCCTCGACGAACCCACTAACCATCTGGACATCGAAAGCCGCGAGGCGCTGGTCGAGGCGCTGACCGCCTATACCGGTGCGGTGATTCTGGTCAGCCACGACATGCACCTTTTGGGACTGGTCGCCGACCGGCTGTGGCTGGTCAGCGGCGGACGGGTCACGCCCTTTGACGATGATCTGCAGGCCTATCGGTCGATGCTGCTGGGCACGGTGAACGGCAAGGATACCGCCAAAAAGCCGGGCCGGACCGACGCTCCGAAACGGCTCTCGAATGCGGCGCTGAGCGCGTTGCGCTCGGAGGTGCGCAAGGCCGAGGAACGCGTTACCAGGCTGGAAGACATGCGCGACAAACTGGCCACCAAACTGGCAGCACCCGATCTTTACGACGAGTCGCGCAAAAGCGAACGCCTGGTCTGGCAGGCCAAGTTTGTCGAGGTGCAAACGGGCCTCGACCGGGCCGAGACATTGTGGGTCAGGGCACAGGAGAAGCTGGAAACCTCGCGTGGTTGACCTGATGAAATACGATTATCTCTATGCCATCGACCGTAATGCGCACGGTCAGCCCAAACCGCATTTTCTGAGCGAACATGGTGGCCCCGAACCCGCCCGTATGCTGGACATCGGCGCCGGACCGTGCCGCGATGCGCGTGTCGCCGACCGGACCCTGCTAATACAGCCTACCGGGGACCGCGCAGCATACCTGGCTTGATAAAATGGCCGACGCTCACGCAATATTGTGGATTTGTGCGCGGCCACACGCCGGGTCGCTGGTATTGCACGAAGACGTCTGTGGCCGACCCCGCTGGGGTCGCTGGCGCGCCTAGTGCCGCCCTGCGCAGTCTGGCACTGCGCCCGGTCAGCCCCTATATCAACCCCATGGACAGTTACGACTTTGGACGCCTGATCTATCTTTTGATTCTTGCCGTCGCCATCGGCGGGTCGCTCCTGGTGCGAAGTCGCCGGAGCCTGGGCAAATTTCTGCGCGAAGCGACCACCTGGGGGCTAATTTTCGTTGGCATCGTGGCCGGTTACGGCCTTTGGGGCGACATCCGCAACGACATCGCGCCACGCCAGACATATATCCAGGGCAGCGGTCAGATCGAAGTGCCGCAGAGCCCCGACGGGCATTACTATCTGACCCTGACCATCGACGGCACGCCGGTCCGCTTTGTTGTCGATACCGGGGCCTCGGCCGTGGTCCTCAGCCAGCGCGACGCGGCACGGGTCGGACTTGAGCCGCAAAATCTGGCCTATCTGGGCCGCGCCCAGACCGCCAACGGCGCGGTGACCACCGCTTCGGTCCGCCTGACAAACGTTGAACTGGGCGATATCCGCGACAAAATCCTTCCTGCCGAGGTCAACGGCGGTGACATGAACGGATCGCTTTTGGGGATGACCTATCTCAACCGGTTTCGCGCCCTGGAGATACGCGACGGCACACTGATCCTGACCCGCTAGAGGCCCAGCCAGAGAGACCCCAAAACTTGGGCGCCTAAGGCGCAAGACATGGTCTGTGCCTGCCTTTGGCTGCAGCGATATCCGCGGGCGGGGATGTTTTTGCCAAGAAGAAGATAATGGCGCCGCGGCCGCGCGCGGCCAGGCCGACCAGCAATCGGTGGCCGCCATTGGGCGCGCGATTTACATTAAGAAACACCGGTAAGCGCCACTGCAAACACACGATTTTATCCGGGCTCAACGCCGCTTTGCGCTTTCATCGACCAAGAGCCGCCTTCCTGGCTCCAATATTGCGCTATGCAACCTGCATCGGTCAGGTCGCGCCACTGGGTGCGCGCGGTTTCAATCGCCGCCGGATCATTGCCATCGAAGATCACGGCGACCCGTTCCATCGCCGCGACCTCATCAGCGGTCACTTCAGCGCCGTCGATGGTCATCAGGCAAGCCGCCCGGTTCGCTGCCGAACCGCCGGTGCTCAGAAGCACCGGCTGATCGGCGTCACGCGGCCCGCCCGATCGCCCATGTGGCAAAAAGCTGTCGTCGGGTCCGAGCCAGAGTTTCTGCTCCAGCCAGGCGAACCGCGCCGCATCCGACCCGCGCACGTGAACCCGCCATCCCGCCGCCAGAGCTTTTTCCAACAGCATCGGTAACGTCGCTTCCAGCGTCGATCCTGTCAGATGGTAGAAAAAAACCGCGCCCATGTCCGCCTAGCTTTCGAACCGATCGCGCACCAGCTGGTCGAGCGCCCGCACGCCCCAGCCGGTCGCGCCCTTGGGGGCCAGCGTCGTGCCCGATTTGACCAGCGCCACACCGGCGATGTCCAGATGCACCCAAGGCACGCCCTCGAGCACGAAGCGCTGCAGGAACTGCGCCGCGGTGATCGAATTGGCGGGCCGGCCGCCCACATTTTTCATATCGGCCAGCCGACTTTTCAGTTGCTTGTCGTAGGCCGGGTCCAGCGGCAGGCGCCAGGCACCCTCGCCGGTCGTTTCGGCAGCCTTGAGAAAGGCAGCGCAAAGCCCGTCATCATTGGAAAAAACGCCCGCCTTCTCATGGCCAAGCGCGGTGATGACCGCCCCGGTCAGGGTGGCCAGATCGATCATGCCCGCCGGTTTGAACCGCTCGGCCGCGTACCACAAGAGGTCGCCCAGAACCAACCGGCCCTCGGCGTCGGTGTTGATGATCTCGACGGTGTCACCTTTCATCGACCTTACGATGTCGCCGGGCCGCGTCGCCTGCGACCCGGGCATGTTTTCAACCAATCCCACAATGCCGACAACGTTGGCCCTGGCCTTGCGCGCGGCCAGAGTCTTGATGACCCCCGCAACAACCCCCGCGCCGCCCATGTCCATGGTCATTTCTTCCATGCCGGCGGGTGGTTTCAGGCTGATGCCACCAGTGTCAAAGACCACGCCTTTGCCGATCAGGGCCAAAGGCGCGGATGATTTCGCCGCGCCTTGCCATGACATGACCGCGACTTTCGTCGGACTTTTGCTGCCCTGCCCCACCGCCAAAAGCATACGCATCCCCAAGGCTTCGAGGTCGCTTTCGTCCAGAATTTCAACTTTCACACCCTGATTTTCCAACGCGTTCAGACGACCGGCAAATTCGGTAGTGGTCAAAACATTGGCAGGTTCGCTGACCAGATCGCGGGTGAAAAAGACCCCCTCGGCAAGCGCCGCCGCATTTGCCGCGCCAGTTCTGGCCGCGCCGAGGTCGGCGACCATGATCTGAAACGGACCCAGTTCCTTGCCCGGATCACTGAGATGTTCGGAAAATTTATATGCACGCAACAGCGCGCCAAGCACCAGGTCTTCGATGCGCACCAGTGACCCGGCCAGCACCAGCGCGCCGTCGGCCCCCAGTGCCTGACCGATGGCGGCACCTGCCTTGCGCGCCGCGTCGGTCTTGGCCCGCCGGTCCAGCCGCACCACCTGCAGCACATTGGCGGCCATGCCCGACGGCCAGAAAAAGTCGCGTGCGTCTCCGGGTTGCATCGACGCAAAGTCATCGCTTTGGGTAAAGCGCGCCAGCGCCCCGCGCGTAAGCCGGTTCACCCGCCGCGCGCTTTTGTCCAGCCTGCCCTCGGCACCGAGAAAGACCACTACTCGCCCCTCTGCCGCGCCGATCGCATCTGTGTTCATGGCGTCAAACAGCGGCGTCACGGGCGTGGTCATCTGGAGGCTCCTTGAATAACGTCCATCGGGCATGGCCGCAGTGTCGGCCATTCCTAGGGAATCTCTGAATAACACATTTTGAGCTGCGAGCTTGTTGGCCTCGCCCTGGGATTTGATGGTTTTCCGCCAGTTTTGGCTGGTTAGGCACTCGTTTCACCGGGTTTTCCCTGTTTTCAGACAGATTCCGCCCTCAGACAT
>JAKZRT010000195.1:0-9508 GCA_047518005.1 Brevirhabdus sp.
CGCACCAGTTCGTCACCCGATATTTCTTCTTCGCAAACTTGTGCCGGCGGGAGGTGTTGAATTTATGCGGCATTAAGCATATCCGTGGTCGTGGCAAAAGCCTGTGTTAACACTTGACACCCGATCCGTGCAACAACGCCCTACTCCCGCCGGTCGGCGCTTGCCGTTGCGGGCCTCCTTCATCGAGAAGAAATTGGTCCGCACCATCGCCTTGGCAGATGGGTGGCGGGTGATCTCGATGAAAAGCCGCAATTCGCGCCGCAACGCCGGGTCGATGGGCATCTGCAGGCCGTGATAGACCGCCTCGGCCACCAGTCGCTGTGCCGGAAGATTGCCCCAGGTCGCCCGCGCGATTCCAGCGCTGAGTTCGGTAAAGAACGCCTCGAACCCTGGCTGGGCAGCGGGCGATGCCCAGCCCTTCACGTCCCAGGGCTGCCGGGCCTGCGGATTGTCCACGACCCATTGCCGCGCCCGCGCAAGCAGCGCGCTGGCCGGGACGATTTCGGTGACAATGCCGCGCGCCAGCGCCTCCTCGGCGGTCCAAGTCGTGCCTTGGATCATGTTCTGCGTCGCCAGGCGCCAGTCGCTGACGCGCGCCAGACGCTGGGTGCCGCCAAGCCCGGGCATCAAGCCGATTCTCGCCTCGGGCAAACCCAGCCGCAGGCGCGACGCGTCGGCGACGATCCTGGCATGACAGGCCAGCGCCAGCTCGAACCCGCCGCCAAGCGCATGGCCGTTGATGGCGGCCACCACCGGCTTGCCGCAGCTTTCCAGGCGCCGCAGGGCCGCCATCGCAGGTGCCATCATTTCCCAGACCTCTTCCGGTGTCTGGTCGAAGAAGGCGGCGATCAGCTTGAGGTCCGCGCCCGCGCAGAACATCTCGCCGCCCGAGGCGACGATCACGCCGCGGATGGCATCATCCTGCGCGACGCGCTCGACCATCGCCGCGAGTGCACCGAGCGCCGCTTCCGACAGGACATTGGGCGACCCGTCCGGCATCCGCCACAAAAGCGTCGCGATGCCGTCGCCGTCCACGGTCAAGGCCATCATCTCTTCGGCTTGCATCATACCCGCTCCACCACCATGGCAATCGCCTGCCCCGATGCGGCGCACAGGGTCGCAACCCCGAATTGCCGGTCGGCGCGCTCCAACTCGTCCACCAGCGTGCCGAGGATCATCGCCCCGGTCGCACCCAGGGGATGGCCCATGGCAATGGCGCCGCCGTTCACGTTCATCCGGTCATGCGGCACGCCGGTTTCGTCCATGAAATTCAGGACCACCGCTGCAAAGGCCTCGTTCAGTTCCCACAGGTCGATGTCGCCGCGCGCAAGGCCCGCTCGGGCAAGCGCCTTGTCCACCGCCGCGACCGGGCCGGTCAGCATGATCGTCGGCTCGGACCCGACCGAACAGACCGCCCGCACCCTGGCGCGCGGCCGCAGCCCCCCGCTCGCCCGGCATCTGCGCGCCCGATCAACACCGCTGCCGCCCCGTCGACAATCTGCGAGGAATTGGCAGCGGTATGAACATGACGCAGCGCCGCGACCTCGGGATAGAGCTGCATCGCCACCGCGCCAAAACCGGCCTTCTTCGCATAGCCCTCCAAGGCCGGGCGCAGCGCGCCCATGCCCTGCATCGTGGCATCAGGGCGCATCGCCTCGTCCCGGTCGAGGATCAACAGACCAAGCCGGTCGGCCACCGGGACGACCGAGGCGGCAAACCGCCCCTCATCCCAGGCACGAGCCGCGCGGCGCTGACTTTCGACGGCATAGGCATCGACATCGTCGCGGGAATGGCCGTTGCGGGTGGCGATGAGGTCGGCCGAGATTCCCTGCGGCAAGCTCTGCATCGGCGGGGCAAGGCCGGGATCACCCAGCACGGGCACGCCGCTGGACAGCATCGAGATGCGGCTCATCATCTCGACCCCGCTGGCAACTACGAAATCGGCCTCGCCGCTGGCGATCTTGCCGGTGCCGACGGCCACCGCCTCGAGCCCCGAAGCACAAAAGCGACTGACCACCACACCCGGCACGCTCTCGCCATATCCGGCGGCCAGCGCGGCGGTGCGGGCGATGTCGCCGCCCTGATCGCGGATCGGATCGACGCAGCCCAGCACCACGTCATCGACCCGCGCAGGATCCAGCCCGCTGCGTTCGATGACCGCGCGCAGCGGCACGGCGGCAAGCTCCACCGGCGAGACTTCGGCCAGAGCGCCCGTGTCGGCCCGGCCCTTGCCGCGCGGGGTGCGCAGCGCCTCGTATATCATGACATCGGTCATTCGTCGTCCTCCCAGGTGGCACCGCGATGTTCGTCCAACGCCGGGGCGCGACGCAGTGGCGCGTCGCCCCAGGCAGAAAACCGCAAAGGTTGGCGCACGACCCATTGTTCGACCCCGTCGGCGCGCGTGATCCGCTCCAGCAGCTCGCGCGACGCGACATGGGGGTCTTGCGGCAGGTCTGACAGCCGGTTGACCGGCCCCCACATCTGGCCCGTCGCCTCCATCACCGGCTCCCATTCCGCCCGGCTGCGGGTGGCGATGACGGCGGCGATTCGGGCGCGCAATTCCTCGCGTCGGGCCACGCGGTCGGGGCGCTTCATGCCGACAAGATCGGCCAGGCCCAGATCGGCGCAAAGCCGGTCCCAATAGGCATCCTCATGCGCGATCGACAGCGTGATCGGGGCACCGTCGCGGCAGGTGAAGATATCGAAGGCGGGTTCGGCCTGCGGCGGCGGATCGCCCGCCTCCCCCTCCATGCCGATGAAGGCGGTCAGGAGCGCGGTGACGCTGTCCGACATGGCGATGTCGATATGCGTGCCGCGCCCCGTCAGCTTGCGCCCGCGCAGCGCGGCGAGTATTCCGATGGTGGCGTAAAGCCCCGAGGCGTTGTCTCCGAGCAGGATCGACGGCGGCAGGCCGGTCACGACGCCGTCCAGCCGCTCTTCCAGCGCGCCGCCGACACCCTGAAAGGTCAGGTCATGCGCCGGCCGGTCGCGGTAGGGGCCGGTCTGGCCATAGCCGGTGATCGAGCAATAGATCAGCTTTCCGTTCAGCGCCGATAGCGCGTCATAGCCCAACCCCTGCCTTGCCAGCTTGCCGGGCCGGAACCCTTCGAGAAAGACATCGGCGCTTTTGACCAGATCCAGAAACCGGGCCTTGTCTTCTGCCTTGCGGATATCGAGCGCGACGGAGCGCTTCCCCCGGTTCATCGCCTCAAAAAACCCCTTGAGGAAGCGCGACGGATCGCCAGTGCCGGTGCGCTCGACTTGGATCACGTCGGCGCCCATGTCCGACAGAATCATGGTCGCCAGCGGGCCCGGATATTGTTCGGCCATCGACAGGAAGCGCAGGCCGGAAAGCGGCAGACCGGTCATGCCGAGGCGCCCCTCTCATAGGTGACCGGCCTGTCGAAATCGAGCCCGACCGTCTGATACCCCCTCTTGAAATCCTCGATGTGCCTGCCGGCCCAAAGCGCGGCGGTCTCCCCGTCGCGCCGCTCTATAGCCTCGACGATGCGTTCATGTGCGATCAGCATCCGGGCCGAGGTGTCGATGGTCGCCACAAGCTCGGACACCATGGGCATGAACAGGTCGTGCAACGGCTGGCGCATGGTCTGGAAGATCTCATTGTTGGTCGCCTCGCAGATCAGCGAATGGAATGCGGCGTCCAGCGCGGCGAGCCGGGCCTGATCGCCCACCGCCTGGCGGGTTTCACGCAAGTTGAGGTACAGGCCGGTGATCTGCGTGCTGCTGGCGCTGGCGGCGGCGATCCGGGCCAGCACGGGATCGAAGGCCAGGTTGGCCTCGTAGAGCGCGCGGACGGTGACCCCGCGCAGGACCAGCGCGTGCACAGTGCGTTCGGCCAGATGGGAATCGTCGGGCACCGAGACGACCAGCCGCTTCTTCGACTTGCGCCGCAGCATGCCGGTCTCCTCAGGCAGCCGGATCCCCTCGCGCACCGTCGAGCGGTGGATTCCATAGGCTTCCGACAGCGCCGTCTCGGTCGGCAACTGGTCGCCAGGCCGGATTTCGCCGCCTAGGATCCGGTCGGCGATCCGGTCGGAAAAGACGCGGTAGGCGGGGGGTTGGTCGGTCATCCGGCGCGCTTTCTGCATGTTCATGTCTTGTCCTGCGACGTCGCCTTCTTGCGGTCGCGCAATTCCTTGCGGCGGATCTTGCCGGTCACGGTCTTGGGCAGGTCGTCGATGAAGGCGATGCGGCGCGGGTATTTGTAGGGCGCCGTCTCGCGCTTGACGAAATCCTGGATTTCGCGGGCAAGCTCCGGGCTGCCCTCATGGCCGGCATGCAGCACGACGAAGGCCTTGATGACCTCGCCCCGTTCGGCATCGGGGCTGGCCACCGCGGCACATTCCTTGACCGCCGGATGCGCCATCACCGCGCCCTCGACCTCGGCTGGACCCACCCGGTAGCCGGCGGTATTGATGACATCGTCCGAGCGGCCTTCGTACCAGAAATAGCCGTCGGCATCCTTTCGGGCCAGATCGCCCGAAATGTACCAGCGTTCGCCGGCCGCATTGGTGGTGAAACAGGATTCGGTCCTTTCGGGGTCTTGCCAGTAGCCCAGCATCATCCCTTCCATCGGCATGCGAATAGCCACGTGGCCAACCTGGCCGGCAGGCAACGCGGTGAAGGTCTCTTCGGAGATCACGTCAATCGGCAGGCCTGGCAACGGCAGGCCCATCGCACCGGGGCGTATCTCGCAGCAGGGATAATTGGCAATGACCATGAGCGCCTCGGTCTGGCCATAGGCCTCGTGGATGCGGCAACCGGCGCGTTGCATCCAGCCCTTTGCCGTCGGGCCATCGAGCGATTCGCCCGCCGTCGCCGACAGACGTAGGCGCCCCAGGTCGAAATCCTCGATCTTCTGCCCGAGAATCTGGCGAAACTCGCTTGCTGCGGCGGCAAAGACGGTGACGCCATATGCCTCGATGATCTGCAACCTTTCGCGCGGGTCGAACGGCCCGTCATAGGTCAGCGTCCTGACCCCGGCCAGCCAGGGCCCGACCAGCGTCGATGTCAGGGAAAACGACCAGCCGGTATCAGCGGTGCCCCACATCAGATCATTGCGGCCTTGCTCGTTGAGGTCGAACCAGTAGGCGCTGCATTCCAGATAGGCGCGCGGGAAATAGGCCGAATGCAGAACGCCCTTGGGCATGCCGGTGGAACCCGACGTGAAGTAGATCAACGCGCCTTCATCCGGGCGCATCCGCTCGGTCGCGATATCGTCTGATTGTTCTGCCGCCAGAGCGACCAGATCATCCCAATCGGGCGCGTCGCCAGACCCGTAAGGCACGGCCAGCCGCACCGCATCGCCTGTGATCCCGGCGAATTTCGCGGTTTGCGACGGAATGGTGACGATGGCACGCGGCGCGGTCGCCTTGATTCGATAATCCAGATCCTTGGGCGTGAGCATGGTGATGCAGGGAATGGCGATGGCGCCGATGCGGAACGCCGCCAACATCGCCATCTGCCATTCGGGAATGCGGGGCAGCATGATCAGAACACGGTCTCCCCGCCCGACACCCTGCGCCCGCAGCGCCGCGGCCATGCGCTTTGAGCCTTCGCTGATCTGCGCGAAGGTCAGGCGCCGTTCCTGGCCCTCTGCATTCAGCCAGATCAGCGCCTCACGCGCGGGGTCGGCGGCGTAGCCGTCGACGATGTCGCAAAAGTTGAACGTCTCCGGCGCTGGCGGACGCTGGTAGGCGGCAGCGTCGCGTCCATAATCCTCGAGTGACGGCAACAGCATCTGGTCTTCTCCCCTTCCCAGCTTCAGAAATCAGTCAGATCGGGCAGCCGCTCGCCTTCGCGTGGCAGCACGCGGCGCCCGATGGCCATGCGATGCGCCTCGGACGGGCCATCGTAGATGCGGAAGGAGCGGATCGACCGGTAGATATGCTCGACCGGCGTCATGCCGGTCACTCCCAGGCCGCCGAGGATCTGCACGGCCCGGTCGACGACGCGGCTGGTCACCTCCGAGACGAAGACCTTGGCAATCGAGGTCTCATGCCGCCCCTTCGCGCCCGAATCCAGCACCGCACAAGCCTGGGCGGTGACGGCGCGGGCGGAGTAGAGGTCGATCTCGTTGTCGGCCAGCATGAAGGACACCCCCTGATGCTGTCCCATCACCGCGCCGAACAGATGCCGCTGCGCGGCATGGGAGCGCGCGATGTCGTGGCACCTTTCCGCAGCGCCCAGCCAGCGCATGCAATGGGTCAGACGCGCCGGCGCCAACCGCACCTGAGCATAGCGAAAACCCAGCCCCGCCTCGCCTAGGACCGCGTCCTTGCTGACGCGCAAGCCCTTGAGATCGACGATGCAATGTCCTCCGCTGGAATCATGCGCCATTACCGCCATCGGGCGGATGATGTGGATGCCGGGCGTGGACATGGGCGCCAGGAACATCGTCGGCTCGCCGCCGGCGCTCTCGTCCCGCGCCATGATGATCGCAAAGGCCGCGCCGGCAGCCCCGGTGATGAACCATTTGCGCCCGGTAATGATGTAATCGTCGCCGTCGCGCACCGCTGTCGTCTTCATCATCGCGGGATCGGCGCCAGCGCCCCCCGGTTCGGTCATCAGAAAGCAGGACCGGTCGCCCTCGCAAAGCTGGCGCAGGTATTCGTCGCGCTGGCTGCCCCTGGCCACGACGTTCAGCAGGTGCTGGTTGCCCTCGTCGGGCGCCGCGCAATGCAGCGCAAGCGGGCCAAGGATCGAATAGCCGGCCGCCTCCAGCACCTTGGCCTTGGCCCGGTGATCCAGACCCACGCCGCCGAATTCCGCCGGAAGGTGGAGCCCGTAGACGCCAGCGGCGCGGGCTCGCTCCATCAGCTTTCGGCGCAGATCATCGCTGACCTCATGCCCGGTGGCGCGCCAGGCGGCCTCTTCGGGGATGCAGTCGCGGATGACGAAATCGCGCACCCGCGCGGCCAGCGCGTCGATCTCGCCCGGCTCTGCCGAAACCGTCACCTCTGAATAATACGCCATGTCGTGCTCCTCAGATCAGATTACGGTCAAGCACATCCAGGCCCCGGGCAAAGGCCCCGGGAGCAGCGGCGCCAAACTTTTCGTTGCGGACATTTCCAGCCGGATCGGCGCGGAACTTGTCGTAAAGCTGCAGGCAAACCACCCCAAGCTTGGCAAAGGCGAGGGCCAGGAAAAACCGCAGGTCCGCCTCGTCCGTCGCGCTGTCAAAGCCGGTCGCGAGCACATAGGCCTGCACCAGGTCGCGCTGCGACAGGGCGCCGGGTGCCTCGGCATGGGTGAAGTTGATCGCCCGCAGCCCCTCGGGGTCGCCGGGCTCCACCCAATAACTCAGCAGCGTCGCCAGATCGAACAAAGGCGCGCCCAGGGTGGACATGTCCCAATCGAGCACCGCACTCGGGGCCAGCGTCACCGGATCGACCACGACATTGTCGAGCTTGAAATCGTTGTGGATGATCGAGACCCGTGCATCCGCCGGGCTCAGGGCCGCAAGCCGCGCAAACAGCGCCGCGGCCTCGGGCGAGGCCGCGGTGGCCGATCCTTCGAGCCGTGCGGTCCAGCCGCGCAGCGTCCGTGCCGCAAAACCGCCGATGCGGCCCGGGGTGGTGGCGCCGACTGCCTCCAGATCGAAGCCGTGCAATTGCGCCAGGATGTCGATCTGCAGCAGCGACAGCGCTCGCGCCTGCTCTGGCGTCATCGCCGCTCCCAGCGGCGTAGTGCCATGAAGCGGCAATCCGGCGCGAAACTCCGAGATCAGGAAGGGCGCGCCCAGCACGGATGTATCGTCGCAGAAGGCGACGGGGCGCGGCGCCAGATCCCAGACCGGCGCCAGCACCGACAGCGTGCGGAACTCGCGTGCCATGTCGTTGGCACCTTTGGGGATTTCGCCATGCGGCGGCCGCCGCAGCACCGCCCATGCCCCGTCGACTCGGATCAGGTAGTTGAGATTGCCGTAGCCTCCGGCGAATTGCCGCAGTGGCGCGATCTCAAGCGCCTGCCCACGCGCGCCAAGGTGCCGCCTCAGCGCCGCCGCATCAAAAGGCACGGTTTGCGCCAAAGGACGGAGCAACGCGGGATCGAGCGGCAGGGTCTCGGCCAGTTTCACCTCAGATCGCCCAGCTTTGCGCATCGTCCACCGTGATCGCCGCCCCGTTGACGAATTTGCTTTTCGGGTCGCACAGAAACAGCAGCGCCGTATCCAGATCCTCGGGCCCACCGACCCTGCGGCGCGGAAGGCGCTCGAGTTCGGCCCGGCCACGCTCGGTCTGCCAAAACCCGTCATTGATCTCGGTGCGGACATAGCCGGGGCAGATGGCGTTCACCCGGATGCCGTGGCGCGCCCATTCGAGCGCATGACAGGCGGTCATGTGGCTCAGCGCCGCCTTGGACATGCAATAGAGCGAGACGCCCGGCCCGACCCGGCTCGCCAGCATCGAGGCGATATTGACGATGGTTCCTCCGGTGCCGGCCTCGATCCAGCCACGGGCGCAAAGCTGCGACAGTCGCCAGGGCGCGCGCAGGTTGACGGCCATCGTCTGCTCGAAATCCTCGGGGCTGCTGTCCTGCGCCCGGCCGGGAAGGCTCACGCCGGCGTTGTTGACCAGAATCATCGGCGCGCCCAGACGTTCGCGCACCTCCGAGACCAGCCGGTCGGAGGCCGACAGATCCGCCGCATCGAAGGCGAATGAGGCGCAGGTCACGTCGGCCGCACTCAACTCTGCCTCAAGCTCTGCCAGCCGCTCTGCCCGGCGGGCCGCAAGGGCCACCGTAGCGCCCTGTGCGCCAAGCACCCGCGCGAAACGCGCGCCCAGCCCCCCCGAAGCGCCCGTCAGGATGGCGACATGCCCGTTCAGTTCTGCCATGACTCCCCCTTTTATTACCCGGCATAATGCAATGAATGTCCGACTTAGTAGATTTATCTGTCCAGCATTGACAAGCCACTGTTGCAGAAAGCCGCACCCGGCGCTGCGGCCAGAGGGGGGAGCTTTGCGCGAGGTTCGCCGCCCCCAGCCCGGGACTGCCGGGCCGGGAGGGCTCGAAAACAGGCTGGAAACGACGATAAATCGAGTGTATGGTAAGCGTCCGGTGTGCCTGCTCTGACGTGCGAAGGAGTGCGCTGATAGTGTCCACCATTGATAGTGGACATCTTGAGGTGGGTTATGTCGGGCAAGAAGGGCCAGAAGAAACGGTTTTGGGCAACCGCAGTCGATGGCCATCTGGAAGACAGTGAATGTCCAGCCAGTCGCGCGAGACATCTATGCCAATGATCCGGTAGTGTGGTAGCTTGTTCATACTCTCATCCTTCTGGTCCGCGGTCCATCTGGCCGCATTCAACTGTTCGAGACGATGAAGAGAGGCGGTGCTGGCTCGCTAGATGTCATAGTAGTGTTAATAATGAGATTCCGCAGACGGGGGTGTTTTCTGGGCGGTTTTAGTAGTGTTAATTACGAGATATCCACAGGGACCCTCGGGCAAAGCTTGCTGGTAGATTGCGTCGCTCTATTGCTTTTCCAAA
>JAKZRT010000196.1:0-30444 GCA_047518005.1 Brevirhabdus sp.
ATTGAGCAGCCGAAATTGTATCCCCGCCGCATCGGCGGCGCGCCCCATGATGCCGTCAAGCGCATCGATTTCGCGCACCAGATGGCCCTTGCCCAGCCCGCCAATGGCCGGATTGCAGGACATGACGCCGATCGCATCGGCCCGCAGCGTCACCAGCGCCGTGTTGGCACCCATACGGGCCGCGGCGGCCGCGGCTTCGGCCCCGGCATGGCCACCCCCGATGACAATGACCTCAAGATCGCCCTGTTTCACGTGAAACGCTCCTATTTCCCGAGGCAGAAACTCGAAAAAATTTCGTCCAGCAGGTTTTCCACATCGACACGCCCAACCAGGCCATCCAGCGCCCGAATGGCACCCCGGACTTCCTCGGCCGCAAGCTCAATCCGGCCTGGTCCTTCTTCTAGCTCAAAAACTGCCGCCGCCAAAGCCCCCTCTGCGGCTCGGATCGCGGCGCGGTGCCGGGAGTGGGTGGCTGTGGCGGCACCTGCTACGCGGTGCCCCAGGATCTCGGAAATTTGGTCGGTAAGCTGGTCAATTCCCGCACCGGTCAGCCCCGAAACGCCGGCCCTATCACCGTCCCGCAAGTCAGATTTACCCCATATTTTGATATCATCACCGGTCAACGCCACCATATCTGATGTCTGCTCGTCTGAAAGCAAAAGCACGCGCAGGTCCGCATCCTGGGCCCGCGCCTGGGCCCGCGCCACACCCAGCCGCTCGATATCATCCGTCGCCACCCGCAACCCGGCCGTATCCAGAAACGTCACCGGCAGCCCGCGCAAATCCATCCGCACCTCGATCACATCGCGCGTGGTTCCCGCAATTTCTGATGTAATCGCCGCGTCGCGCCCCGCCAGCGCGTTCAAAAGCGTTGATTTCCCAGCATTCGGAGCCCCGATGATCGCCACCTCGAACCCGTCGCGAATGCGCTCGGCGATCCGGCTGCCATCGATCTCGCGCCCCATGTCGCCGCGAACACCCGACAACAGGGCCACAACTTCGGGACCGACATCGACAGGCACATCTTCGTCCGCGAAATCTATCGTCACTTCCAAAAGCGACGCCGCCCGGATCAGATCGCGCCGCCAGCGCTCGGCCAGCCCGCCCAGGGCTCCCGAGAATATTCTTTGCGCCTGGCGCCGCTGCGCCTCGGTCTCGGCCTCGATCAGTGCGCCCAGTCCCTCGACCTGGGTCAGGTCCATCCGGTCGTTCATCAGGGCCCGGCGGGTAAATTCACCCGGCTCGGCCATTCGCGTTTCCCGCAAGCTGGCCAGATGCCCCAGGACCGCCCCGACAATCGCCGGGCTGCCGTGCAGATGCAGCTCGGCCACGGCCTCGCCAGTAAACGATGCCCCCGGCTCGAACCACAAAACCAACCCGCGATCGACCAGGCCGCCGTCGATCCTCAGATCCCTGAGCACGGCGCGGCGCGGTTCAGGCGCCTCGACACCAAAGGCCGCAAGTGCCGCCTTTGCGCCTGGCCCCGATATTCGAACCACAGCCACGCCGGCGCGGCCCCTGGCCGAGGTGAGCGCAAAAATTGTGTCCATCTAAGCCATTCTAATCACATGATAAATCAGGCATTCATCGAATCGAAGAAGTCCGAGTTCGACTTGGTCTGCTTTAGCTTCGACAGCAGAAACTCGATCGCATCGGTGGTCCCCATCGGGTTCAAAATGCGCCGCAGAACATAGGTCTTTTGCAGGTCGATCTTATCAACCAGCAGCTCTTCTTTGCGCGTACCGGACTTCAGAATGTCCATGGCCGGGAACACCCGCTTGTCGGCCACCTTGCGGTCCAGCACAATCTCGCTGTTGCCGGTGCCCTTGAATTCCTCAAAAATCACTTCGTCCATCCGGCTGCCGGTATCGATCAGTGCGGTCGAGATAATGGTCAGCGATCCGCCTTCCTCGATGTTCCGTGCGGCACCAAAGAACCGCTTGGGCCGTTGCAGAGCATTGGCATCGACACCCCCGGTCAGCACCTTGCCCGACGACGGCACCACGGTGTTGAAGGCGCGACCAAGGCGCGTGATCGAATCCAAAAGGATCACCACATCGCGCTTGTGTTCCACCAGGCGTTTGGCTTTCTCGATCACCATCTCGGCCACCGCAACGTGCCGTGTGGCCGGCTCGTCAAAGGTTGACGACACGACCTCGCCCCGCACCGACCGCTGCATGTCGGTCACCTCTTCGGGGCGCTCGTCGATCAGCAGCACGATCAGATAGCACTCGGGGTGATTGATCGCGACCGAATGCGCGATGTTCTGCAACATCACCGTCTTGCCGGTCCGCGGCGGCGACACGATCAAACAGCGCTGCCCCTTGCCGATCGGTGAAATCAGGTCGATCACGCGCGCCGACCGGTCTTTGGTCGTTGGGTCCTCGACCTCCATGATCAGCCGCTCATCGGGGTAAAGCGGGGTCAGATTGTCAAAGGCGATCTTGTGTTTGGCTTTTTCAGGGTCTTCAAAATTGATCTGCGCCACCGACGTCAGGGCAAAGTACCGCTCGTTGTCGCCTGGCGCGCGAATCACTCCGTTGATCGTATCACCAGTCCGCAGTGAAAACTGCCGGATCATCTCGGGCGAGACGTAGATATCATCAGGCCCTGGCAGGTAATTCGCCTCGGGAGAGCGCAGAAAACCAAACCCATCCTGCAACGCTTCCAGAACCCCGTCGCCGGATATTTCCCAGCCCTCGTCAGCGCGCTCTCTGAGGATCTGGAACATCATCTCGCCCTTGCGCATGGTCGAGGAGTTTTCGATCTCCAGGCTTTCGGCCATCGCCAACAAGTCCTTGGGGCTGTTGGCTTTCAGATCAGCAAGGTTCAGTTTTTCGCTCATGTGGGGGTCCGATACAAGACAGGCAGGCCCAGGGACGGGCCGCGTTGTTTTCGATCATTTCTCTGCTGCCGGACGGCCGGACGGCGATCCGTTCGCGCGCTGATACCCCTGCGACCCGGCCCGAGTCAATCGGGCACCTCAGAACGGCCGCGCGATAACCGAAATAACGATGATAACCAGCATCACTGTCGGCACTTCATTCATCAGCCGAAAGCTGCGCCCCGACCGTGTGTTGATACCTTTCACGAAATCCCTGCGCCGAACGCCCAGCCAGTGATGAAACCAGGTCAGCGCGATAATTCCGCCACCTTTTGTCCAGGGCCAGATCGCATCCCAGTCGACAACCCCCGGTGTCAGAATCAGCGCCACGCCAAAGACCCAAGCCGCGATCATCGCCGGGTTCATTATCACGCGGAAAAGGCGGCGTTCCATGGTCTGGAAAAGCGCGTCCTGTGCTGAGCCCGGTTCAGACCGCTCTACGTGATAGACAAAAAGCCGGGGCAAATAGAACAGCCCGGCCATCCATGCCACAACCGAAATCACATGCAGCGACTTGGTCCAAGGATAAAGGGTGCTGAGTATCTCGGCCATTGGTTCCGGTGCCTGGGGTAAGCCCACTAATATTAAATATATATAAGAAGGAAGATGATGTTGTTGGGGTAGTGGATAGCGTGGATTATAGGGATGTCCACTGGATTGTTCGGCTTGACGCCGCTGTGGGTAATACCGCCAACAAGGCGGGGAGAGCACATTATATCAAAATAAAAACAATAAATTAGATGATATTCTCCTGCGGACAAAATCGATATTCGTGACAGTGGAAGTCCGGCCGAGGCTGGTCTTGGCCAATTAGGGGGCGGTTTTTCCACGGTGGAGATTTGTCCTGACCAACGCTGGGTTTCGTACTAGTTTCCCCCAACCGGGGCCGCGAGGTAATTTCCGCCACCCCCAGCAAGGGGAACAAAGCGAGATTTTCCACAGGGTTATGAAGACACAGCTCATCCTTGCTTCCCAATCGCCGGTGCGCCGCCAGCTTTTGCAAGGCGCAGGCCTGTTGGTCGACTGTATTCCGGCGCGCATTGATGAAGACGCGATCCGCAACGGGCTGCTGGCCCAGGGGACGGGGGCCCGCGATATGGCCGATGCGCTTGCCGAGGCCAAAGCGCGAAAGGTTTCCACCAAACACCCCGACGCGCTGGTCCTGGGATGTGATCAAACACTGGCAATCGGGAATAAAATTGTTGCAAAATCAGCGTCGCTGGAAGCAGCGAGCGCGACGCTGGCCGAACTGCGGGGCCGCCTGCACCAACTATTTTCGGCCGCTGTCATTTGCCGCGAAGGCCGCCCGATCTGGCGGCACGTGGGCGTTGTCCGCCTAACCATGCGCGCGTTTTCTGACGAGTTTCTCGAGGGGTATCTGTCGCGCAACTGGCCGGGCGTCGCAGGCGCGGTTGGCGCCTATCATCTGGAAGGCGAAGGCGTGCGGCTGTTTTCTGCGGTTCAGGGGGACTATTTTCACGTGCTTGGACTTCCGCTGATCGAGCTTCTCAGTTACCTGACTACGGCAGGAGAGCTGCGCGAATGAGTGATGAAAAAATCCCCCTGGCGGGCATCATCGGCGCGCCGGTCGGCCACAGCCGGTCACCGCGCCTGCACGCCCATTGGCTCGGGAAATACGCGATCAACGGGCAGTATGTCCCGATGGAGATTTCGCAGAATAATCTGGCCGATGCGTTGGCGATGCTGCCAAAGCTCGGCTTTGTAGGGGTGAATGTGACCATACCGCACAAGGAACGGGTGCTTGCGCTGGCCGATGTGGTGTCCGATCGCGCGGCAGTTATCGGGGCCGCCAACACGCTGAAATTCCAACGCAACGGCAAGGTTCACGCCGATAACACAGATGGTTATGGGTTCACCCAGAACCTCGTCCAGAGTGCGCGCAACTGGACCCCGACCGAAGCACCGGCGGCGGTTTTTGGTGCCGGTGGTGCGGCGCGGGCGATTATCGCTGCGCTCATCGACGCCGGCGTTCCCGAGATCCGGCTTGCCAACCGCACCCGCGCCCGTGCTGATGCGCTGAAATCCGAATTTGGTGCCAAGATCCGGGTCTTTGACTGGGTCAAGGCCGCGACCATCGTCGAGGGCGCGCTGACGGTTGTGAACGCCACCTCGCTGGGGATGCTGGGGCAGGGCCGGTTTCGCGTGCCCCTCGACGGACTTTCGCCCAAGGCCACCGTGACCGATCTGGTCTATACGCCGCTCAGAACCGAGTTTCTGCAGGCCGCCGCCGCGGCGGGCTGTGATACGATAGATGGGCTGGGAATGCTGTTGCACCAGGCGGTTCCGGGTTTCGAGCGCTGGTTCGGAACCCGCCCCGAGGTTGACCAAGACAGCCGCCGCGCAGCGCTGGCGGACTAGGCCCGTGCCGCGTGATCCCAAGCCGTTCCTGCTCGGGCTTACTGGCTCGATCGGCATGGGAAAGTCGACGACAGCGGCTATGTTCGCGCAGGCCGGTGTTCCGGTCTGGGATGGCGACGCCGCCGTCCACCGGCTCTATGGTCCCAAAGGGGCGGCAGTGAGCCTGGTTGCAGCACTTTGTCCCGAGGCGAATATTGACGGCGCTATCAACCGCGATGTGCTGAAAAAATGGATCGCGCGAATCCCCGACGCTCTTATCCGCCTTGAACAGGTGGTCCATCCTCTTGTCGCCGCCGACCGCGCCAACTTTGTCGCCAAGACCCGGGCCGACATTCTGGTTTTCGATATCCCGCTCTTGCTTGAAACCGGTGCCGACGCCTGGCTTGACGCAGTGGCGGTTGTCTCGACCGACCCGCAAACCCAGACCACCCGTGTCATGGCCCGCCCCGGCGTGACGCGGGCGCTTTTTGACAGCATTCTGGCCAAACAGATGCCCGACCCTGAAAAACGCGCCCGCGCAGACTATCTGATCGCGACCGACACCCTTGCCAGCGCCGAGGCGGCAGTTGATGCTGTGCTTTGCGACATCAGGGGAAAAGTGAATGCGTGAGGTCGTCGTCGATACCGAAACAACCGGGCTTGACCCGAGCGAGGGCCACCGCATCGTCGAGATCGGAGCCGTCGAGCTTGTTGGCCATCTGCCTACCGGGCGCACGTATCAACAGTACATCAACCCCGAACGCGCCATGCCCGAAGGGGCGTTTGCCGTTCACGGGCTCAGCGACGAATTTCTGCGCGACAAACCGGTTTTCGCAAAAATCGGGGCCGCGTTCATCGATTTTATCGGCGACTCAAAGCTGGTCATCCACAACGCCAGCTTTGACATGAAATTCCTGAATGCCGAACTGAAATGGATGGACGCAGGGGTAATTCCCTTCGATCAGGCCATCGACAGCCTGGCCATTGCCCGCAAGAAATTCCCCGGCGCGCCGGCTTCGCTCGACGCATTGTGTCGCCGCTTCGGCGTGGATAATTCGGCGCGCGAAAAACACGGCGCGCTTCTTGACAGTGAAATACTGGCCGAGGTTTATCTTGAACTGATCGGCGGTCGTCAGCCTGATTTTGGCCTTTCTGAGGTGGTCGGCGCACACGCGGATTCCGCCGCACATTCCTCGGGCCCGACAAAGCGCCTAACGCCGCTGCCGCCGCGCCTGACCGACGCGGAACGCGCCGCCCATGCGGCCTTCATTGAAACGCTGGGCGACAAACCCATCTGGAAGAAATTCGGCTGACGCTCAGACGGGCGCGGTGTTCGCGGCCTCGGCTTCGGCGCGCCGGCGAACCTCGTTCCTGTAGAGTTTGAGAAAATCCACCGCCTCAAGGTTCAATGGCGGAAAGCCCCCGTCGCGGGTCACATCGCCCACGATGCGGCGCACATAAGGGAACAGCATCCGCGGGCATTCGATCAGCAGATAGGGGTGCAATTGCCCTTCCGGCACGCCCTCGATCCGGTAGATCCCCGTGTATTCCAACTCCAGCACAAATATATGCTGGTCGCCGCCCTTCGAAGTTGCGGTGATCTTGTATTTCTGCGTCACCTCAAACTGGTGTTCAGTATCGCGCTTTTTCGCGTCCAGGTTCACTGCAACCTGAATATCAGGCTTAACCTCGCCCTGAACACCCTTCTGGGCGGCAAGGTTTTCAAAGGACAGATCGCGCACGTATTGGGCAAGAACCTGCATTCGCGGTACCTGCGGGGCCTCGGCTTTGGCGGTGCCGTTTTCTGAACTTTCTTCGGTCATTCCTGGTCCTTTGGGGCAGAGTCGCGCCGTCCTAGCAGGTCGGGCCTTGGCCCTCAATCCGGGTCGTGGACCTCTTCGTACTTACCGTCGATGACTGTACCGGGACGGTGCTGGTCGCGCTCGGGCCGGTCCGTACCGCGCGAATGCATGTTGACACCCGCCGCACTGATCCGGGACCTCAGCGCCCGGATAATCGCCGCTCGGCTCTGCGGGATCAAGAGCGCAAAACCGACCGCATCGGTGAAAAACCCGGGCGTCAACAGCAACGCACCGGCGAACAGAATCATTGCGCCATCGGCCAGCGGCGCGGTCGGGTCGGAAAACGTCTCGAACGACGACCTGAGGCGCGTCAGCACCTGCACGCCCTGACTGCGGACCAGATAGGTGCCCACCACAGCGGTCAGAATCACCACCCCGAGCGTCGGAAAAAGCCCAATCGCCCCGCCAACCTGGATGAAAAGCCCAATTTCGATCAAAGGAACCAGTAAAAACGCCAGTAACAACCGCATGATGTCCTCGTTTACCGCATGATTTCGGCCGCTCGGCCCGGTGGACTTGGACCGCCTAAGCCCCTACATAGGAAAGGGCGCGCACCAAAGCAAACGTCCGCATCAATTCTCCTGGAGTGCAAATGGGCTCTGCCGTGATACAATTACTTGTTTTGGCTGGGATTGCCGTGTTTTTGATCCTCAAGCTTCGCGGCGTTCTAGGTACGCGCGAAGGCTTTGAAAAACCCCCGGCCGAGGCAAATGCGCCAAACCCGACGATCAGCCCGCGCCGTGGCTTTGAGGTGATTGAAGGCGGGCCAGACCCCGATATCACCGACAACGTGGCCGAAGACAGTGACGCCGCCAAAGCGCTGGCCGCGATGAAGCTGGTCCAGCCCGACTTTGTCGTCACCGAGTTTCTTCAGGGCGCGCGTGGGGCCTATGAAATGATCCTGATGGCCTTTGAAAACGGCGAACTGGAACAAGTGCGGCCGTTTTTGTCCGAGGACGTGTTCGATGCTTTCATCGATGTGGTCGGTGCCCGCGAAGACGAAGGCCTCACGGTCGAGGCCAACTTTGGTGGCGTACGCGAGACCACGCTGACCGATGCAACCTTTGACCGCGCGGCAAGTGTGGCGGAAATTTCGGTGCGCCTGGTCGGCGAGGTCAGTTCGGTCGTGAAAAACGCCGAAGGCGAGGTCGTCGAGGGCGAACCGGACGTCATGAAGCGGCAAAAGGATGTCTGGACTTTTGGGCGGACGATGGGCAGCAATGATCCCAACTGGCAACTGGTGGCAACCGGCGGATGAACGCTGGCCGCGCCGCGCTGGCGCTGGTTGTTTCGGGCCTGTGCGTGGGCGCTGCTGTGGCCGGTGAGGTCCAGCATACGCCGCTTGCCTTTTCTGACCTTGAAGGCTGGGCGGGCGATGACCACGCCGCCGCGCTGGCGGTGTTTGTGGCGACCTGCGATCAAATATCCGGTCCCGGCTGGGGCGCGGTCTGCAAGGCCGCTCCGCTGGCCACAGACGCCCGAGATTTTTTCGAAAGTCACTTTACGCCGGTTCTTGTCGAGACTGGCGACCCGGGGCTTTTCACCGGATATTTCGAACCCGAAATTTCCGCCTCGCGCCGCAAGACCGCGACCTATCGATACCCAATCTATGCCGTGCCGCCGGACCTGCCCAGGGGCAAGCCCTGGATGACGCGGGCGCAGATCGAAGGCGAGGGCGCGCTTGCGGGTCGCGGGCTCGAGCTTGCCTGGCTTGCCGATCCGGTCGAGACATTTTTCCTGCACGTTCAGGGGTCGGGGCGGCTGGGGTTCGCCGATGGCAGCGCCATGCGCGTGGGCTATGCTGCGAAAAACGGCCACGGCTACCGGTCGGTTGGCAAGGAAATGGCGCGGCTTGGCCTGTTGCCGGCACACCGGGTTTCGGCCAGCGCTATAAGGGCCTGGGTTCGAGACAACCCCAAAGACGGCCCACGAATGCTCTGGCACAACCGGTCGTATGTTTTTTTTCGTGAACTCAAGGGCCTGGCCAACCATTTGGGTCCGATCGGAGCCATGCAAAGGCCGGTGACCGCAATGCGCAGCATCGCGGTTGATCCTGGTTTCATAGCGCTTGGCGCGCCGGTCTGGGTTGAAAAGGATGGGGCGCGCCCGATCCGCAGCCTGATGGTCGCCCAGGACACCGGATCAGCGATCACGGGTGCGCAACGGGCAGACATATTCTTTGGCTCGGGCACCCAAGCGGGGCGGCGGGCAGGCGATGTCCGCGATCCGGGGCGCCTGGTTCTGCTCGTGCCGCGCGACCTGGCGCGCGGCATGACGAACCGAGGTTAGGCGCGTGGCCCGCAAACCCCGGTATCTAAGCGCCGAAGAAGAGAAACTGTGGTCGCGGGTGGTGGCCAAGGCCGCGCCGCTGAAGCTTGAAATGCCGGCAATAATTTTGCAGGCGCGGACCCTGCAGTCGAAAGATCCGGCAGTCTTCACGACGACCGAGTTCAAAATCGGATCCAATGCCCGCCCGCAAACCACCATCTCGCTCGACCTCGCGTCCGGTGGCGGTGACCGCATGGGTGCGGCCCCGCTGGCGATGGACCGCAAGGCGTTTCGCAAGCTATCGCGTGGCAATATCAAACCCGAAGCTCGGATTGATCTGCACGGCATGACCCTGGCCCAGGCGCACCCGGCGCTGATCGGGTTTGTCCTGTCGTCTCACGCCGCCGGGCGGCGGCTGGTTCTGGTGATCACCGGCAAGGGCAGGGGCGGCGCGGCCGGGACCGGCCCGATCCCCGAACGCAAAGGCATTCTGCGCGACCAGGTGCCGGGGTGGCTGGCAGCGCCGCCCTGCAAGGCTGTGGTCATTCAGGTCACTCAGGCGCACCGAAATCATGGCGACGACGGGGCTTACTACGCCTATCTACGCCGCAAGCCGTGATCCCCGGACCCGCGCCACAGCGACACCCAACAGCGCCGATGTCCCGACAAACCACAAGGCAAACACCGGCAATTGGTCGGGAAAGCCGACGCCCCGGTCAATCCAGAGGCCGGTCAGCCCCGGCCCGACCGCCGACCCGAAAACCATGATCGCGGCCACCAGCGATCGGATTGCGCCCAGATGCCGGGTTCCGAAAAACTCGGCCCAGAAGGCTGTCATGATCGTAGAACTTGCGCCTTGCGCGCCGCCGATCAGCGCCATCGACAAGGCCGCCGCACCCAGGCCCTCGGCCCCCCACATCATCGCCACCCCCGCCGCAAAGGGGACCTGGAACCAGGGCACCAATCGCGCCGTTCCCCAGCGGTCAATCGCCCACCCTGCGGCAAACATCACCGCTATTCCGGCACCGGTATAAATCGGAAACAACGCGACAAAATGCGCATGCGCCCAGCCCTTTTCGGCCGCCAAATGCACCTGGTGAAAAAAGATCGCAGTCAGAATGGCCGAGATTCCCGCCACCGTCGGGATCGCCGCCCAAAACAGCGGATGGCGCAGCGCCTGGCCCCTCGTCCAGTGCCGGTCGCCCATCCCCACCGCCTCGCCCCTCTCGGCCGATGAGCGCGGCGTGCGTTCGCGCCGCATCATCGACCGGATCACCGGCACCATGGCCAGCGTCAACAGCGCCGCGCCCAGCCACAGGACACGCCAGTCAAAAATAGCCATCAGGAAGACAAACAACAGTGGCAGCGTCGCCTCGCCGATCCCGAACCCCATGTTGGCAATGCTCAACGCGCGCCCGCGCCGCGCCACGTACCAGCGCGCAATCGCCACCGTCGCGATATGGCTCAGCATCCCCTGCCCGAAAAACCTCAGCGCGAATATCGCAAACGCCAGCGCCGCGATATTGGGTGACACCGCCAGCGCCACGCAGGCCAGCGCCAGCGCGACCAACGAGACCGGCCCCAGCGTTCGCACCCTGAAATGATCGGTCAGAACCCCAGCCCAGACCATTACGATCGCCGACGAGGTGGTGGCCAGCGCGTATATCCCACCCCAGCCGCCGTGGCTCAGCCCAAACTCGGCTCTGATTTCCCCGGCGAAAATCGAAATGAAAAAGGTCTGGCCAAAGCTCGACGACAGCGTAATCAGAAACCCCGCACCCAGCCACACCGCGTTTTCGCGCAGAAACCGAAGCCCCCCGTGCCCCTGCGCCTGACTCACAACACGTATCGGCTGAGGTCGGCTGACTTGCTCAGTTCGCCCAGATGCTCGTCGACAAATGCGGCGTCGATGGTCACGGTATCCCCGGCCCGGTCGGGCGCGGTAAAGCTGATGTCCTCGAACACCCGCTCGAGCACCGTGTAAAGCCGCCGCGCGCCGATGTTTTCGACGCTTTCGTTCACTTCCGCCGCGATATGCGCCAGCGCCGCAATGCCGTCTTCGGAAAAGTTGACCGTGACATCTTCGGTGCCCATCAGCGCCGCGTACTGCAGGGTCAGCGCGTTGTCGGTCTCGGTCAGAATGCGCACGAAATCGGCCTCGGTCAGCGCCCGCAATTCCACCCGGATCGGCAGCCGCCCCTGAAGTTCGGGCAACAAATCCGACGGCTTGGCGATGTGAAACGCACCCGAGGCGATGAACAGGATATGGTCGGTCTTGATCGCCCCGTATTTGGTGCTGACGGTGGTGCCTTCGATCAGCGGCAGAAGATCGCGCTGAACCCCCTCGCGGCTGACATCTGCCCCGCGCGCCTCGGCCCGCACGCAGACCTTGTCGATCTCGTCGAGAAAGACGATGCCGTTCTGGGCGGTCGCCTCAAGGGCGGCCCGCGTCACCGCCTCGTCATCCAACAGCTTGTCAGCCTCTTCGCCGATCAGCAAGTCATAGCTTTCCGACACGGTCATCTTGCGCCGCACCGTGCGCCCGCCCATGGCCTTGCCCAGAATATCGCCCAGGTTCATCATGCCCATCTGGCTGCCCGGCTGCCCGGGGATGTCCAGCACGCCCATCGGGTTTGAATTGTCGGCCAGTTCAAGTTCGATCTCGGTGTCGTCCAGTTCGCCCGATTTCAGTTTCTTGCGAAACATCTCGCGCGTCGCCTCGCGCGCGTCCGCCCCCGTGATCGCCTCGATCACGCGCTCTTCAGCTGCCGCCTGGGCCCGCGCCCTGACCTCGTCGCGCATCGCTTCGCGCGTCGAGTTGATCGCGCTTTCAACCAGATCGCGGATGATCTGTTCCACGTCGCGGCCCACATAGCCCACCTCGGTAAACTTGGTCGCCTCGACCTTGATGAACGGCGCCTTGGCCAACCGCGCCAGACGACGGCTGATTTCGGTCTTTCCCACGCCTGTGGGCCCGATCATCAGGATGTTTTTCGGGTATACCTCTTCCTGCATCTCGGGTGAAAGTTGTTTGCGCCGCCAGCGATTGCGCAGCGCCACGGCCACGGCGCGCTTGGCGTCTTTCTGGCCGATGATGAACCGGTCAAGCTCCGAGACAATCTCGCGCGGGGTCAGGTCGGTCACGTGGCGGTGTCCTCGGTTGTTGTCAGCCCCCAGGGCGGCAGCCGGTCCTTGCCGGGAAATCCGGGCAACGCGCCCATCAGCCAGCTGCGCAGCTTTTCCCAAGTCGCGCCCAAAAGGACAAGGCCAAATCCCAGCATCAGCGTGGCCATGGCCGCCTGTCCTTCTAGCAGGATGGTGGTCAGCACCACGACATAGCCAACGCCCGCCACCAGAAACGACCGCCGGTCGATGATCACGGCGACCACGGCGATCAGCGACAGAAACGCCAGCAAAAGTACCTGCGCCCCAAGCGCCTCACGCTCCAACAGCGTAAGGGCCACCGTGTTCACAATCGCCGGTGCCGCCACGATATGCAGCCAGAAACCGTTCAGCGACCGGCGCGTCACGCGGTGCGGGTCGGACATGTCAAACCGCATGGCGACACCAAATCCGATCAGGCCCAGGGCGACGGTCAAGACCGCAAGCGGGCCCTCGTTCGAGAGCAAAAAGAAATCACGCGGGTTGCTCAGCTCGGCCCCACCGAGCACGAAAAGCGATGCAGCGGTGGCAAAGACGCCAAGCGCAATTATTGCCATTACGAACGGCACGCGGAACATGATCCAATAGAAAAACATCGCGACCGTGCTCAGCCCAAAGGTCATGGCGCTGCGCGACGTATCCTCCATCCCGATCTGACCGGCCAGCGCGGTTGCGACTTGCACGGCGCTCAGGGCGAACATGATCGACAGGGCAATCGACGGCGCGATCATGCGGCGCCGGATCGTGAAATACCGCGCCAGCAAGGCCACGACGCCCATGCCGATGACCCCGTAAACCGTCCAGGCCAGCCTGGGTGTTTCGCTGAAGATATACGATACCCCGGTCAGCGCGATCCAGCCGCCGAAAAGGATCGACAGGCCGACGACGATGAAAACCTCGTTGAACCCCCGAAACAGCTCGAACGGTTCGTCCAGCCCCTGCAAGTTTTCGCGCGCCCCGCGCCGCGCGTCCGACAGGGCCACAATCGACGCCGCTTGGCGCTCGTCAATCTGCCCCGCCGCCACAGCGGCACGAATGTCGTCTCGCGTGATGGTCATGGCGTCCTCGCTTCAGCCCCACCGATGTAGGTGCAGGGAGGGCGGATGTGAAGAACCGCGAAAGTTCGACGCAACCGGCAACTGGCCGTGCTTTGCGCGCCAGGCGGAATCGCTTGCAAGGCCAGTTTCGCATCTGCTAATCGGCGCCTTTGCCGGCCGCCCGGCTACCGCGCCAGTTCCGGGTGCGCGTAGGCCTCGGGATAGGTCATCGGGCTGAGCGGTCCCAGCGGCACCACGTTGTTCCACGACCGGCCGAAATATCCCTGACGGCAGTGCACCAGCGAATTGCTGGAGGCGACGCCCGGCAAAGCATAGACCCGGCAGAGCCAGCGCCACAGGTGCGGATAGTCCAGAACCTTGGCACCGTTCAGCTTCATGCGCACATAATAGACCGGGTCGTGCCGGTAGAGCGTCGGGAACAGCCGTAGGTCGGCCTCGGTGAAGGCATCGCCGGTCAAGAAGAGGCGGTCGTCAGCGGCCAGGCGCTGTTCCAGCGCGCCAAGTGTATCGAAGTAGTTCGTGAATGCAGCAGCATAGACATCCTGGCGCGACGAGAACCCGGCTTTGTACGCCCCGTTGTTGATGTTGCCGTAAATCTGGTCGTTCAGCTTGTCGATCTCGCCGCGAAGCTGTGCGTTCTGCGCACCCTGCGGATAGAGATCGGGCCGATCAGCGTCGGCCAACGCGCTGCCAAGCCGACCAGCCTTTCGGTTCAACATGCGGATGATCTCGGCGCTTTCGTTGGCGACGATACGCTTGGCTTTCTTGTCATAAAGGATCGGCACGCTGGTCTCGTCCGACCCTTCGGCCTCGTAGATCTGTTTTACCAGCCGGAAAGCCTGCCCGGTGCCAGTCTCGCCCGTGCATTCGGGCAGCGTGGTTCCGGTCAACGTTGCGACGCGCGCCGGGTTGAACTCCCACCGCCCCGGCCCGGCGGGGTCGTCGTCGGGCGTCCGGTTGGGAAAGGTGACGTCCATGGTGATACTGTCCTGAAGACCAAGGACATTCCGCGCCAGCGTCGCCCGGTGGCACCACGGGCAGTTCAGCGCCACGAAAAGGTGATAGCGCCCGGTTCGGCGGGGAAATCGCCGTCATCGCCAAGACGGGCGCGAAACTTGCTAACGCCACGCACGAATTCGCCCTTTGCACGGCGCTCGGCGGCGTCGGCCTGGGATTCTTCGACTGAAGTGTTCACATCAGGGGATTTTGGGGCGGACATAATGCGGTCTCACGATGAAAAGGACGGGCGCGTTGGGCGGTCTCTCTTTTTTGTATCTGTCCCGACCCTTGTCCGCTATCTCGAAAATCGGCCTGGAACTTGCACGACCAATGCGCCGCTCTGCGGCGCCAGCGCCATCCGGATTCCAACAGTTGGTTTGTTCAGCCTACATACGAACTATTGTTTATTAACAATGGTTTAACACTTGTTCCAACGTGAAACCATTCAGGTCAGGCCGATGTGATCGTCTCGACGGTCAAGTTTCCGTTCGTGTAGACACAGATATCGGCGGCGATCGCCATCGCCCGCCGAGCAATCTCCTCGGCCCCCAGATCGCCCTCCATCAACGCCCTTGCCGCCGCCAACGCATAATTCCCGCCCGACCCGATTGCCGTCACATCATGCTCGGGCTCCAGCACGTCACCGGCCCCGGTGATTACCAACAGCGCCTCGCCGTCGGTCACGATCAGCATCGCCTCGAGCTTTTGCAGGTACTTGTCAGTCCGCCAGTCCTTGGCCAGCTCAACGCAAGCCCGCGCCAGTTGCCCCGGCGTCGCCTCCAGCTTGACCTCCAGCCGTTCCAGCAGGGTGAAGGCATCCGCCGTCGATCCGGCAAATCCGGCCACCGCCTCGTGCCCGCCCGCCGTCAATCGCCGAACCTTGCGCGCTGATCCCTTGATCACTGTCTGTCCCAGGCTAACCTGTCCGTCGCCCGCGATCACCACCTCGCCACGCTTTTTGACGCCGATGATCGTCGTTCCGTGCCAGCCGGGAAAATCTTGGCCCATCGTCCGCTCCGCTCTCGTCAGGTTCTATATGAAGCGCACCACGAGCGGTCACAAGCGCCCAAAAGAAATGGGCGCCCAAAGGCGCCCGTCGTTTCGCTTTTGCCCGGCCTAGATCGACTCTTCGATCCAGCGTTGCAGCGCGGCTTTGGGCGCGGCCCCGATCTTGTTCGAGATCACTTCGCCGTCCTTGAACATGAAAAGCGCCGGAATGCCCCGAACGCCCATCTCGGCAGGCGAATTGGGGTTCTCATCGACGTTGACCTTCACGACCTTGATGCGACCGTCCATTTCAGCCGAAATTTCTTCCAGCGCGGGCCCGATCTGTTTGCAGGGGCCGCACCATTCAGCCCAGAAATCGACCACCACAGGGATGGCAGACCCCCGAACCTCGGTGTCAAAAGTGTCGTCGGTTACAGCAACAGTACTCATGGTATTCTCCTGGAAAATCCGTGTTGCCGCCAAGCTATGTACCGCCCCGCCCAAGGTCAAGACGGGGGCGCGTCGCGCAGTGCCGCTTTCACGATCTCGTGCTCCAGAGGCATAAGCTGGCCTGTGCGGGTCCAAAGAATGGCCACATTGACCAGACGATCCGGGAAAATCGCTTCAAGCGCGCCAAGATAGGCGCCCATTTGCCGCAAATACCCCTCGGGCACTTCTTCTGCGGTGTCGGGCGCAACTGCGTTTGATTTGAAATCCACAGCCAGAATTCTTTCATCCTCGATAACCAGACGGTCAACAGCGCCGCGCACGCGGCGACCGTCCAGATCGGGAAGGCTGGCAGTCAGATCGACCTCGCAAAGCGCCGAGGGCGAGAAAATGTGGGCCAATGCATCGCTCTGAATGACCGCTCGCGCTTCGCCAAGCAGCGCCGCCAGATCGTCCCGGTTGCCAACCAGCCCTCTGGCGCGATCTTCCCACACTGCCGGTTCCAGCCCTGGCAAATGCTCCAGCAGCAGATGAAGTGCCGAGCCGCGCGCCATCGCCAACCCGCGGTCTTGGCCATCATCGCCGGGCAAGGCCTTTGCGCCGCCAAGCCCGGAAGGCGAAAGTGTTGTCTGCGGCCGGACGGGCTGTGGCGGCCTTGTGGTTGCCCAGCGCGGAATTGTCTCGACCTCCGCGCCGCGCTTTGGCTTTCCTTGTACTGGCCTGGGCCAGTCGCCCGAAGCAAAACGCAGCCCCTCGCCGACCGGAGAGTCAAACCGAGCCGCGCCCAAAGCATTCATCCCATCTTGCATGATCGAATACCACGACCCTGCGCCGGCCTTGCCCGCTCCGCAGAGGATCAGCCAACTTTCAGCGCGGGTCATGGCCACGTAAAGCAGGCGCAAACGTTCTTCCTTGTCGCGCGTCTCGCGCCCTTCTTGCGCGGCGACGGCGCGCGGCGGCATCTCGGACTTGAGCGGCTTCCACATGATCCCCTGTTTGTCGCTCAGCAGATCGCTGCCACCCGTCTGCCGCCGGTGGCTGCGGGTGTCGGGCAGTATGACAATCGGGGCCTCAAGGCCCTTCGCGCCATGAACCGTCATGACCCGGATCAAATCGCTGGCACTGTCGGTCTGGCGTTTTATCTTGACCTCTTCGACGTCGAGCCAGGTCAAAAACCCGGTCAGGCTGGGCACCTCGGTCAGCTCGTAGGTCAGGGCAAGCCCCAAAAGCGCGTCGATGCCCTCCTCTGCTTCGGGACCCAGCCGCGCCAGCAATTTCTTGCGACCACAGTGGCGCGTGAGGATGCGGTCGATCAGCTCGTAAGGGCGCAGGAAATCGGCGAAATTGCGTAGGGCGTCAATCATATCCCGCGTGGAATCGCCAATGGGACGCGCATCCCTCAGAGCGTGCCAAAGGCTGGAGTTTGCGGCGCGCGGCTGGGCAAGGTCAAAAAGATCAGACTCGGTCCACCCAAAGAGCGGCGATTTCAGCGCCTCGGCCAGCGCAAGATCGTCGCGCGGCAACGCCAGAAAAGCCAGCAACGACCGAATATCTTTGACCGCCAGCTCGGCGTCGAGAGACAATAGATCAGCCCCGGCAACCGGTAGCCCGGCTGCCTTCAGCGCCCTAAGAAGCTGGGCAAACAGGGTTCCCGACCGCCTCTGGACCAGAATCAGAAAATCGCCCGCCCGTATCGGGCGGAGACCCTGATTGCTGATTATCGCCTGACTACCATCCAAAAGTTGCCCGATCTGGCCTGCGATTTCGTCGGCCAGGCGCACGGCGGGATCGCCCGGCAGCGTCTGATCAACCGGGCGCGACCATTCGAAATCAGCATCGTCTTTCGGCGGTGGCTCGATATTGGGCCAAAGATCGACCCGCCCGGGGCGGTCGCTGTGAAAGGCCAGGTGATCCAGATGGTCGCCCAAACCTGTCGAGGCAATCGGGCGCAGGGTCTGGTCAACGTACTGCAAGATCGCCGGGGCCGAGCGGAACGAGTGGCTGAGATCAACATGGGCCAGATCCTGGCCGATCTGCGCCAGCTTTTCCCCGAAAGCGCCGCGCATCGCGTCAAAGGCGTCAGGGGCCGCGCCCTGAAACGAATAGATCGACTGTTTTCGGTCACCGACGACGAAGATCGTGCGATGTGCGTCGGTGCGCGCGCCAAGCCCCGAAGTGAATTCCTGCGCCAATAACTCGATAACTTGCCATTGCGCGGGGCTGGTGTCCTGGGCTTCGTCGACCAGAATGTGATCGATGCCGCCATCCAGTCGGAAAAGCACCCATTCGGCGACGCGCGGGTCTGAAAGCAGATCGCGGGTTTTCAGGATCAGGTCATCGAAGTCCAACCACCCGGCCCGCGACTTGCGCGCCTGGTAGTCCTGCAAGAACGCCGCAGCAAACGCCTGAAACGCCCAGGTGCGTTCGGCTGCGGCGATGGAAATGCGGAGATTTCGGGCACCTTCAATCAACGCCGCCAGTTCGTCGATCTGGGCCAAATTTGCGGCGACCAGCGGCTTGCCCTTTGCCGTCGGTACAGACCCCACTTTGGCCGAAAAGGGCACATTTCCTGACTTTGTCAAAAACACATCTTCCAGGACGGGCAGGTCTTCGACGGTCAGCGCGCGTCCGGCCAGTGGTGCGAGTTTGGAAGCGTATTTGATGTCGGTCGCGGCCTCGAAGGGTGCCCGCGCCAATGCTGTGACAGCCTCGGCGTGCTCTTGGGTAAACGCGCATACCCGCGCCAGGCTGTCCGGTCCCGCATCGGGCTCGAGTCCGAATTCAGCAAAAGCAGCAGCGCGGTCACCGGCCCGCGCGATCGTATCGGCCGAAGCGACGATGTTTTTGCTCAGCGGGTCAAATCCGTCGGTTGCCTGCCTTGCCACAGCGTCAACAAGCCCGCGCCGGTCATCCGACGCCATCGCGTCGACCACATCCTGTCGCAGACGCTTTGCTGCGCGGTCGTCAATTTCACGAAAATGCGGCGAAACGCCCGCCTCAAGCGGAAACCGTCGAAGAACGCTGGCACAAAACGAATGAATTGTCTGAATTTTCAGACCGCCGGGGGTCTCGATGGCGGTGGCAAACATCTGCCGCGCGCGCCGCAGGTCCTGCGCGCCAAGCGGCCAGGTTTCACCCATTTCGGCGAGTTCGGCCCGCAGGGCATCATCGGTTCGCATGGCCCAGCCGCCCAGACGGTTAAACAGCCTGATCTGCATCTCGTTGGCGGCAGCTTTGGTGTAGGTCAGGCACAAGATCCGCTGCGGCGGGACGCCCTGAAACAACAGCCGCGCAACCCGGTCTGTCAGGACGCGGGTCTTGCCCGATCCGGCGTTGGCCGATACCCATGTCGATGCGGTCGGGTCCGACGCGCCGATCTGGCACCGGGTGGCGTCGTTGATCGTCATCGGCCCACTACCAGATGAACGGCGCCGTCGCTGTCGTCCCATTCGCGATATCGCGCCAGATGGTCATAATCGCCCGGGTGCTTGATGTATTTCACCGCCGCGCGCGCCGTATATCCCTGATCAACCTTGCCATAAGCAGCCAAAAGCTGAAGAAACTCGTCGCGCACTTTTCCCGCCGCCTCAGCACCCAAGTCGGCATCAACCCGCGAAAGCGTTGATCCGACGCCCAAATATGCGGCCATGATAACCGGTGCAGATGGCACCGGGTGCGGATGTTCAAACGCGCCCGCCTCGGCCATGATCGCCAGCAAATAAAGCTGTTTGTCGAACGCCTTCTGTTCGGATGGTGTGGGTACATGCCCGGTTTTATAGTCATAAATAATCAAAGATCCGTCTGGCGTCCGGTCAATCCGGTCCGCCGCGCCGGTCAAGGCAAAGCGTCCCGATCCTTGCGGAAGATCCAGCTCGAGACGACCATTTGGCTCAAGCGACAGCGGCGTCGCGCCGACCCGTCGCAAAAGCTCTTGGGATATCAACCGGCCTGCGTTTTTGGCAAGTCCTGCGCGCCACAAGCGCCTGGCGGCGGGCCAATCCGAAAGCGATGCCAGCGCTTTGTCCGCAAGGTCCATCAGGGCACTTTCGGTCAGGATCTCGGGCGCTGCGATCGAGGCCCTGATCAGCCGCTCGAGGACCCGGTGAACGATCGTGCCGCGCAATGCCGCGTCGGGTTCGGGTCGCAGGGGCCCGAGCGGCTGAACGCGTAGGATGTCGCGCGCGTAGATCGCGTAAGGGTCGCGCACCAATGTCGAAACCCTGGTGACCGACATTTTGCGTGGCCGCACCGAGACCGGCGGCGCGGGCGAAGGCCGCAGGGCGGGCGGCGCAGGCGTATAGTCGTGCTCGACAGCCTCGGCCAGGCGCAGCCACGCATCGCCGCGCGCCCGCATGGCCTGCAGAGCCTCGGGGCCACCTTGACCCCGCAGGCCGCCCAACAGGTTGGTGATCCTGTTGATCCATCGCGCCGGCACGCTCGGCGCATCGTCATCGCGCAGGCTGCGCGACAGAACGACCTTGTCTGCGGCAACGGCCTGCTGAAAATCATGCGCGGACAGTCCGATTTGCCGTTCGGGCAGCAAAAGCCCCGCGTCGCGGCGCATTTGCCGGTTCAGCCAGGGGTCCGGATTTGGAGATTTCGGCCAGACACTTTCGTTAAGCCCGCCGAGAATGGCCAGATCGACGGCCTGAACCCGCGCTTCCAGCGTGCCCCAGATCATGATCGCCGGGTGCGGTGTGACGGCGTCGCGAAAATCATCGCGCGCCAGGACCAATGCCAAAAGCGACTGGTACTCGAGCGCGTCCAGGCGGCCGCCGTGGGCAGAGTTGGCCGCCAGTTCGTCCATCGCGCTGCGCGCGCTTTCGCCAGCGTCGCCATCCCACACGCGTGCGCCAGACAGGCGCGTTGCGATCTGCGTATTGGCCGCGACCAGATCAGATAGGGGGCCGCCTGAAAGGCTCTCTAATTCGCCCAATAACGCTGATATTTCCGCGCCCCAGGCGGCGCGATCGACGTGGTCCGTGGCCCAGGTTTCCAACGTGTCTGCGGTTGGGAACGGCACCGCGTTGTGCCGCAAGAACATCTCGAGATCGCGGGCTGCGCGCAAATGCGACGGGCGATCTGGGCCCAGGGTGACCAGGGGGTGATTGACAAGTACGATCAACTCGTCAGAGGCAGGGCGTCTGCCAAATGCGCCCGCGATCAGGCGCAAAAGCCGCCCTGGTGGCGTTAGCGTCAACGGCTCGCCGGCGCTGTCGTCAGGACGAATACCCCAGCGATCGAGTGCAGCAGTCACCCGGCGCGCCAAAGTTCGGTCCGGCGTAATCAGCGCTGCCCGCAGACCATCGCCCGCCGCCCGGCGCAGCCGCAGGGCAATCGCCAGCGCTTCGGCGCGCGGGCTCTGCGCCTCGATCAAATCGATGTCGGAACAGGGCGCAGTGACATCTCCCAGATCTGGTCCATCGCGCATCCAGCCATCGGTTACCGGAGCCGGGCGCAGCGCCAGCGACACTATCCGGTTGCGCGGCACCGACGCCGGTGCGGCATCGGTCCATCGCGGTATCTGACCCGGATCAACGTCCGCGCGGCGCAGAATTCGCAGAAACCGGTATTGCGGGTGATCTTCGCTGTCGGCGCTGTCATCAAGCGACCGCCAAATGTCTTGTCCCATATGAAAGTCGAATCCCGGCAAGACCACCGCACCCTGCGGCTGGTGGGCGACCGCATGCATCAACATCGACACCGGCCCCCGCGAACCGGTTGAACCGGCGATGACGATGGGGTGATCGGGCGGTGTGGATTTCCAGCGCCGCAAAAGAACCTCGGCCGCCGCACGCTGCCGCGCTGCGACATCGGGCGCACCGGCAAATTCTGCCGCTATGTTCAGAAACTTGACCGCGCGCTGCCAGTGGCCCGAGTGGTCCGAGATATCCAGTGCCGCAAGAGCGTCAGGCGATACGCCCTCGTCCGCCATTTCGGTGAACAAAAGCGCCAGATTGTCAGCCAGATCAAAAGCAGCAGCGCGCGGGAATAGACCAGGCAGGGCGGCGATCAACCGCGCCACCAGCTGACGAAGTTCCAGACGCCGCTGCAACGCCGAGACCGCAGGCGGCAGATCGGGCGCAGCGATGCTGCCCAGCTCAGCCAGCAAGTGAATTTTCGGGATCAGGCGCGGCGGACCTGCGTCGAAAACCTGCCACAGCCGCCGCTGCATCCGGGCCGTGTTCACCCACATCTCGACCCGCGCCAAACCGGTCGGGTCATCGCCCCAGCGGTCGGACATGCCCCGCACCAACTCGACCGCGAAATCGACGCCTGGGGGCAGGGCAAAGATATTGGGCCTATCCATTCGCCGCACGCAACATGGTTTCGGCCCGCTCAACCGCCTTGGGCGTCCCGACATCGCACCACCCACCTGTCATCACCAGGCCACGCGCGGCCCCAGCAGCGATCATGTCGTCCCAGATCGCGTTCAGCGAGAAAACCTCTTTCGGATAGGCGGCTATCCGATCCGGGCGGATGATCTGCGCGCCGGTATATCGATACGTCAGTCCGCGCGTGATATGCCCCTCAGACCCAAGATCAAAGTCACCGCTTCTATCAGCGAGGGTCAGCAACAACAGGGCGTCGCAGCGATCTGACCAGGCATCGGCAAGCTGGGTCAGGGGGTTTTCGCCAAACCAGACGGCATCGGTGTTCAGCGTGAATATCGGCCTTGCCGCAGGTTGACCAAGCAATCCAAGCGCGTTTTTCAGGCCACCCCCGGTGTCCAGAGGCATGGCTTTTTCGTGCGAGATCAATATATTGCGGTCAGCCAAATGTGCGACCAACAAACTGGCGTGACAGTGCGTGTTGACAACAATCGGGTCCAACCCTTGGTCAATCGCCAGGGCAATGGCATGATCCACCAACGATTTGCCACCGACCGGGATCAGACATTTTGGCCGATCAGCCGTCAACGGGCGCATTCGAAGACCCAAGCCGGCCGCAAAAAGCATTATGGCCCTGGGTTGCGCAGGCATCTCTTCCTCAGTTCGCCAAGAAAAACTTCGTCGGGGCTGGGCAGCGCGTCGCGGACCAGCGTTGACAACGCCTCTAGGTCAGGGTGGCGCAGATCAGTCATGATATGGCCCCAAACGCGGGGGATCATGCTAATGTATTGCAGTTTTGCGTGGCGCAGCGCCAGACGCGCAAAAACTCCCAGAATGCGGATGTTGCGCTGAACGGCCAGCACCGCGCAGGCATATTCGAAATCCGATCGGGGCAGGTTTGATTTATCGAGAAATCGGTCAGCCAGGGCCCGGGTCAAGTCGTCGTCCAGATCACGGCGGGCATCGCGGGTCAAAGATATCAGGTCATAAGCCGGGTGGCACAAAACCGCGTCCTGAAAATCCAGAAGACCGACCCGGGCAATACCGACACGGTCAGGCAACCATATCAGGTTTTCGGCATGATAGTCACGCAGCGCAATCCGCTGTGGCGTCGCAGCAATTGGTGCAAAATAAGGCTCTAACCCAGCCGACAACTTCGAAGCATCGCTGGCGGTTTGTCCCGCATACCAGGTAATTGCGGGCTGGGTCAGCGCGGCCAATGTAACCGCGTTCCAGGTCGGCAGATCGTCCAGCGGTGGCGCGCCGTGGAGATGGCGCAAGACATCAACCGCTGCCTGGTACCCTTGCCACTCGGTCGCGGAACTGCCTCTGAAATTACGGGAATACAGGGCATCGCCAAGGTCCTCGACCAGTAGAAAACCCTGCACTTCGTCCGCGCTGAAAATGTCCGGGGGACTTAGACCCAGATCGGACAGATAGGCCGCGATGCTTACGAACATTCCCAAAGCCTTTTGATCCCCCGGCGCAACCATCAGCAGACAGCGCTGGCCGGACCGTCTGGTCAGCCGAAAATATCGCCTGGTCGAGGCATCGCCCGCCAGTGGGAAAACCTGTGCGCCGCCCCACCCGGTTTCCGACAAAAATGCGGCCCTTGTTGTCTCGCGCTCATCCACAGCGATCCGCCAGTGCCCGATCGATCCGATGCGCCCAATTATCGGCCCGCCACTCCAGTCTGACGGCGCGGTGCCCCAAATATTTTGTGACGCTAAGCGTTATCGTCAAGGCATCGCCCGGCACAGCGTCGCCCAGCCGATCAGGCCATTCGACGAGACACACGGACGAAAGAAACGCCTCGTCCAGCCCAAGTTCGACAACTTCAGCGCGGTCGACAAGCCGATAAAGATCGGCGTGCCAGATGGTCAACCCCTCGACTTCGTAGCTTTGGACCAAGGTATATGTCGGCGATGGAACGTCTTCCGGAACGCATTCACGCATCATCAGACACTGAATGACAGCACGGGCAAAAAGGCTTTTTCCAGAGCCGATGTCACCGGCCAGCAAGATGGTATCACCTTGCGCCAACATAGGCGCCAAGGCTCGCGCAAAGGCCCGTGTGTCATTTTCACTTTCAAATTCAAGCTGACGGCAGGATACGGGCGACATGCGTCACCTTTACCGAGCGGTTGCGGCCCCGCAACCGGTTTCAGACAGTTTCTCGCTTAATGGCGTCGGGCCGCAGGCGGGCAATTTCCTGGACCGGCTGGGCAATCGGCGTAAAGCCCACCAATGTCCGCCCACCCGGCAAAGGCACGAACCGGCAGTCCAGGGTCCGGCCGGACGTCATCGAGACTTGTGCAGCCCATTCAGCGCGCTCCGACACCGCACCGACAAAGTCACGCAGATCGCCCCAGACGAGCGTCGGTTGGCAGGCAGCGGTCCAGTTGCGCGAGGCGTCAATGATCGAAATTTCTCCGATGACCGACCGTGCGTCGAGGCCCCAAAGGTCTGAATAGGCAGTATTTGACTGGATCAGTTGCCCGGTCTGGGAAAAAACCGCCAGCGCTTCGGGGACCGCATCGAGAATTGCCTGACCCAATTCGGTGTCGGTTCGAAAGCGCCGCGTCAACATAACTTCGGACGAGATATCTTCGAACAGAAACGCCACCGCACCTTCGGGGTGCGGCCGCCCGGTCACTCTGTAGGTTTTACCGGATGAAAGCGACCAGGTTTCGGCGTATGTGCCCTTGACGGCTTCTGCCTCAAGCGCGGTAATTCGTTGACGCCAGCTGCCATAGTCCTTGGGCTCGGGCATCATCTGGCGGTTTCTGAGTTCGTCCAGAAACGCCGAAAGCGATGGCCGGCCGGTAAGAAAATCAACTGGAAGCGTCGAAAGGTCGGTCAACGCAGGATTGAAAAGTGCCAGCCTGCGGCGGCGATCGAAAATGGCCAGACCAATCGGCAGATGCGCAAAAGTCTTGGCCAGAGTCTGGATGAATTCGCGCAGTGCTCCTTCGGCGCGCACGGCACTGTCGGCGGCAACGGCAAAGTGCAATATCTCGTCACCAAACGCATGGGCCTGGGTGTCAAACCAGTTTGGCTTGGCCCAGTCTTCGGACGTCACAGAAACGCGACGCAGCAATGCGTTGGCCGATCCCTCGACCTTCATCACCGACGCAAACAGCCGCGGTGGCGGCCATTTGATTGCGGCCGCTTCGCCCAATGTTTTTCGTGCCAGATCAAAATAGGCGCGATTCGCCCAGGTCACGGCGCCGTTCTCGGCGCTGGACTTCCAGATAAGACACGGCGCGTGTTCGGCTAGGGCCCCCAATAGCGCGACATCGCGCTCCATCGAAAACAGACTCTGCGCATCAATGGCGACCAAGGCCTCGGATTCGTCGGCCTGAATGATCGTGATCCGCAACATTCCGTTGCGCCATTCGGCCATCAAGCGCATCGGCATCGTTGCATCATCGCGCGACCAGCGATCGATCTTTTCGCCGCACGGCAATCCGAGCAATTGCGGCCCGACGTCAGCAAAACCTTTCGACAGCAGCGCCAACAATTGTTCCCACGGCGTGTCGCAGTCGGTCGCACTGCGCAAGAGGCGATGCGCGCGATCAGTGGCGTCAACCAGCATCATCGCATCAAACAAGAACACCGCAGGCTCGGCATCGTGAAGATCAAAAACGGCGTGGCCTGCGGCATTACTGCGCTCGGACAAATGCGCGGCGGCAACAAGTGCCGCAGTGACAACGCAAAATGAAACAGCAACCAGACCGACAACCGCAGCCAGATCGAGCGAATCCATAAGGAGCCCCCGTCAAAACGAATACCTTTAGAATTAATTAACTTGGTTAATACGAAGTTAAGCCCAGCACCCTGGGACCTTACGACTGGAATCTCTGGTTTTCACCCAGACCCCGTGCGGGCGCGGTTTCGGCTGGGCCCACGTCGGTTCGGCTCCAGGTCACATCGACAATCGCGCCGCGCCTCTCGGGCCGCTCTGCGTCTTTCAAAAACGGGTCCGAGCCGTTGGTAAACACAATTTCGGCGCCCGATCTTTCCAAAAGCGTCTTTGCAATGAACAGGCCCAAGCCCATGCCTTCGTATTCGGGCCGCTGTGCGGGTCGGCGGCTGCGGCGGCGCATGAACGGGTCGCCGATGCGTCCGATCAGGTGGGTCGGGTACCCGGGTCCGTCGTCTGAAATTTTCACGGTAAGCTTGTCATCCGACCAGGATGCATCGACCCAGACGTTGGCGTCGGCAAAGTCCACTGCGTTTTGAATCAGATTTCGGATGCCGTGAATAACCCCCGGTGCCCGAGTGATGGCCGGATGCAAACGCTTGGCACCACCCTCGGGACCAATGGCAAAATGCACTGCTTTTCCACGCGCCACATGGGGTTCGGCGGCTTCTTCCAGGACCGCGGACAGCGGTGCCGTGTGCGTGTAAAGATCATCCTTGCCCGCCCGGCCCATCGACCGCAGAATGTCGCGGCACCGGTCGGCCTGTTCGCCGATCAACCGCACATCTTCATGCAGCGTGCTTTCCGGTTCAAGCTCTTCCGACATCTCCGAACTGACCAGCTTGATCGTGGCTAGTGGTGTGCCCAATTCGTGCGCCGCCGCAGCAACCACGCCACCCAGATCGGTCAGCTTCTGTTCGCGCGCCAGCGCCATTTGCGTGGCAAGCAATGCGTCGCCCATCGAATGGGTTTCGTCTGACACGCGTTGAATGAGAACCGCGAGAAACACCACCCCGGCAAAAATCGCCCCCCAAAACCCCAAAACGAACAGCGTCGGAAGTCTGAGCAACAATCCTTCGGCAGTGCGCATCGGCTGGTGGTAGAGGCCAGAAAGGGTCATCAGAATCAGTGTAACAACGACAAGGATAAGGATCGACCGCAGTTTCAGCGCCGTGGCCCCAACAGCAACAGGGGCCAGCACCATCAGGGCAAACGGATTATGCAGGCCCCCCGTCAACGACAACAAAAGCGCAAGCTGGGCCACATCAAAAACAAGGATCGATGTGACGGCAAATTCGCTAAGCCGCTTGTTTTCAGGAAAGAGAAATATTGCCAGCAAGTTCGCAATGACGGCGGCGCCGATCACCAGAAAACAAAGCCCGGTACTGAACACCAGACCAAGGATGCGGTCGGCAAAGACGACCGCCGCGATCTGACCAATAATGGCGACCCAACGCAACACAACGAGCGTCCGCAGGCGCACCCACTGGCTGCGCTCGCGCGACAGAGTAAAGTCTTGTCCGTTTGTCATGCGGCTCTCGAAAAACTGCTGGGCAACCGGTTTATAGCACAGGGCGCGACCCGGATGCACGGCGGCTTTCGGTATTTGACGCCCCAGAACCGGCGGACTAGTCTGTAGCGGCGATTTTCGACCCCGAGGGGACCACATGGCAGAACGCATGCTCCGCGATATTGGCGAGGACAAGTCGTTGTTGCTGGTCGATGATGACGAGCCATTTGTGCGCCGGCTGGCCCGCGCCATGGAGCGGCGTGGGTTCGAGCCCGAAACCGCCGAAAGCGTGGCCGCAGGCAGGGCCATCGCGACGGCCCGCCCACCGGCCTATGCGGTGGTCGATCTGCGGCTGGGCGACGGCAACGGGCTGGACGTTGTGGAGGCCATCCGCGAGCACCGCCCCGACAGCCGGGTCGTGGTTTTGACCGGGTACGGGGCGATCGCGACGGCTGTGGCGGCGGTCAAGATCGGGGCCACGGATTATCTGTCAAAGCCTGCCGACGCCAACGATGTGACCGCGGCCTTGCTGGCCCACCCCGACGACCTGCCGCCGCCGCCCGAGAACCCGATGTCGGCCGACCGGGTGCGATGGGAGCATATTCAGCGGGTCTATGAGCTTTGCGACCGCAACGTTTCCGAGACGGCGCGGCGGCTGAACATGCACCGGCGGACCTTGCAGCGGATACTAGCCAAGCGGTCGCCGCGGTAGGGTTCAAGGTTGAAACCGGGCTTAAGCCGTTGAAAAATAGCGTGAAACGAGAAAATGATGGGTTTAGGGCAGCGCCGCAGCAGCGTTCACAACCTCAGGTTATTTTTTGAGTGACGGCGCACAGTCAGCAAAGAGCCCCAAATTGCTTGTGTTCTGCGAAGTGGTCAATGTCCGCATCTAAGAAACGACTTTGTCCGCCGATTGTTCCGGTATCGATTCAACCATACCGCATGGCATAGGGCTCGTGCTCTCAGGTTTCGGAGATGAAGTGCACCCCGATTTCACTTCACTTTCAGTGCCATCGAACACATGTAACACGAGCGGTTGAAGTACGAGGCGATCAGCTTAAAGACCGTCAGGGTGATCCCGATGGCGCTTGTTCGGATCATCATGTTGACTCCGCCGTCGGACCGCTTGACCTGCAGGCAGCACCAGACGTTCATCGACTCACGCACGGAAATTAGGGCGGTGCGTCAGGCCATGACTCACCCCGTTTGCTGCCGACCTTGTGTGGACGCGGCAGAGCAAGGTCAAATTGCCCTGTTGTCCGCCACGCACATGCAAAAGTCTGTGGCAAAATTGTGCCGTTCGCCTTCGCGCCAGAAGGAACCATTCGACTACGTGCCCAATCCTTTCTAGTTTCGGTCGCAGAACCGGTCGACAGGGCCGGCTCACCAAAAGGACGGAGACACATGCAGATAAGAGCCCTTTTCAGTCAGGCTGCTGCCTATGGACTTTCAGCGACGCTGGTGCTGACAGCCCAGTTTGGGACCATGGCGAAAGCCGAGATTTATTCGACCGACATCGCAATTGCGAAATACGGTCAGAGTGCCGAGCGCGAATACCTGATGAGCCAGCTACGGACCGAAGCGATCCGCAACCAACTGATCGAGCTTGGCGTTGACCCTGCCGAAGCTGAATCACGGCTTGCGGCCCTGAGTGGCCAGGAAATCCGCTCGATGCTTTCCCAGTTCGAGATTGAAAACGCCGGCGGTGAGGCGATTCTTAGCACGCTGCTGACACTCTTCGTGATCCTGCTGGTCACCGATTTCCTGTGTTTGACCCGGATCTTTAAATTCACTCGGTGTATCTGACGGACGCAAGGTACGGGCGCCGCGGGTTTCGCAGCTCTCATTTTCTTGTGCTGGGCCTTTTGCTGCTCGGCTGCGGGACCGGGCCGGAGGCTGTAATTGCAGACCGGCCCGACGACCTGCCCAGCCGCGCCGCAGTCGCTGATATGCCCCTGATTGTGCAGGCGGATTATTATTGCGGACCCGCCTCGCTGGCCATGGTGCATCAGTGGGCCGGACTGACGGTCACTCAGGCGGAGGTCGCCGAACAGAGTTTCACCCCGGGCGCCAAGGGTACGTATCTGGCCGACATGGCTGGGGCGGCGCGACGTCGGGGGCAATTGGCCGTGCCGATCTCCGGGTTCGAAAATTTGCTGGCCGAGGTCGCGGCGGGCCACCCGGTGATCGTCTTTCAGAATCTCGGACTGAAAATCGCGCCACGCTGGCATTACGGGGTCGTAGTCGCCTATGATCTGGACGCCGACCTAATCGAGCTGAATTCCGGCCAGCACGAACGTATGGTTTTGCCGCTGCGGCTGTTCACCCGGACTTGGGCGCGGGGCGATAACTGGGCGCTGGCGGTGCTGCCGCCCGACCACCTGCCGGCAAGCCCAGGCGCTTGGGATATTGCCCGCGCTGCGTCCGGTCTGGAACGTGTCGACCCGCGAGCCGCTGCCCGAACATTTTCCGCGGCATCAAAACGCTGGCCCGACATGTGGGTCTTTCCTTTCGGGCTTGGCAACGCGCGGTACGCATTGGGCGATCTGTCCGGGGCCCGTCGCGCCTGGGAACGGGCCCTGTCGATTGACCCCAGTGTGCCCGAAACTCGGGCCAACCTAGAAGAACTTCTCCGTCAGACCGGCGCCTAAGCAGCAATCAAGCTCGCCGCCGGTCCCTGCGCATCTTGAAACAGCCCACCCCCTTCTCCGGCCCTTCCATGCCACCAACACCGCGATTTGAATGGGGTTGATACCGCTTGCCACCAAAGCTTTCACCCTCAGTGTCTGATCCAAAACTAATTGAGTGATTTCAGCGAGTTGTGATTCAATCGGATTGATAAGATTCGAGGGAGATCACAATGGCCTGGAC
>JAKZRT010000197.1:0-23337 GCA_047518005.1 Brevirhabdus sp.
GACGAATTCGGGCCGAAACGCGTGATCGACACGCCGATCACCGAACACGGGTTTACCGGCATCGCCACCGGGGCGGCCTATGCCGGTCTCCGGCCAATTGTCGAGTTCATGACCTTCAACTTCGCCATGCAGGCGATTGACCAGATCATCAATTCGGCGGCCAAGACGCTTTACATGTCGGGCGGCCAGATGGGCGCGCCGATGGTTTTTCGCGGCACCAACGGGGCGGCGGCCCGCGTCGGTGCCCAGCACAGCCAGGATTATGCGGCCTGGTATTCGGCCATTCCGGGGCTGAAAGTGGCCATGCCCTATTCGGCCGCCGACGCCAAGGGCCTGTTGAAATCAGCCATCCGCGACCCCAATCCAGTGATTTTCCTGGAAAACGAGATCCTCTATGGTCAGGCGTTCGACGTGCCTGTGCTGGATGATTTCACCATCCCCTTCGGCAAGGCCCGCATCTGGCGAACCGGCAACGATGTGACCATCGTCAGTTTCGGCATCGGCATGAAATACGCGCTGGAAGCGGCAGAAAAACTGGCGGCCGACGGCATCAGCGCCGAGGTCATCGACTTGCGCACGCTGCGCCCGCTGGATTATGGTACGGTGCTGAATTCGGTCATGAAAACAAATCGTTGCGTGACCGTTGAAGAAGGTTACCCGGTCGGGTCCATCGGCAACCACCTTGGCGCCTATATCATGATGAACGCCTTCGATTACCTCGACGCGCCGGTCATCAATTGCACCGGCAAGGATGTGCCCATGCCCTATGCCGCGAATTTGGAAAAACTCGCACTTGTGACCACCGACGAGGTGATCGCGGCGGTGCGCGATGTGACATATCGATAAGGTAGGACCATGGAAATCAGGGGCCGCGACATTGCCACCGAAAGCTACCGCGTCGTTCATGACGTGGATGGAAGCTCCGTAACTGCGCTGGTACCCGAGCGGCTGGCCGTTGGCCCGCGCTCGATCGCCGCCCGCCCGTCGCATCAGACCGCCTATGTCTGGATCGCCGACCACAAGGGCAAGATCGAAACCGCCATTACCCAACTGGCGCGCGGCACCAGACGCCCCAAGGCGCCCTTCGACCAGATTACGCTCGTTAAGGAACCCTGACATGCCAACCGAAATTCTCATGCCCGCGCTCAGTCCAACCATGGAGGAAGGCACGCTTTCCAAATGGCTGGTCAAAGAGGGCGACACCGTGTCGTCGGGCGACTTGTTGGCCGAGATTGAGACCGACAAGGCAACCATGGAGTTTGAGGCGGTCGACGAAGGCGTGGTTGGCAAGATCTTGGTCGCCGAAGGCACCGAGGCGGTCAAAGTCAACACGCCTATCGCGGTAATCCTCGAAGAAGGTGAAAGCGCCGACGATATTTCGGCGGTGCCCGCCTCAACTGCCAAAGCTGCTCCCGTCCCGGCCCCCGAGCCGGGGCCTCAACCGGCCGCACCTGCGCCCGCCGCCCCGGCCACAACCGACGGCGCCCGCCTTTTTGCCACGCCATTGGCGCGCCGGATCGCCGCCGACAAGGGTCTCGATCTGACCCTGATCAAGGGCTCGGGCCCGAAAGGCCGGATCGTCAAGGCCGACGTCGAGGGCGCACCCGTCACTGCGGCCAGACCGTCGCCCGATCCGGTCGCAGTCGTGCCCGCGCCCGCGACCGGGCCATCGGCCGGTGCCGTTGCGCGCTTGTACGAAGGCCGCGAGGTTACCGAGGTTCCGCTTGACGGCATGCGCAAGATCATCGCCGCCCGCCTGACCGAGGCCAAGCAGACGATCCCGCATTTCTATTTGCGCCGTGATATCCGGCTCGATGCGCTTTTGAAATTCCGGGGCGAGATCAACGCCCAGCTGGCCGACCGCGGGGTGAAACTCAGCGTCAATGACTTCGTCATCAAGGCTTGCGCCCTGGCTCTGCAAGCGGTCCCCGCCGCCAATGCGGTCTGGGCCGGCGACCGTATTCTTCAGCTAACACCGTCGGACGTCGCCGTCGCCGTGGCCGTAGAGGGCGGCCTGTTCACGCCCGTGCTGCAGGACGCCGATAAAAAGTCCCTGTCCGCGCTTTCGTCGGAAATGAAAGACCTCGCCGCCCGCGCCCGCACCCGCAAGCTCGCGCCCCACGAATACCAGGGCGGCAGCTTTGCCATCTCGAACCTCGGCATGTTCGGCATCGACAACTTTGACGCGGTGATCAACCCGCCGCACGGCGCGATCCTGGCGGTCGGCGCGGGGGTCAAGAAACCGGTCGTCGATTCAGACGGCGCGCTCGGCGTCGCCACAGTGATGAGCGTGACGCTGTCGGTCGATCACCGGGTCATCGACGGTGCCCTCGGCGCGCAGCTTCTGGACGCGATAAAAGGCAATCTGGAAACCCCGATCGTCATGCTGGCCTGACTGGCCTGACGGTCATCGTTTTGACAGGTATTTCGGGGGGTGCGGGGGTCTGGCCCCCCGCGCGTGGCGACGCGGAAAGCGACGCAAAACCTCAGCCTTCGAAGTGATGCCCGGGCGCCCAGCGCACCAGCGCAATCTCGTCCCCGGTCATGACCTCTTCGATACCCTCAAACAGCGGCATCGACAGATACCGCGCGCCGGTATCGGGCAGCATCACCAGCATGACCGACCGGTCCGGTGCGGCCGGGTCGAAGGCCTCAACCTTGACGTAAGCCGTCATATGCTCCAGCGCGACCCGGTTGATGCGTATGGAAGCCGTGTCGCCGATGGTTTCAAGAACTGACTACAGCGGTTTGCGTTTTCAATGAGGCACAGGGCATCGAAATTCACGTTCGAAATCAGCAGCATGCTGATCGAGAGGCAGCGAATTTTGATTCAATGTATACGCAAACCGCTCTGGAAAACCCGACCACGCCGGTTGTTTTGACGAATGGTCATTGCGTCCCCCAAAATGAAAAATCCCGCCGCCCGGAAACGGGCGACGGGATCATGACAGCAAACGGCGGGTTCTTACACTTGGTCCGAGGCGGCCAAAATCTGGTCCATGGTCTGGCTGGGCTGGTTGCACCCCGCCTCGCCGACTACCCGCGCCGGAACACCAGCGACGGTCTTTCTCGGGGGAATATCCTGCAATACCACCGATCCTGCGGCAATCCTGCTGCAATTTCCGACGCGAATGTTGCCCAAGACCTTGGCACCCGCACCGATCAGAACGCCGTCGCCAATCTTCGGGTGGCGGTCTTCCTCTTCCTTGCCGGTGCCGCCCAGGGTAACCGAATGCAGCATCGAGACATTGTTGCCGACCACCGCCGTCTCGCCGATCACGATCGAATGAGCGTGGTCGATCATGATCCCCTGTCCCATCTTCGCCGCCGGATGGATGTCGATGCCAAAGACCTCGCTCACGCGCATTTGAATGAAATAGGCCATATCCTTTCGGCCTTGCCGCCACAGCCAGTTGCCGATCCGGAAGGCCTGTATGGCCTGGAAGCCCTTGAAAAACAGGATCGGCTGGATCAGCCGGTGACACGCCGGGTCGCGGTCCAGAACCGCCACCAGATCGGCCCGCGCCGCTTTTGACAGGTCCGGATCGGCGGCATAGGCCTCGTCGCCGATCTCGCGCAGAATTTGCTCGGACATTTCGCCCGATTCCAGCTTGAGCGAGAACCGATAGCTCAGCGCCCTTTCCAGCGTGGCGTGGTGCAGCAGGCTCGAATGAATTAGGCCGCCCAGCAAGGGCTCGCTGGCCACGGCCTCGCCGGCCTCACGGCGAATGCGCGTCCAAACCGGGTCAAGACTGGCCACTTTTGGCTTGGTCTGTGCCAAATCACTCCTCCTATACATCTGACCTTCAGTATATCAGATAGGGACCGGTGACCAAGTTGAAACCCTTGATGGGGGACATCAGCATAATGAATGAATCGCAGTTGCGCGATTACGCCAAAGTTCTGCGCGCCGCGCTGCGGGATCTTGCGCGTCAGGATGTCCTTGGTGCTGACGGTCAACGCACGGTCCAACTTGATCAGACATCGGTCGGCCGTCTCAGCCGAATGGACGCGATCCAGCAACAGGCGATGGCACGGGCAACGGCGGCCCGCCGCAGCGCCGAAGAGACGCGAATTCGCGCCGCACTCGCCCGAATCGACGATGGTGAATTCGGCTATTGCTCGGGCTGCGGCGAAGAAATAGCGCCCGCCCGGCTCGCCCTGAACCCGGCCGCGGCGCTGTGTCTGACCTGTGCAAAGGGATAAAACTGGGCTGGCACAACTTTAGCTAGGCAGTGTCATCCGAAACACATGCGCCACCAGCGTCACATCACCAGCACCGCCAAAGTTACCGCCCGATGGCGTGAGCTCAAGCTGCGTCGCCGCGTAATAAGCCAGAGGACTGCTTGTCAGACCGTCCACGTAAGACCCCGCCGCCGTCCCCAGCCCCGATCCGTATCGGTTGCTCGACCCCGACACACCCAATTCCCACGACGCAGCAGACCCCGAAATCGACGTTGTCACGCGCCCGGTAACACCGAAAACCAGGCAATTTGCCGGGATGAACGCTGCTGTCGTTGAACTCGACCCTGCAGAAACTGAATGGGAAATCTCGATCGCTTCAAAGCGCGAAACGGCCCCCGACGGCGAGGCGGCGACCGCGCCGGTCACCCAGTCACTGCCATCGTGCATGGCCGGGCTGGCCTCGTCGGCAATCCAGGCGCGCCACCCGGACAGCGGCGTCACGTAAACCCACCCGCCGTTCGAAAAGATGGCAAGGTCGCCCTCGTGCCCGACCCATGCGCTCTGCGCGCCGGTCGGAACCCCAAACGTATCGCCGTCAACCGCCACCGGTGGCACCGTGACCGCGCGGCTCAGCAGCCACAGCTGCGCCAGCCCGTCCAGGCGAACCAGCGCCTCGTTGACCGTGATATGTTTCTGCGCCTGTGCCGCTGCCAGAAGCGGCAGGCCAAAATTCGCGGTGTCAGCCATTGAATGTGATCCTTCTGAAAAGCCCCGGTCCCCAGGCATCCGATTGCTGGGCGACCTCGATGTCATAAGGCGCTGCCGCGCCATCGGTTGTCTGATCGCTGACCGAATAGGTCCACTGCGGACCGCTCAGCGTTTCTTCGCGCAAGACCGAACTGTTCTGAATGACCCGCAGAAGCTAACTCTCTGAGGTCTCACCAAGCGGAACCTCGACCGACTGCCAGCTATCGCCGTCAATGCGCGTGCGCCTGACCCAGGTGACTGCCACATCTCCTGATATTTGCGCTGCGGCCTTCAGATGCGCCGGCGCATAGGGCCTCAGCCCGATCCCGTCAAAGGCCTCGACGCTCTCGGTGTATGACGCGTCGTCATAGCTCCGATCGCCCGGCCCGATCCGATAGGTCCGTTCAAGCCCGCGCGCCGAGGCGGGAAGGTCGATCTGTCCCACGGCCCGGTCCAGAAAGACCACAACACTTCCAGGCGGCCATGATGCCGGTATTATGCCGTCGGTCCCGGCCTGCCCGCGTAAACGATCTGACAGCTCCCATGTCTGAGCCCCGACCAACACCGCGTTGGTGAATTGAAACACCTCCCATTTGCCCGCAGTGCCATCGCCGACTGCCGCCAAGCCAGCACCGTTCAGCACGTCGTCCAACCCGTTCGACGCCAGGTCACCGCCTTCGATCTGGACCTGCAACGCAGCCCCGCGGTCGACAATATCCGGCGCCGCACCCGCCAGCGCGTTTAACGTCGTCCCGACGATTGCCCGGTGTTCGACGAGCGTATTTAGGGAAAATCCATCGCCCGACGCCGAAGAAAACACCGCCGCCGACCCCGGCCAGGGGGTGGCCGAGACCGCCAGATGCGGTGCATGCTCGACCTCGTCTCCCTTCAACAGGGGCAAATCGAGGAATTGCGCGAAAACCGGTAACGCCGGAACGTGGGGCGCAACCAGCACCGGGTCCTCTGTCTCGACCGACGGCACATAAACGCTGCGCTCGACTCTGACGGCCTCGACCTGGGTCAACCCGGCGGTCTCGGTACGGTCAATTCGGTACCGGGTCGTGCCTTCGCCGTCCGGCAACGACACGACGTCCCCCGCCCCCAAATCACCCATGGACGGTGGCAGCGATATCCGCAATCCGTCCCGCGCCACACGCGATTCCGCCAGCCATCGCTCGATGATCGCCCGCGCCTCAGACTTTGTCAGCACCAGCGGCAATTCAGACTGATCAACAGCGGTCGCCGCCTCATCGGGGAAAATCACCTCAGCCGCGCGCACTGAAAAGTCGCTTTCGGCTTCGGCAAAGTTCAGCCGAATGCGCCCGGCAACCTCTGCCTCGGGCGCCCTAATGCGTTCGACATCGCCCTGCTGTTCGGCATTGATGGCCAAGGTGTCCTTCGCCAGCGCCTTGTCCAATATCCCCGTCCGGCTTCGAAATATCAGCGTTCCGTCGCGCTCGATCGCATCAAATGCGTAAGCCAGCATCAGCGGTTGCAGCATCGCCCGTGCTGTCCCGCCCTGGGTCACGGCATAGCCCCGCACAGTGCCGTAAAGCCGACTCACATCGAAGTCGGCAACACCCGCAGCCTCGCAGACATGGGCAACGACGCCGGCCAGCGACTGCGCCCCGATCCGACCTGAAATCCAATGCCCGCGCGAATAATTCTCGCCGTCGCTCCACAGGCCAGTGTCATTGGGAAATCGCGGAAACGGCCGTGTATCCCAGGCCCAGACATGCGCCTTGGACATATCAATCATCGGACCGCCATAGACCGCCGACGTGGGGTTGTTGGTGTCCTCATCCCAGAACGCCGTCACCGCGCGCAGGTATTCGGCCTGAATCAAATCATCGCGCCGTCCGGTCGAATACTTTGGCAAGCTGCTTTCCGATGATTTCGGGTCGAGAAACTTGTTGGGTTCGTTGGTCCCCTTGTCGACCGCCGCACAGCCAAATTCGGTGAACCAGATCGGCTTTGAGCCGGGCACCCAAGCGGTTGCGCTCTGATCCCTGACCCCCCCCGGGACGGTTGAAATGGTCATTCCCCCACCATCCGGGAATATCTTTGGCGCGAAAGACCCAATCCTCGCCATGCGCGCCGTCGCTGATTGGCGCGCGGATTTGCGCGGCTTCTTCCTCGGGCGACCCGTAAAACCAATCGTAGTCCTTGCCGCCAAGGATATTGCTCTGCAAATAGCCCAGATCATAGATCGACCCCCAGCTCGCATCGGTGTGGTCATCCCCGTCGCGCCAGTCGCTCAGCGCAAAATAATTGTCGATGCCGACAAAATCGATGTTCGCATCCGCCCAAAAAGGGTCGAGGTGGAACAGCACGTCCCCCGATCCATCCTGCGGGTGGTATCCGAAATATTCTGACCAGTCGGCAGCATATGATATCTTGCTGCCCGCCCCCAAAACGCTGCGCACATCCGCCGCCAGCGCGATCAGTTTGGCCACGGCAGGAAAACTTGTCGCCCCATCCCTGATCTGCGTGAGCCCGCGCATCTCGGATCCGATACAAAAAGCGTCAACACCGCCCGCAGCCGCGCACAGATGCGCGTAATGAAGGATAAACCGCCGATACGACCATTCGGCTGGGCCGCTATAGGTCACCGCTGTCCCGTTGATCGAAAAGTCCGAAACCGCACAGGTTCCAAAAAACTGATCGACTTCCGTGGCGGCTGCGGCGGTCTGATCGGGCGATCCGACCTGCCCCGGTGCCAGCGAAGTGGTGATGCGCCCGCGCCAGGGAAACTCCGGTTGCCCCAACCCGCCGGTCCAGGGGTCAGGCAGGCCGTTGCCGACCATCTGTTCCATCAAAATAAACGGATAGAACATAATGTGGTGCCCGGCGGCCTTCATGTGCTGGATGGCTTCGACCACCGCCGCGTCCGCTGGCGTCCCGCCATAGACAGGCCGGCCGTCGATTTGCGCCAGAACCTCCGCAGCCGCCCGCGCAACACTGCTCACAACCCATGGCATTTCCGACCCGTCGTTTGCGTTCTGCTCGACTTTGGGCTTCAGCTGACACGCCGACGCCCGCAGATCATCGCCAAACCACGACACCACAAGCGACGCCGCTGTGGCACCCGGCATTTCTTCCCCAAGCGCCTCAATCGAGGTTTCAAAATCGCTCTTGCCCGAGGGCGAATTCACATTTGCGGTTCGGACCGCTCCCAACCCCAGATCGAAATGTACAGGCGTCGTGGCCAGCGCGTATTCGCCAGTTCCCGGCACAAGCGCGACGCCCTTGATCGCGTCGGCAATATCCTTGGGAGCATCTTCCGCCACGGGCCGCGCCGGTCGTACCACCTCAAAGCTCAGCTGCGGCACCCGGTTGCCGAACTGGCCCAACGCCAGGTCTTCGATCACTACATATGCGACACCGCGATAGCTCGGTGCATTGCCCGCGCCCTCGACCGCCTCGATTTTTGGGTCGGGAAGTTGACTCTCCGACCCATCATAAACCTTTATGTTGATGTCTTTTTTGGCAATCTCGCGCCCGTCCGCCCAGATTCTGCCAACCCGCGTGATCACGCCGGTGCAGAGCGACAGCGCCAGGCTGACCGAATAGCTGAATTCGGTGACGCTGGTCCCACCGCCACCCTTGCCACCCGAAGAAGACGTCTCGGACGTCTCCAGAAACCGGCTGGCCCAGATCACCTGTCCGGCGATCCGCGCCCGCCCATAGATCTCGCTCACCGGCACGCCTTCGCTGGCCGACGACACTCGGAACCGTTCAACACGCCCGTGCTCGACTGGGGCCGATCCACCCAGCAACCGCTCGTCTATCATCCGCCCCAGCGTGGCTCCGGCCGCCCGACCCAACACCGCGCCAGAGAGGCCAAGAACTGACCCGCCAACGCTCGACCCAACGGCGGTGCCGACAGCTGAAAGAACAATCGTCGCCATGTCTCAGGTCCTTTCAGGAAAAGCAAACCGCGCCACGACGCGACGTACCCATGGGGCCGTCAACGCACTTTCAATGACGCCGTGGCCCGAATATGCGTGGATGAACGTTGGCCGCGCGCCAACGGATGCGCTCAGCCCCAGATGTTTGGCCACCGACCCGTCGCGCATTCGAAACAGCAGCACCTGACCGGCCGCAGCGTCGCTCAGGCCGCAGGGCTCAAGATGCCGAACCGCCGCCCGCCATAACAACTCTTCGCCGCGCGCTTCCGACCAATCCGGCGTATAGGCCGGAATGACCTCGGGCTCGGCTCCGTAGACCGCGCGCCAGACTCCGCGCAACAGCCCAAGACAATCGGCGCCATACCCCTTGGCCGAAGTCTGATGCCGGTAAGGTGTTCCGATCCAACCGCGGGCCTCCGCCACCATCAACCTGGCGACTGCGCTCATTTTGTCAGGCTCCCGCCATCATTGTCGCTGCCCCGGCGCGGATAGGCCATCAGCCAGTCTTCGCCCGGAATATGGGGAAAGCCCCTGAAATTCAGGAAATTGGAGAACTTGATCTTGCAGGTCTCGGCGCGCTTGTCGCAACCGGCCTGCAATCGAACGCTGTCGCCTTGGGCCACATCCGCTCGGATCGCCTCCCAAAGCTCGACTTTTCGCGCGCTCAAGGTTGTCGTGTCAGATTTGATCACGCCGACCAACCCCTTGGCCGCGCCGTCCAACACTTCGAAACGCCCGCGCTCGAACCAAGCTTCGGCAAATTGAGGCATGATCGCAAAGGAAAAACTGCGATCTTCCTCGACCTCCAGGACCGGCGCATCGGAAAAATATCCCGGATCGCTCAGATCAAAACCACAGGCGCTGTCGCCCAGAACCGCGGCGCAGGGCTTCTGAAAAACCCGTCCCCCCGGCACATTCAAGGCTTCGGTCGACCCGCGCAACTCGGCCCGAAACGCGGCATCCGCCTGAGTGATTTCCCCGACCGTCCCCTGGAAAATCAGCGTCCGATCATCGGGCACGGCCCAGTTGACCAGCCAGGCCTTGACCGCCGCACCGTCATAACGGCCCGCCCGGATGTCGGCCTCGGATATTGCCCCGTCGCTCAGCGCGCCGAGCGCTTCGCCGTTATCGACCGAAAGCCCGGTCGATTGCGCCAAAGCCTGGGCTGTTAGTCCGCTTTGCGCCCTGAACGTCAACCCGTCAAAGGCAAGGTCCCGATCATGGTCGGTAAATCCCAGCCGCACACCATCGCGCCGGGCGATCTCCCAGGCGCGCGAAACACTCGTGTTTCCGCTCTCCAGATGGGCTTTCAGATTGGCATTGAACCCCATCAGACCCGCACCTCAAAAACCGGAATCGACGGCACATCACCGGCCTGAAAACTGGCGACCGAGACTTGGATGCGGTTTGTGTCAAACCGCACCGGCACGTCGAATTCATAGCCGGCGGTGATCAGGGCGCCCTGCCCCGGCGGATCGGTAAACGTGACCTCGCCCTTGGCGGCATCCAGAGAAAAATGAATGGTCTCCGACTGTGGATCGCCAGCAACCGCAACCTTCACCGTTCCGCTCACCGGCTTGGCAATCGGGCGCAGGTACGTCTCGGTACCCGAGCGATAGCTTTTGGTCAGCGCGAAAACCGAAGTCGCCCCGTCGCCGGTCCCGATCACCTGATCTTCAGGGCCCGGTGCCGCCGACGACCGGCACGATTTGTAATCCGCCCAGTCTTTCCAGCGAAAGCCGAAAAGCTGCCCCTGCCGCGCCTCGAAAAACTCGATCAGCATCTCAATGTCATCCAGCGACCGCATGCCCAGCCCGGCGTCATAGCGTCGGCGCGAATGCATCCACGGCGTGTTGCGCTCCTCAAAGCCATTGGCCAGCGTCACGATCTCGGTTCGCCGTTCGGGCCCGCCAACCGATCCGAAACTCAACGAGGCCGGAAATCTAATCTCGTGGAAACTCATCGCGCCTCTCCCTTAACGATTGCGCCCGGCGCGGCCCAAAACCCGCGAAACCTGTGTCGCGATCTGGCTTTGCGACCGCCGGAACCCCTCGACATCGGGCGTGGAAATGTTGATCACGACATTGACCGGACGCGCATTGCCGCCATCGGATTTGACCCCAAGCCGACCATCCGCGCCGCGCGCCAACGGCAATATCGCCTCTGGCCCGGCCTCACCCATCAGCCCCAAGCCGCCGCGTATGCCAAATGTTGTAGGTCCTCTGACAATCCCGCTATTTGCAAAAGGCACCACGCGGCCTTGGGAAAAACTCCCGCCGCGCGCAAATGGCAGCGCGCCCTGGATGAACCCTTCGATCCCGCCGGCCAGAATGCCACCGACCTGCTTGGTCACCGGCGACACCGCAGCGTCATAAGCCGCCCGCGCCATCGACCCGGCCAGCCCCCGCAGCACCTGCGACAGGCTTTCCCCGTCAAATGCCAGCCCTTCCAGCGCCCGTTTGAGCCCCCGGTCGATACCGCGCGACAAGATTGCCACCTCGCGGCCCGTGGACATCAGCGTCGACCGCATCGCCTTCAACTCGCCGTTGAACGCGTCAACTATCTGCCCCGCCCCGCCCAGGGTTTCTTCCATCGCCTCGATTTTCAGATCGAGCGCGTCGATCCCATCCGCATCGGTCATTGTCGGTCACTCCGTTCGTCGGGATAGGCCGCGGCCAGCGCGTCCAGCCGGTCGCGCGTCAACGGCGCATTGGCCGTATCAATCCCAAGCATCAGCATGAATTCGGCAGGTGTCAGCGCCCAAAAGAAGTCCGGATGCAAACGGTTACGCCCGATCCCGGCCCGCATCAGCGCGGGCCAGTCGATCAAGTTCACGCGGGTGCCTCGCGCGGCGCTTCAGCCGCCAAAGGGGCGACCGCGAAGGCGCGCACCAACAGTTGTCCAGCCAGGCGTGCCGCTTCGATGGGACCTCCCTCGATCTCGGTCGCCAACAGGTCCTCGGTCGTCCCCTGCCATCCGCCGCCACGCAACCCCGCCACAATCAGCGCCAGCACGTCACGGGTGCGAAAGGCGCCCGTCTCGAACCGCTCGACCAGATCAACGAACGACCCTTCCTCGAGCCGGTTCTCAAGTTCGGCCAGCGCGCCAAGCGTCAGTTTCATAACGCGCGGCTGGCCATCCAGGACAATCGCGACCTCGCCTCGATACCCGTTCACCATGGTCAGATCGCCGTAAAGGTCAGGGCACCCGCCGATTGCAGCGCCATCTCATAGGTCGCCTCGCCATCGTGCGAACCGGCATATTCGATTGACGAGATCTGGAACGCCCCCTCGATAATCCCGAAATCCGGAATGATCACCTGAAAGTCCGGCGTCTCGCTGTCGAAAAATATCTGCCGGGCGCGTTCGTCCGTCGCGTCGTCGCGAAAAACGCCAGCCCCCGAGATCGATGCCGACTTGACGCCCGCACCCCCCAGTATTTCGCGCCAGCCGCTTTGGCTGGCCATGGATGTCACATCCACCGTCTCTGCGTTGAATGAAATGCGCGAGGCCCTCAGCCCCGCAATCGTTTGAAATGACCCGGACCCAGTGAGGTCGAGTTTAATAAGCAGGTCTTTGCCGTTCTGGGCAGCCATGGCCTTGCCTCCAATGCAATGAAATTAAGTGTCGTCCACGCGCGCGCGGAATTTCAGATCGATGCGGCGAACATCGCCGTTATCCACCCGCCGCGCGCGGGCATTTATGAAACCCAAGGCAACAAGCGTGCCCCGGCTCAGCACCAGGTTCGCGTCGATCAGCGCATCTGAAACCGCCGCCGCTGCAGATTTGACGCCCGAGAACCCGGCCGCTTCGCTGACAACGCTCACGGTAAAATCGTGCCGCGCACCGGCGCCGGTTTTGTCCGACGCGTCGGTGACAATCTCGGGGCCTAGGCTCACGTAAGTCGTCGGCACCGCACCGCTCGGCGCTTCGTCGTAAATCGCCGTTCCGACCAGCGACGTCAAAGTTGGATCAGCCACCAGCGCCTGATAGACAGCCGCCTGCAACGCTTCTGAGACACCATAGCTCATGATGCTACCTCTTCCTTCGCGAACGCGATCAGATAGCGCCCGCGCGCATCGAATTCAGCGACCGCCTCGATCTCGAACACTTGCGCGCCATCGGTAAACCGTTGCCCTGGCAGGGGTCGTGACGGCGCGCCGACCGGCGCGGCGCGCAAGATGATTTTGTAGGTCACCGACGCCAGGCTGACCGAATTTCCGGCCCGCTCCCGCCCCGACCGCAGCTGGACGCTGGCAAAGATGTCACCCAAGGCGGTCCAGGTCACCGAAAACCCACCCGCGCCGTCCGGCGTTTTGACCGGGTCTTCCAGCGTCAGTTTGCGGTTCAGGCTCAGTTGCGCCATCAGACCGCTCCACCAAGACGCATCAGCCGATAGCGCTCGATAAGGCTCTGCACGGCGACCGGAAACTGGCCCCCGTCAAAAGCGCCTGTATGCCGGTTTTCATAGAAATCCGCGGACAGAATATAGACCGCCCGCAACAAATCGTCCGGCAATGCCATCCAATCCGTCCCGAACCCCGCCAGAAACACCAGCTCTGCGCCACCTCCGTCCGGTATGGTCGGGAAAACCCCCGAGGCCAGCAGCCGCGGCACCGACGCGTCTTTTTGCAAACTATAACCGCCCGGGTCGACCAGCGACGGCGTCCCGGCGCGATCAAGGATATTCAGTGACACCAGAGCCGACACCGGAGCGATCGGAATTGGGTGCGAACACAGCTCGCGCCAGGCTGTGACGGAAAGCAAAAACTGCTTTTCGATCAGCGCCTTGCCAGACCTTGCTTCGATCGCCGAAATCGCCGCGCGTAAACAAGTCTCCAGCACTTCGTCCTGAATATTGCCATCGGAAAACCCGGTCCCAAGCCGCAGGTGATCCTTGAATTCCGCGACCGGCAGCGCCGACAGCGGCACCGAGGTCTGCTCGATCAACATCATGCGCTTTCTCCGAATGTTATGATTTGGTCGCTGCGCCTGTCCCGCCAGCATGGCGGGCTCGGGCATGTTCATGGGCACGCCGCCCCCGCCGCTCGAACGGAGGGTTAGCAGCTAGAGAGCGGGGGCTTGATATTCCGGCGTGCCCATCCGACCCGGGTTCTTGTGACCCTGGGGCGGTCACGGTCAGCCTCAGCTGACCGCGAACTTCAACAGCTTGATCGCGGCGAAATCGCTCACGTCGCCGCCGACACGCTTTGAGGCATAGAACAGAACATGCGGTTTGGCCGAGAACGGATCGCGCAAAACCCGCAGGTCCGGTCGCTCGGCAACCGTGTAACCGGCCGCAAAGTCACCAAAAGCAATCGCGTAAGCATCCGTCGCGATGTCCGGCATATCCTCTGCGATAAGAACCTGATAGCCCATCAGACGTGCAGGTTCACTTGCGGCCAATCCGTCCGACCACAGGAACCGCCCATCGGCGTCCTTCATCTTGCGCACCGCACCTGCGGTCTTGGAGTTCATGACGAACGCCGCATTGGCGCGGTATTCCGCGTTCAGCGAATAGACCAGATCGACAATCACATCCGATGGGTTAGAGCCGTCAAAATCGCCCGCCGTTCCGGTCGCGACATAGCCCAGGTTGGACCAGCTCCAGCTGGCGTCGTCCACCGTCGGGTGGGTCAAAAACCCGGTCGGTTTGTCGGCGCCATCGCCGTTGATGAACGACGCGGCTTCGGCCCGCGCGAACTTGTCCGCGATCCGACCGGCAAGCCAGCCCTCGATGTCAAACGCGCTGTCATCCAGCAGCCGCTGGCTGGCTTTCGGCAGCGCCGACAACTCGTGCAGCGGAATGGTGATGCGGTCGATCTGCGGCGTCGATGTCTCGGTCAGCGACGCGGTCTCGCTCGCCCAGCCCGAGCCAATATCGGTGTGGTCGACCAGAACGTCATATGACGTCGCCTCGACGTTCACGACAGTTGAAATAGACCGGATCGAAGCGGTCGAGCTCAACGTGCTCTTGATGTTCGCCGCCGTCTCCGGATCGACCAGATAGCCGCCATCGGCCGACACCGTGGTCGACAGCGCCTTTTCTTCCAGCGCCAATCCGCGCAGCGCGTCGTCATCGCCCGACCGCAGATAGGCGGCAAAGGCTTTCTGGTGCGGGGCCTGGGTTTCCGCCGCCACCGACAGCGCGGGGCGAGCGTGGGTCGTCGTCTTGCGATCAAGCATGTTCAGTCGCTCTTCCTGTTGTTGAAACTTCGATTGAATGTCATTCTGGAATTCTTTGAATTCGCCTACAAATCCGGCCAGCGCGGTCTTCACCTCCGCAGCCGGCGACAGCCGCACCGGGTCACTACCCGCCGCGGTCTTCACCTCGGTCTTCTCCATGAAATCATCCTGATTATGAGGGGAGTTGAGATCGCTGGCTCAGTTTCGCGCCAGCATGCGGCGGGCGTCCCGCAAGACCTCCGCCAGGTCACGCAATTGGGCGTCATCCGGGCTCTCGCCCTTGGCCCCCACCCGCGCACTGGGAAGCATGGGAAAGGTCACCAACGACACTTCCCACAGCTCCAGTTCTTCCAAAAGCCGCTGGCCTTTGGCACTTTTCGACGCCCGCCGGGTCCGGTACCCGATCGACAGCCCGTCAATCGCTCCGGCCCCGATCAGCGCAACCGCCTCGCGGCCCTTTTCGATCGCGGGCAAAATACGGCCCTTGACGTAAAGCCCTCGTGCGTCCTCGCGCACCTCGTCCCAGGTGCCTATGGGCTGCGCCGGATCGTGCTGCCACAGCATCTTGACGCTGCGCCCGCTGGCCCTGAGCGCCGCTAGCGATTTGGCATAGGCCCCGGCCTGCACAACATCGCCGCCCTGGTCAGCTTGCCCGAAATAGCTCGCATAGCCCTCGATCACCGTGCCATCCGTCACCGAAAGGCCTTCCGAAAAGCCGCTGAACTTATGTTCCAGCTCGTTGCAATTGTCTGAGATCATTTCAAATTCCTTTCACGGTGCGGCGTCAAACAGCGACAGCGCTGCCTGGGCCAGAATGACCGCCACGATCCCGTAAACCGTGAACCACAGCTTTTTTTCCAATCGCTCGAACAATTTCTCGATCCGGTCCAGCCGCGCCGCTATAGTTGCGAACTGAACATCGGCCACCCGCTCGTTGGCGTCGATCCGCGCCGAGGCCACCGAAAAACTGTCATAAAGAAATCGTGACCCGCCCGTCGCGCGGGGCACTCTCACCCAACATCCCCAAGCGGTGGCAGCCCCAGCAGACGCCGCTTTTCCTCGTCGCTCAGAAACGCAGCCCTCGCGACCCGTTTCCACTGCTGATCGCGCTCAATCGCCAAGGCCGGCACCTGATCCAGATCAGGCTTTAACGCCACGGCCTCACCCGTGAACCCGGTCAGCCAATGCGCCACTGCCGCGCTCACGCGGGTGGCCAGCGGCAGGACAGTCAGTCGAAAAAACGCCCGGTTCGCTTCTTGATAGTTGGCGTAGGCCGCATCGCCGGGGATCCCCAACAGCATCGGCGGCACCCCAAAGGCCACGGCTATCTCACGCGCGGCGGCTTCCTTGGTCTTCTGAAACTCCATGTCCGACGGCGAAAATCCCATCGGCTTCCAGTCCAACCCGCCTTCCAGCAGCATCGGGCGGCCCGCATTGCGCGCGCCTTGGTGGTGGCTCTCCATCTCGTTGACCAGGCGGTCGTACTGATCCGGGCTCAGCGCCCCGTGCCCGTCGGTTCCGTTATAAATAATCGCGCCCGAAGGCCGCGCCGCATTATCCAGCAGTGATTTCGACCAGCGGCTGGCGGCATTATGCACGTCCAGCGCCGTCGCCGCCGCTTGTAAGGGCGACAGGCCATAGTGGTCGTCCAGAGGGTGAAAGTTCTTGATGTGGCAGATCGTCGAAGCCGCCTCGCTGACCGCAAAGCGGTGCTTTCGCCCGCCTACCGCATATTCGTAAGCCACCGGCCAGCCGTCGGCCCCCGGCACCACCTTCATCCGGTCCGACCGAAGCACATGCAATTCTGCTGGCGTCCCCTCTTCGGCGCCCACAGCTTCCAGATAACCGCTACCGGACAATAAAAGCTGACTGAAAAGCGCCTCAAACAGCTCGGCCCGTCCCTGCGCCGCATTGGGGCGCGCGATAAGCCCGATCAACGGGTGCGTCTCGTACCGCCGTGTCTCGTCCTGCAAGACCAGCGGCAGCGCGGCGGCAGCTTCGGCCACCAGTTTCACGCAGCGAAATCCAATCGGATTGCCAGCAAACCCGTTGCGCGTCAGCGAAACCGTGTCGCGCGGCGTCCAGGCCACCCGTCCGGACGAGCCATATGCAATCACCGGCGCGGTCGCGCTCGCTTTTTGCTCGGGCACCGCCGGGGCAGCGCGCCGCAGAAAATCGAATACCATATGTCCTGCTCCTGGTTCTTGTCCTGACGCGTCCGGCCATCAGGCTGGACAATCGTCCTGCCTCAAAGGCTGCGCACCCGCGCGTTCCGCCACTTGCTGGCGGGCTCGATCAATAATTCGGTCAGCGCCCAGACCAGCGCGTCCAGGCGGTCAGGTGACCGCTTGCCGCGATACCCCTGCGCCGTCATCGCGCACATCTGCTCTTCCAGCCGCTCGAATACACCCAAATGGGCCACGCGCCCCTGCTCATAAAGCGCCGCCACCGGCTCGGCCCGCACGGCTTTTCCGTGACTGGCCCGCACCGCCCGATAGGGCACCATGGCGTCGATCTGGCGCACCAGCGTCTGCACCATGTCGCCGCCCTGATTGACCTCGGCCACCAGCCGGTCGGCCCCGTGCCGGTCCATTGCATCAATCGCCGCCTGCGCCCATTCCAGGGGCGACGCCGCGCGCACGCTTGCATCTTCCAAGACGACCGCCCGCCAGGTACTGACCGGCCCTTGGGTCACCGCGCCCGCAACGATGATCCCGCATTCGTCCGATCCCTTGTGCCCGGTCACCGGCGGGTCCACCGCCACCACGATCCGGTCCAATTCGCCGGTTTCGCCGACCCGGCCGTCTTCAAGCCCGCTCAAGGTCCAGAACGCGCCTTCGGTATCTTCGATCAGCTCGCCGTCCAGCTCTTGCCGCCCCAGCCAGGTGCCGGCATAACGGGTCCGGACCTCTTCCAGAAACGATGCCGCCAAATTGGCGCGGTTTGCCTCGGTCGGCGCTTGGGTCACGGTGGTTGACGACAACGACAGCAAGTCTTTCAAAACCCCCACGTTGCGGGGTGTGGTGGTCACGCACTGCCGGGGTTGATCGCCCAGCCGCAACGCAAACTGCAACATATCCCAGGTCTCGCGCCCGCGCTTCCACTTGGCCATCTCGTCCACCCAAGCTGCATCAAACTGCGGGCCCCTCAGACCCTCGGGGTCATGGGCCGAAAACACCTGCGCGACCGCGCCGTTCGGCCAAACCAGCCGCTTGCGGGTCGCCTGCCACTCGGGCCGGCGGTCCGGCGGACAGCAGGCCATGATGCCGCTCTGGCCGAACACCATGACCTCGCGGGTCTGGTCGATCGTCTCGCCAATCAGCGCCACGTTCTTGGCGCGCCCCTCGTCCAGGGGCCGCGCGCCCTCAACCTGCGCGCGCACCCACTCGGCCCCGGCGCGGGTCTTGCCCGCACCGCGCCCGCCCATGATCACCCAACTGCGCCAATCGCCTTTGGGCGGCAGCTGATGCTCGAAGGCCCAAAACTCGAACAGGTAGGGCAGCGCCGCCAGCGCACCGTCGGTCAGGTCATCAAGAAACGCCGTCCTCTGCCCGAGCGGCAGCAAGGCGATCCAGCTGCTCGCAAATTTCAGCCCGCGCCGCGTCGAGGTCGAGCGCGGCACCGCCGACAAATCCGGCTTCTTTTTTGCGGAGCTCTGCAAGGCGCTTCCTTTCGTGCTGTGCTATATTGGCTGACTTACCCAGCTCTTTCATCATGTCGCGGTATTCGGTCAGCTTCAGCTTCTCGCCGGAACCGGCCGTTTCCCTGAGCTCCTCCATCAGAGCTCTGAGAAACAGGATGTGGTCGTTGAAAACCTCTTCCGCAGCTGCCAGTATTTCGGCGGCGCCGGGGTCTACCAAAAGAATATCTTTGGTCATGCTCCTGCCTCCTGCTTCCGCACGAGCAGGCATAGAAAAAGCGACCTCGGGGGTGTACCCCGGGCCGCTCGCCCACTTCCTCTAGCTTGCTCAGATGTATACATCCGAGCGTTCGCAAAGTCAAGCTTTTCGCGCCTCAGTTGCGCGCGCCCACCGTACGGTGCTCGGTTAACAAATTCTTACAAGCCTTTATTATCATTAGTTATCTGATCGTTCCGCCTCAATTGCGCGCCACTTGGCGACGTTGGCGTTGTGCTCGGACAAAGTCGCCGCAAAGGCGTGTCCACCTGACCCGTCAGCCACAAAGAATATGTAATCCGACCCATCCGGGTTGACAGCCGCTTCAATCGCCGCCCTTCCCGGATTCGCAATCGGCGTCTCGGGCAGACCGTCGATCTGATAGGTGTTCCAGGGCGTTTTCCGGTCCAGCTCGCTGCGCCGCAACCCGTGCCCCAGGGTGCCCTGACCTTTCGTGATCCCGTAGATCACTGTCGGGTCGGTCTGCAGTCGTATCCGCTGTTCAAGCCGGTTGATGAAGACCTGCGATATCGTGCGTCTTTCCTCGGCCACGGCGGTCTCTTTTTCAATGATCGACGCCAGAATCAGCACGTCTTCCGGTGAAGCCAACGGCAGCCCCTCGGCCCTCGCGATCCAGGCCGCAGCCAAAATTGTTGCCTGCGCCTGCTCCATCCTCGCAATCAATTCGCCGCGCCCCGCCCCTTCGGTCACCTGGTAACTGTCCGGCGCCAGCGACCCCTCGGCAGGCACCGCACCCGCCTCGCCTGACAAAAACCCGACCAACTTTAGCCCCTCGACGACCTGCCAGCTGGTCACACCTTCCGCCAGCGTGACCCGCAGGCGCAGACCTACATCGTCCAGTGCTTCGTGATAGGCCTCTGGCGGTTCCTGACTTGCCGGCAGATAATTGGCGCGGGTCTCAAATCGACCCGTCGCGGGATCCATTTCCCGCACATCAACTTCGATTCTGGATATTCCGATCCGGAAATTCACGTCGAACCCGCAGCTTGGCGGGGCTGACGTCGTTATCAGGGCCACAATATCATCCATCGCCATGCCGGGTTCGATCAGATATTTTCCGGCCTTCAGTTGCCCCGACTTCCTTTGATAATCAGCGCCGACCCTAAAGATCGTGTCGCTGCTAATCGCGCCCTGCTCGGCCAGATCACGCGACACGTCCAGCATCGTGCGCCCGCCGCCAACCCCAAGGCAAATAGCTGCTTCCAGCGGCCCTTCGCGGCGGTACTCGTTCTGCGCCCAGGCCACGGCAATGGCCAGCGCCACCAGCGCGACCGTGAAAACCGTGAATGCGTTGGCCGCGAGGTGCTTCCACATGGCTCAGACCCGACCCAGAACCAGGCTGGCATTAGTGCCGCCGAAACCGAAGGAATTCGACAGGGCGATGGTGACCTCGCGCCGCACCGCTTTGTTGGGGGCCAGGTCCAAGACCGTCTCGACCGCCGGCGCGTCCAGATTGATCGTCGGCGGTGCCACCTGATCGCGGATTGCCAGCACCGAGAAAATGCCTTCAATGGCACCGGCTGCCCCCAAAAGGTGCCCCGTGGCCGACTTGGTCGAACTCATGGTGGCGTTACCGGCCTTGTTGCCCAACAGCTTTTCGACCGCGCCCAATTCGATGGTATCCGCCATCGTCGATGTGCCGTGTGCGTTGATGTAATCAACATCGCCTGTGCCAATGCCGGCCCGATCAATCGCGGCTTTCATCGACCGCATTGCCCCGTCGCCATCTTCGGCCGGAGCGGTGATGTGATAGGCGTCGCCCGACATGCCGTATCCCAGAACTTCGGCGTATATCTTGGCGCCGCGCGCCTTGGCGTGCTCCAGTTCCTCCAGTACCACGACGCCCGCGCCTTCGCCCATGACAAAACCGTCCCGGTCAGCGTCATAGGGCCGACTTGCCTTTTCCGGCTCGCCTCCGCGCTTGGTGCTCAACGCCCTGCAAGCGTTGAACCCGGCGATGCCGATCTCGGATATCGGGCTTTCGGCCCCGCCCGCGATCATCACCTCTGCGTCGCCCCACTGGATCAGCCGCGCCGCGTCGCCAATCGCATGCGCGCCGGTCGAACAAGCGGTGACCACGGCGTGGTTCGGGCCTTTGAACCCGAAGCGAATGCTCACATGTCCCGAGACCAAATTGATCAGCGCACCGGGGATGAAGAAGGGCGAGACCCGCCTTGGTCCGCGCTCTTTCAGCAAGATCGCCGTGTCGGCAATCGACGACAGCCCGCCAATACCCGACCCGATCATCACGCCGGTCCGGTGCTGGTCGTGCTCGGTCACCGCTTCCCAACCGCTGTCTTTCACGGCCTGATCTGCGGCACAGATCCCGTAGAGAATGAAGTCGTCGACCTTGCGCTGGTCCTTGGGTTCCAACCAGTCGTCAGGGTTGAAAGTGCCCCCGGTTCCATCACCGCGCGGTATTTCGCAGGCATAGGTCGTGGCCAGATGGCTGGCATCAAACCGACTGATCGTCCCGGCCCCCGACTGGCCGTCCAATATCCGAGACCAGGTCTCTTCGACCCCGCAGGCCATGGGCGTCACCATGCCCAGGCCCGTGACAACCACTCGACGCATATTTTGCCCCCGTCTCCGCGCTTTCCTTGGGTTCTATCCCAGCCGCCAGACCTTTGAAAGGTCCGCGATGTCGGCCCAGCCAATCCTCGCCGCGCTTAGTGATCCGGCAAGAAACCGTTCTGAAAATGCGGTCGGATCGGGCCTCCTGCCTGCCTCGCTTGGGCGCCGCCGCGACTTCATCGCGGCAGAAATTATGTGGGATTGCAGCTAACTTTCACGCTCTTGCCTCATCCCGGTCACCCATCTTTCATCTAGGGTCGAGTTGCTCTTTGGTCGTCGTCGCCACCAACGAAAGTCACGTGCCCGTTATTGAAATGAAATTCACTCTCTCACGGCCTCCGCCGTCGATCGCCTCGAAACTGTTGGCGGTGGCGACCGTCTGCCTTGCACCCAACGTCGCATTCGGCTTTGCAGACTGCGGTGCTGCGCAGGCCGTCGAACCGCTGTACCACCAGTATCGCGACCTGATCGAACCGAGATCCGAAACCCACGGACTGCGCACCGCTGAAAGGCTGCGGCTGGAATTTCAAAGCGCTACCAGTACGACAATCCTGCAACTCAGGGGATTTCGCCCCGACCAGGCCGAAACCGAAAACCTTGCGCCAGCGGTCGATGCCATGAACCAGCTTGTCGATCATTGGCTATCGGGCGCGCCGCTGACCCGGAGAATTTACCGCAAACACGCGCGTATCCAGGAAGAAATGCGCGAGACGCTGGTCGCAACCGATTGTTTTGAAAATGATCTCCGGCGCGTTTCTGACCCGCAACATGCGCCACCCTCATCTGCCGAGCCCAACTACGGCTCGGATTTCACCCCGCGATCAGGCGCGTTCGGCACCGTTCGCGATATGCTCGCTGATCCACCGTCGCCGTGGTTGATCGCCGTTTATCTGGCATCACTCATCGCCTTGGCGGCCGGTATTCTGGCAGCTCGCATTTGGTGGCGACAGTTCGAGCGTCGCGGGTTTCCGCGCTATATCCATACCGGAAATATGACGCTTGCGACCGAGAACGGCGAGATCGAGGTCGCGACCGCCGATATCGGACGCGGCGGGGCCAAAATCCGGGCTCACGAAAATCTCAGGCAAACGCGTCGGGTCGAAGTGGTGTTCGGCGATCTGCGCATTGCCGCACTTCTTACCTGGGAAAACGCCCATTTTGCCGGATTGACCTTCGTCAAACCCATATCGCGCGTTCACCTCAAGGCGATCCGCAATGGCACCGTTGAATAACAAAAAACACGGCACCCGCACAGGTGCCGTGTTTTGGAATTCGCGGTTGTCGGGGGTCAGCCGGCTTCGGTAATAAACTTGACCGCATCGCCGAACGTTTGGATGGTCTCGGCGGCGTCATCGGGAATTTCGATGCCGAATTCTTCTTCGAAGGCCATGACCAACTCAACAGTGTCCAGGCTGTCAGCACCAAGATCGTCAATAAAGGACGCGCTTTCTGCAACCTTGCCCTCATCTACGCCCAGGTGCTCGACAACAATCTTTTTTACGCGATCAGAAACGTCGCTCATATTTTTTCCTCACAGTTTCTCGGGCTGCCCCGTTTTCTTTCCAAGACCCTACCCGGGCCCGCTCGTGGCGCATCATTCAGCGCGCCATACCGGAGGCACCCCCGGCAAAAACCTTCGCCGCTCTTACCATATCGGCATTATATGACAAGTGGGCAGGTTTTGTCTGCATTCAAACACCGTGATGTCGGTAACACGCGATATGTCCGGTTTATGTACCAGATGATCTGTCCGGTTTTAGAACGCCTCCAAGCCATGGAGGGAGGCGATGCGTCGGACGGAGCAGGTACAGGGACTGA
>JAKZRT010000198.1:0-4636 GCA_047518005.1 Brevirhabdus sp.
GAAAACTGAGGCACAGATCGGTGTGCGGGCTCTTAACAGAATGACCGAACTTGGCTGTGCCAGGTTTGAGTCAGTTGGCTGACCATTTTCACGGGTAAGGGTACTCCGCGCTTGTCCGGTGATTGATGCAACACGGCCCCATCCAGAGGCCTTTCTTCTTAGAAGCCGCAATTTTGTCGCGGATCCGTTCGGCCGTGACCTCACGTTCAAACTGCGCAAAGGACAAAAGCACGTTGAGCGTCAGTCGGCCCATTGACGAGGCGGTGTTGAAGGCTTGCGTGACAGAAACAAACGAACACCCCGCGGCGTCAAAGCGCTCCACAAGCTTTGCAAAGTCGGCCAGAGAGCGGGTCAGGCGGTCGATCTTGTAGACCACCACCATCTGGATGCGGCCCGCATCAATGTCGGCAAGCAAGCGCTGCATCGCCGGCCTCACCAGCGTGCCTCCGGAGATGCCACCATCGTCATAGCGGGTCTTGTCAGCAACCCAGCCCTCATGCCGCTGACTGGCGATGTAGGCCGCGCAGGCCTCATGCTTGGCATCAAGGGAGTTGAAATCCTGGACGAGCCCTTCGTCTGAGGATTTGCGCGTCTAGATCGCGCAGCGGATCCGTGGCTTGCTCATCCGGATGACTCTCTTTTGAGCCCGAGGAACCGCGGCCCGGACCATCTGGCGCCCGTGGTGGCACGGGCGATCGCCGACAGCGATGAATGGCGCTGGCCGTCCCACACGAACCCACCCTCAATGACATCGATGGCATGGGTTACGCCGTTCCACTCCCGGATCAGCCGCCCGCCGGGCTTCAGTGCAGGGTTCTTGGTGTCAGGCTTTTCACCTGTCGCTCTCGCAAGCTTTTCCGCGAAGCCCTTTGGCAGCCCCCAAAAGTTACCGCGCCTGAGCCTCGAATGCCAGAAACCGGCGCAGAAACGGGCTGCTTGGCCGCTTCGGGACTGGCGTGCTAAAAACCTCAGACCAGGCGGCCATCAGGGCCGTCCGGTCCATGGCCTCAATGTTTTCGATCAAGAGGGCATCATCGGGCACCTTCCGGGCAGCCTGTGATGCGGTACGTAGCCGTGCCGCCGGATTTAGCGGCATATCAGTCCGATCAATGATGTATCCGGCTTTCCTTAGCCCGCTGAGGGCCGCCCGCACCGAATGAGGCTGCCAGCCCGTGACCGATTGCAGGGCGGCGAGGTCGGCACCGGCCTTGCGGGCAAGAAGTCGGCGCAGGATTGCGGTTTTCGTTTCGCGCGGCGGCGTTGTTTTGGATTTGGGCATGTGTGTTCCTCGGATGTGCCGGGCCAGCGGATGCTGGCCCGGGTACCGAGGTGCGCCCCGGGGGCAAGCCGGGCATCGGATCACTGACGCTCGCGTCGGGCGGGAAGTCCAGTGCTGAGTGAGCGTCCTATCGGCCATTCCGAAGGCTCAGCGATATTCACCCCATTTTCCTTAATGCGTCGACGACGCGCTGTCTGCCGGTTCGCTCGCGCTCTTCTTCGGCCTGAATTCGGTGTGACTTGTCGGATCTTTATCGCGACCGAAATCAGGTCGAGCGATTTTTCAACCGGATCGGATTTAGCGAAAATCCCATAGTTCCCGAATTACGAAGGGCCGTAGTGGGAAGCCTATGACTCCATAGCCACTTTTGCGCTGGACGGATTCCGCCCAGATTTCCTGCTGGTCACTGTCGCAGGACGCTGATGTGATTCGAAGCCCAGTTAACAAAAATTGTGCGGGATTCACCGGATATCGCCAAATATTCCTGAAGACTGCAAGTGGTACTTGCGGTTTTGATCTTTTTGGTCTGAAAATTTGACGTCGCCATGAAGCCGGTGCTATCGAAACCAGTACGCAATACCCGAAACTGTCAAAAAACTTGCGCGCGGACCCCGAAAATCGTGGCCCGTTACCGGAGCAATTTTTCTAGAGGAACGGGTATGGGTAAACTATCTCTATTTGAAATCGCGATTGCTGATGTGGCACCTTATCCGCGAAACGCACGAACGCACAGCAATTCTCAGATTGATCAGATTGAAAAAGGCATCTGCGCGTTTGGATTTTCAAACCCGATTCTGGTCGATGAGAAAAATCAACTCATAGCGGGCCATGGTCGCCTGAAGGCCGCAAAAAATCTGGGCTTAACGAGTGTTCCGGCGATACGCATTACCCATCTCAATGAGCCTAAAAAGCGGGCGTTTCGTCTGGCCGACAAAAAAATTGCCCTTAATGCCGGCTGGGACTTGGAAATACTGGCAACAGAACTGGCAGATCCGAGTGAAATGGACTTGGATTTCGACATAGGGGATATTGCCTTTGAAGTAGCGGAACTTGATCTCAGTATCGGTAATGCACCGATGGAGGATCAACCGAGCGAAACCGCGCCAGAGCCGGATCGATCTGTTCCGCCGGTTACCAAACGTGGCGACCTCTGGCTCATCGGGCCGCACCGGGTGATGTGCGGCAGTGCGTGTTCCAGCGCGGATCCAAATCTTCTCATGGGTTCGCGCCAAGCTGATATGTGTTTTACCGACCCGCCGTATGACGTCAAAATATCCGGGCATGTTTCTGGTAGTGGGGCGATCAAGCATCGCGAATTTTCAGATGCGTCCGGAGAAATGACGGGCGTTCATTAGCCAATATCGAAAATCAGAAAGACCCGGAGGCTGGCTGATGGATGATGACCATGAAAGATCTTCGGTCGGGTATAAAAACCCGCCAAAACAAACCCAGTTCAAAAAAGGACACTCAGGAAATCTCAAAGGCAGGGCCAAGGGAAACAAGAATTTCAATACTGTATGGCGAGACGCGATGGCGCAACAGGTCACGATCAAGGAAAATGGCGTCTCCAGGCAGGTCGATGTCATCGATGCTGTGATATTGGCGTTGAAAAAGGAGGCGATATCAAAACGCGATTTACGCGCAATCGTCAAAGTAATCGAATATTCGCGCGAGTATTCGGATGAAGACATTGCAAGGGCCAATGAAGGTCGCCTGCGGGCCAGCGAAGACGATATTCTGAAACGAATTGAGCGCGATATCTTGGCGAAGTTCGGTGTTTATTCCACGCCGGATGATGATGCGAGGACAACCGGTGTTGGCTGAAATTGCACAGCGCGACCCTCTTAATGCCGTGCTGCGCAAAAACCTGGCGTACTTTATCCAGCGCGTATTTGCATCTGTTGATCCGGGCGCAATTTATCTCGACAATTGGCATAATTACGCGATCGCCTGTCAAATTGAGCGCATAGAGAGCGGGGAGATCAACAGCCTGATCATTACGATGCCGCCCAGATACCTGAAATCCATTTCGTGTTCGATTGCTTATTCGGCTGGTGTCTTGGCCACCATCCAAGCCGGCAGGTTGTTGCCGTTTCCTATTCGGAAAAGCTGGCGGAAAAATTTGCCAACGACTGTCGCAAGGTTATGCAGTCGAACTGGTACAAAAACTGCTTTCCAAAAACGAGAGTGTCGCGGTTGAGAAACGCGCGAAACGATTTTGAAACAAGCAAGGGCGGCGGGCGGTTTTCCACCTCGGTCGGCGGGACGATGACGGGTCGTGGCGGTGATATCATTATCGTAGATGATGCCAACAAGCCGGGCGAAGTTGAATCCAAGATTGCTCGTGAAAACGTCATCGATTGGTTCCGGTCAACTCTGCTGAGCCGCCTGAACGCGCCGACCACTGATCCGATCATCGTGATTCAACAACGCGTGCACGACGAGGACCTGGCAGGTTATCTTCTGCGAACCGGTGGTTGGGAACATCTCAACCTTCCGGCGATCGCCGAAGATCAAATAGTCGTCGATCTGGGAAAGAAAGGCAAACTTGAGCGGCTTGGGGGTCATCTGCTCCATAAAAAACGGCTGCCGTTGCAGTTTCTGACCAGACAAAAAGAATATCTTGGGTCCTTTGTATTCGCCGCACAATAACAGCAGAGGCCGGCGCCAAAAGAAGGCGGTATAATCCATTGGAACTGGTTCAAAACATACGACCAGCAGCCTGAAAAAGGTGCAGGTTATCGAATTATTCAGAGTTGGAACACAGCGTCCTGTGCCGATGAAATGAATGACTATTCGGTCTGCACGACATGGCACGTGTACAAGAAACGCGCCTGGCTTTTGGATGTGAAACTCCAGCGTCTTGAGTTTCCGGAATTGCGGCGCGCGATCCATTTACACGAAACGCGATGGTCCGCCGATCTGGTTATTATCGAAAGGGCTGGTTCCGGTCTCAGCCTAGTCCAAGACCTCAGGCGTGAGTCAAAACTGAATATTGTTGGGATCGTACCGAAAGGGGACAAGGCCACGCGGCTGATGAACGTGTCCCCTTTGATTGAAGGTGGGCGGGTGTCTGTGCCAAAGGACGCGCCCTGGTTGGCAGAATTACAAGACGAAATGACTTTGTTTCGCAACGGACGCCACGACCATCAGGCCGACAGCGTTTCTCAGTTTTTGGGGTGGCTGAAGCAAAAACCATTCCAGTGGTACGTTGGTGGTAATACCAACGGCCCCCAGATTTGACTCAAGGGGATTCCCACGAGCGGCGTGATCTGATTCAGTGGCATCAAGGCAAGGGAGGCTTTGATGGCAGTAAGGATTACGCGCAAAGACAAGTCCGCAGGCGAGCTTCGCCAG
>JAKZRT010000199.1:0-3387 GCA_047518005.1 Brevirhabdus sp.
CCCGAAGGCACCCCGGTTTCGATTCACCCATCGGGTGTGCCATATCCGCCGCTCCATGTATGCTACAACTTCATGATTCTTATAGCAGAATCGCCTTCTCGCCGCACTGAATATCGACGATACTTGGGAAATGCGGGTTCAAAGGTCTTATCGGCGCGGTCGTCGCTGGAAACCCCGATTTTTCGTACGATCTTGTCCGGGTGATCGCTGACGGCGACATCGGCATTGTTCATGGCGTGTTCACAGGTTTCGGGCCGGTGCCGCTTGTCGCTTTCGACGTTTTTCGCGTCGACGGCGAAAAAATCGTCGAACATTGGGACAACCTCGCGCCGGTCGCACCGCCCAATCCATCGGGACACACCCAAACCGATGGCGCGCGCAATGTTGCGGATGTTGACCTTACTGACACCAACAAGGCGCTCGTGACCGATTTCGTTCAGAACGTGATGGTCGCCGGTGCCTTTGACCGCCTACCCGAATTCTTCGAAGGCGACGCCTATATTCAGCACAACTCAAACATCGCGGATGGCGTGTCCGGCTTGGGCGCGGGCCTGCAATCGATGGCCGAAGCCGGAATTACGATGCGGATCGCCAAGGTTCATAACATCTATGGTCAAGGCAATTTTGTGCTGACAATTTCTGAAGGCGACATTAGCGGCCAACCGACGGCCTTCTACGACCTGTTCCGCGTATCAGATGGCAAGATCGCGGAACACTGGGACGTTATTGCTCCGATCATCGCCGCCGATCAGGCGGCCAATTCAAACGGCAAATTCTAAGGCGGGCATCAAAAGCGAAGGCCGCACGCGGCCTTCGCGCCGGCTCGATTTCATGGCCGGTCTATGTCAGGGGATTATCCGGGGCGAAATCCTGGCAATGCGCATCGTTCTGAAAAACGCCGACGCTAATCGTTTAATTGCTATTTTTCAACATCTTATACAGGGTTTCAATCTTGAAACCCTCACCCAAACCCTTGCAAAAAACGCCGTCAGGCCCGACCGGATGATCCAGTCGAAGAAGAAGGAGAAAACCGCCGTCAGCGAGCACAGGAAAAACACCATCGCCGTCGTGACAGCCTCCTCGCGGCGCGGGTCAACCATCCAGCGGCACTTGCATCTGCGCTTTCGCAGCCGCGTCGGCCTGGCGCCGGGTTTCGGCCGCCGCCGCGTCGACGTAAGTATATTCGACCTCGTCAAAGTCACCGTAGAGGACACGCAGATAGGTTTTGGGTTTGTTCGGGCAGGCGATGCTGCCGCCCAGGAAGTTGATCGTCGCGGTCGGAAGCACGGTCTCTCGTGGTGCGCCGTAGCCGCCGCTCTCGGTCAACGGCATGGCTCCCTTGGCCAGTCGTCTTTCCAGCACCGGCTGACCATCGCTCACCGAGTGGCGAAATGGGACCAGGTCAAGCCGGATCTCGCCGCGCATGCGGTAGCGCTCCCAACGGAACGGCCAAGATCCCGGCGGATCGTAGGAGATTGCGATGTATCCCTTTTTCTTGAAGACATCGACAAAATAGCCTTCCTGTGCGCCGCGCGCCGCGGTCCCGGCGACGAGCGCCTCCCAGGTTGTATCGCCGTCGAGAAGAACCGAGATGTCGATGTCGTCTTCCCACGCAAGAAGCTTACCCCCCTCGCGCACCGCTCCCAAAAGGGTGCCACCGTCAATCCAGTGGACGGCCCCCATATCCTTAAGGCTGGAGGCGACAAAGTAACCAATATCCCTGATGTGCTCTCGGCAGCACGGCGCTGTATTGAGACCGAGGCGGTGAAGGTAAAGGTTGAAGGGGCAAGGCAGGGTCACTTTGCTGCAGCCGAGCCAGCCGACGGCACCGTCCGACAGCACCAGCTCGCGCATGCGATGCCGTCCGGCAAAGCCCTCAAGGTCGCCTTTCGCCTGCGCATTCAGGACCTGCAAGTCATGATCACCAAGGGTATATAGCCGACGCGTGCCGGTCCACCTATGCTGTAAAAACCACGCCATTTCGAGTGCCAGAGCGACAGCCAGCACCCCTTGCAGCTTGACGTTGGGCACGACATAGCCGGCGGCCAGGGCTGGTCCCAGCATGCAAAGGCCCGCGTAATCCCCGTGTTTGGCCAGGAAGCCGATAGCGCGCGGGGATCCCGGCACGAAGTCGATAGCAGGAGCGGCAATTATGCCAAACAGCACTGCAATGAACCCAGCCGACACCACGAGTGCCACCAGGTCGAGGCCATCCGACGATACCGATACCTGGGCCACCGTGACGACCGCCAGCCCCGCCGTTGCCAGCGACGCCCCAAAAGTCGGACGAGCCCAGTTTCGCGGGTATCTCAAGAGACGGAGGAATGACAGATAGGTCGCAATATAAAGCGCGGCGGCGATCAGCGCCGAAATTGCAGGGCCGGTCGCTATCGCCCCAATGCCGGTCATAGATTTGGTTGCAAACTTCGGTTGGTTTCGCCGCTGCCCCTGGTCATCGCGCTCGCGCTGCCCGCCGCCGCCAGAATGCGCGGTAGGATCTCGCTGGTGGCGCGCTCGACATCGGCGGCGAAATCGATTTCGATCCATGCCATACCCGAGATGTCCTCGAAAGAAAACGTGCGCCGCTCTGACGTCAGCAGCACGTCGCGGATCGCCTCCTCATACGGTTCCTGGCGGCGGCCTTGCATGAGATAGAGCTTGGTCTGGGCGATAATCTTCTCGGCCACGGGCACCGACAGCTTGAACAATCCCACCGATTCCCCGCAGAAATCGAACTCGGCGCTCAGCCACTTGCGGAACTCGACAATCTCGCCGTTCCGGATGCACAGCTTGACCGGCTCGTCGCCGGGCGTGAAAGCGCGATCCAGCAGCAGACAGTTCTGGTGCCGGGAGGTGACGAGACGCCGCAACAGACCCTCGTCATAGAGAACGTCGGCGTCCATGAGCAACACCGGTCCGCCGCAGCACAACTCGTCGCGCAGGGTCCACAAGGTGACGATGTTGCCCTGGTCGTAATCCTCATTGAACACCGTACGCACAAATCCCTCCGCGCGTAGATCGGCAATCTCCTGTTCAATTTCATCTTGATGATAGCCGACGCCGAGCACCAGTTCCCCGACGCCTTGCCGCCTGAGAATCTCGACGTGCCGCTGCAGCAACGACTTGCCGCCAAACCGGAGCAATACCTTCGGTGCGTGTTCGGTGACCGCTGGTCCCAGCCGAGCGCCAATCCCAGCAGCCAACATGACTGCCTTCATCATTATTTCCTTACTAAAGAGATCGCCCACATTGAAAGAACGGCCGCTCGTGCCGCTGGCAAAAGAGGGAACCCTCTTGGTTCCCTTGCCGGTTCGGGGCTCATCGATTCGGAAAGTTCAATCAAACTATCAGACAATTCTCGGTTCGAGAAGGGCAGGCTGCGTCGCC
>JAKZRT010000200.1:0-28805 GCA_047518005.1 Brevirhabdus sp.
CCTGGCGAAGCTCGCCTGCGGACTTGTCTTTGCGCGTAATCCTTACTGCCATCAAAGCCTCCCTTGCCTTGATGCCACTGAATCAGATCACGCCGCTCGTGGGAATCCCCTTGAGTCAAATCTGGGGGCCGTTGGTATAACTCAGCCCAATCACCGCTCCAACCCCGATCAGCATCCAGCCCGAGGCGATGTTGACGCGCCTGAGCGCCCTGGGCGAGCCCAGCAGTGCCCGCGCCTGGGCGACGAACAGCGCCAGCGCCAGATTGCCCAAAAGCGGCACCACCAAGGACAATAGGCAGATCACCGCAATATCGGTGGCGGTCAGTGCCGCAAGATCGAATAATCCAGGCAGGACGCCCATGTAAAACAGGATCGCCTTGGGATTTGACATGATCACTGCGAACCCCGCCAGAAAGCCCGCCCAGGCACCCTGGCGGGTCAGTCGGCTGTCTGACGCAATCGATTTTTCTGCATTGCGCACCAAGAGATACCCCATGGCGAAAAATATCAGAGCGGCAACGATTTTCAGCGCCCCCAGAAAGCCCGCCCAATAGCCGATGACCCAGCCAACGCCTGCTATCGCGACCAGGGGCCAGATCACGTCGCCGACCACGACCCCAAATGCCAACGGCCAGGCCGACCGAAAGCCGCCGGCCAGCGCCCGCGCGACGATGGCCACCCAGACCGGACCGGGGGTGAGGAACAAGATAAAAAGCGCCCCGGCATAAAGGGCGGCCTGTGCGAATGTGATGGTCATAGCCCGGACGCAAGGTCTGCCAGTCTGGCCACGGTGTTCCAGTTTCGCGCCGTCGCCGCAACGCCCAAAAGCCGCTCGGCCCGCTCGGCCAGCTTCGACCGGCCGATGCCCGAAGGCGCGTGCAGGTAAAAGACCCGTCCCAGCAGCCGCCAGTCCTCGTCTGCCGCCCTGAGCGCATCCAGCGCGGCGGCATCCGGGGCGGCAGGCGCGGCGAGAAAGAAAAAGTGCAGCGCCTTCGGCGTGGCCTCGGCACAGCGAAACGGATTGGCCGCAATCGCCGCGTTCAGCGCGTCCCGGGTCAAAACGATTACTTGCAGGTGAAACCCATGTGCCGCTTCGATCGCTCCGGCAATCTGGACCGCCGCCAGCCGACCCCGAAAGACCGCGTTGCCGCTTTGGATGTAGGTTGTCGCATCGCGCGCGCCGAGCGCCGTCAGAATATCGCGCAATTCGGCCATCGGAAGTTTGCCACGCCCACCCACATTGATGCCACGCAGAAGCGCGATCTGTACATCGCCAGAGCGGCTCAAAACGGGTGCCCCAAAAGGTCGACCGGCGTCTCTGCGTCCCAATCGCGTCCGGTCAGCGCCAGCACCATCAAATGCACGCCCGGCTGGTATTTCACCGCACCGGTCGTGGCCCCTTCCATGTCGACAAACCGCAGGCGGTTTTGCACCGGGTCAAACCCATGCCCCGCGTAAAGCCCGGACTCGCCGAATAGCAGGGTAAATTCGGCTAGGCTTTGCCGCGCCTCAGCAATAGCCGCCCTAAGCAGAGCCGAGGCCAGGCCCTCGCCGCGCCGTTCGGGGTCGGTTGCAACCTCGGAAAGCGTGGCCGCCGAGATCAGCGACTTGCCCTGCCGCACCGACCGGAACCCGACCGCGATATGGCCGATAACGCCTTGGCCGCGGATGACCAGCCGCACGTGGTGGCGCTGCATGAAAAACGACCGCCCGGCGAAATCGGTGTCAAAGGCACGAGCCATCAGCGCGGTAATCCCGGCCTCGTCGCCTGCGCTCAGGCGCATCTCTTCGATCCGTTCAATCTGCATCGCCAACCTCTGACACGCCGCCCACTTCTTTGACTTTCAAAAATTGCGATTTTTCTTCAAGCCCTTCGAACAGCTCTGCACCGGTTCCGGTCATCCAGGCCTGCGCGCCCAGAGCGAATATCTCGTCAAAAAGCGCCGCGCGCCGGTCAGCGTCCAGATGCGCCGCGACCTCGTCCAGCAACAACACCGGAGTACCCCGACCCGAGGCCGTTAACGCCCTTGTGTTGGCCAGCACCAACGAGATCAGCAGCGCCTTTTGTTCCCCGGTCGATGCATCGCGCGCGTCGATCCCCTTGGTTGCAAGGGTGCCGTGCAAGTCAGCACGGTGCGGACCTACAAGGCTTCGACCGGCGCCCAGATCGGCGGCCCTCGATCGGGCCAGGGCATCGGCAAGCGCCAGTTCATCGCGGGGCTGGCAAGGCTCGCCGCCGGGGTCTGTCAACGTCAGATCGGCCCTTGGAAAAGTGGTCTCGGCGCCTGCTTGCGCCTCGGCCAGGCGCATGACGGCCTCGGCCCGTCCGGTTTCGATCTCGGACCCGGCGCGGGCCATCTGCGCCTCGAGCGCTGCGTACCAATGCGCATCGCTGACCTGGTCTCTCAGCAAGCGGTTGCGTTCGCGCATGGCTTTTTCGTAGGCCAGCGCCGCCTCGCCATGGCTGGGGCGAAAACTGAGCGCAATACGGTCCAGAAACCGCCGCCGGCCGTCTGCTCCTTCGGTCCAGAGCCGGTCCATCGTGGGCACCAGCCAGACCACCGCCAACAGGTTGGCCAGCGCGCTTTGGGGCACCGGTTTGTCGTCGATCTTCACGCTGCGCCCATTGCCGTCCTCGGACCAGGTTTCGATCCGGTGCGCGGCAGTCGCGGCGGTCACTTTCCAGCCCACACCTTCGGGCGTGCGCACCATGTCGCCCGCTGCCGCGCGCCGCAGGCCCCGGCCCGGTGACAGCATCGACACGGCCTCGAGCACGTTTGTCTTTCCCGCGCCGTTGGGGCCGTAAAGCACCACCGACTGTCCGCCGGGCACCAACCGGGTCAGGCGGTGTGACCGGAAGTGAGAAAGGGTGAGCCGGGTAAGCGCCGTCACACCCGCATCGGCATGACGACATAGACCGCCGACGTGTCATTGCCTTCGCGCATCAGCGTCGGATCACCCGCCGAGTTGAACAGAAAAACGGCGTTCTCGCGGTCGACTTGGCTCGCAATCTCGAGCAGGTATTTGGCGTTGAACCCGATTTCCAACCGCTCGTCGCCGTAAGCCACTGTCAATTCCTCTTCGGCGGCACCACTGTCGGGCGCGTTGACCGAAAGGATCAATCGGTCTTCGTCCAGCGCCAGTTTGACGGCACGTGACCGTTCCGACGACACCGTCGCCACCCGGTCAACGGCCCGGGCAAATTCCGCGGCATCAACCTCGAGCCGCCGGGTATTGCCGGTGGGGATGACGCGGGCGTAATCGGGGAACGTGCCGTCGATGACCTTCGAGGTAAGGGTAATGTTCGGCGTCGCAAAACGCACTTTGGTCTCGGAAACCGACACCGCAATCTCGGCGTCGTCGTCGTCCAGAAGTTTCCTGAGCTCGCCGACGGTTTTGCGCGGCACGATCACGCCGTGCATATCGGCGGCTCCGGCAGGCACATCGGCATCGATGCGGGCCAAACGGTGACCATCGGTGGCGACGCACCTGAGCACAGGGCCGTCATCTCCCTCTGCGATGTGCATATAGACTCCATTCAGGTAATACCTTGTTTCTTCGGTCGAAATCGCGAATTTCGACTTGTCGAAAAGCCGCCGAAGCACCGGTGCGGGGGCGGTAAAATTTGACGCATATTCCGAGCTGGCCATGACTGGAAAATCTTCGCGCGGCAACGTGGCCAGCGAGAAATTCGACCGTCCCGCCTCGACCGCCAGGCGCCCGGTTGCGGGATCATCGGTCAGGCCGACCAGCGCACCGTCGGGCAGCTTGCGCACGATCTCGTGCAATATCACGGCAGGCACGGTGGTGGCCCCGGCGCGTTCAACTTTGGCGGGAGCCTTATCGACGACTTCGATAATCAGATCGGTGGCACGAAACGACACCTGATCGCCCTCGGCCTCGATCAGGACGTTCGCCAGAATGGGGATCGTATTACGCCGCTCGACAACCGACTGCGCCTGCGCCACTGCCTTCAGCAATGCGCCGCGTTCGATGCTCAGTTTCATGCCCTTGCTCCACCAATTGCCGGGGCGATGAAACTACCTGTTTTGACCCCCGGCTCAAGCCTTTTCTGACTGTCATTCGATTGCGAGCTATGGTCAAGGCCGGGAGGGGCAAAAACCACAAGATAATGGGGCTTGGCGCGTTCAGCGCCCCAAATGACGTGAGCCACGGGCCTGGGCCAGAGTGATCTGGCGCTGGCGTTCGCGGAACCTGGCCTTGTCTGCTGCGCTGGTCAGGCCGAGGCAATTGTGGCAGGCCACGCCTTTTTCATATTCCGGACGGGTCAGGTCGCCGGGCTCAAGCGGACGGCGGCAGGCGTGGCACAATTCATGCGGCCCTTCGTTCAGGCCATGAATCACGCTGACGCGACCGTCAAAAACAAAACAGGCCCCGTCCCACAGGCTGTCGGCCTGGGGCACTTCTTCGAGGTATTTCAGAATGCCGCCTTTCAGGTGCACGACATCGTGTACCCCTTCACCCAAAAGATAGTTCGTTGATTTTTCGCAACGGATGCCGCCAGTGCAGAACATAGCAATGCGCTTGCCTGGAAACGCGGCGCGGTTGTCCCGCCACCAGGACGGGAAGTCGCCAAAACTGGCTGTACGTGGGTCTATCGCGCCCCGAAACGTACCGATTGCTACCTCATAATCGTTGCGGGTGTCGATCACCACCGTGCGAGGATCGCGGATAACCGCGTTCCAGTCGCGGGGTTCGACATAGGTCCCGATGGCTGCGGTCGGGTCGACCTGCGGCTGGCCCATGGTGACTATTTCGCGTTTGAGGCGGACGCGAAGTCGGTTGAACGGCATGTCCTGTGCGGTGCTTTCCTTGCACTCAAGACCCGCGCAGCCCGGCAATGTGCGGATATGCCCGATCACCGCCTCGACGCCTGCGCGGGGCCCCGCGATGGTGCCGTTTATCCCCTCGGGGGCCAGCAACAGTGTGCCCTTGACGCCGGCCGCCGCGCAGACCGCGCGCAACGGCGCGCGCAAGCCGTCAGGATCGTTTAAGCGCGCGAATTGGTAGAGGGCGGCAACTGTGATCATGGGTTGCGTTTAGCTCGGTCCGCGGTCCCCTGGCAATGGCGCTTGACGCCTCCGAACCATCGGCCATAACCATGCGCCAGACCGAAGGAGCCCATGCATGCCCAGCCCCGACCACGCATTGATCGTCATCGACGTCCAGAACGATTTCTGTCCTGGCGGCGCATTGGCGGTGCCCGAGGGTGATACCATTGTGCCAGGTATCAATGAACTGATATCCGATTTCGCGGCTGTGATCCTAACCCAGGACTGGCACCCGGCGGGGCATTCGTCGTTTGCTTCGTCGCATACCGGCAAGGCCCCCTATGACACGACCAAGATGTCCTATGGCCCGCAGGTGCTCTGGCCCGATCATTGCGTGCAAGGGTCAGAGGGTGCGGATTTCCATTCGGGCCTGGCTACCGACGCGGCTGATCTGATCATCCGGAAGGGCTTTCGGACTGAAATAGACTCTTATTCTGCATTTTTTGAGAACGACCAAACCACGCCAACGGGTCTTGAGGGTTACCTGCGCAGCCGTGGCGTTAGCGACCTTACAATAGTGGGGCTGGCAACCGACTTTTGCGTGAATTTCTCGGCCACCGACGCCGCGCGCCTGGGGTATTCGGTCACGGTGCGCCTTGATCTGTGCCGGGCGATAGATCTGGACGGGTCCCTTGCAGCGGCGTGCAAAGCGATGCAGGCTCGGGGCGTCACGTTGGTCTGAGGAGCCCATGGTCGATATCGCCACCCGCGTCTGGTCGCACAAATGGAAGATTGATCCGATAGTCCGATCGCTGGTCGACACCGATTTCTATAAGCTGTTGATGTGTCAGTCGGTTATTCGGCATCGGCCCGATACTCAGGTGACGTTCAGCCTGATCAACCGGGCCACCGACATTCGATTGGCCGAGCTGGTCGATGAAGGCGAATTGCGCAAGCAGCTGGATCATATCCGGTCGCTGAGCCTTTCGCGCGGCGAAAGCACCTGGCTGCGGGGCAACACGTTCTACGGCAAGCGCCAGATGTTCAGTCCAGAGTTTATGGAGTGGTTTGAAGGGCTTAAACTTCCGCCTTATCATCTGGACGTGCGCGACGGGCAGTACGAGCTGACGTTTCAAGGCGCCTGGCCCGAAGTGATGATGTGGGAAATTCCCGCACTTGCCGTGTTGATGGAACTGCGCGCGCGCGCGGTCCTGGGCGGCATGCGGCGCTTTGAACTTCAGATACTCTATGCCCGCGCGATGACCAAGCTGTGGCAAAAGATCGAACTTTTGCGGGGCGTCGAGGGCCTGCGCCTGGCCGATTTTGGCACCCGGCGGCGGCACGGATTCCTGTGGCAGGACTGGTGCGTACAGGCGATGATCGAGGGGCTCGGCCAAGCCTTTGTCGGCACTTCGAACTGTCTGATCGCCATGCGCCGCGATATCGAAGCAATCGGCACCAACGCCCACGAAATGCCAATGGTTTATGCCGCTTTAGCCGACGATGAAACGGGACTGGCCGCCGCGCCCTATCAGGTGCTGGCAGATTGGCAGGAAGAACACGACGGCAATCTTCGCGTCATTCTGCCCGACACTTACGGAACACGCGGATTTCTGGATCGCGCGCCGGACTGGCTGGCGGGGTGGACCGGCATTCGCATCGACAGCGGCGACCCGGTGGCCGGGGCCGAGACGGCGATCAGTTGGTGGAAGGGCAAGGGCGAGGACCCGCGCGAAAAGCTGGTAATTTTCTCAGATGGGCTGGACGCGGGTCGTATCGTCGAATTGCATCAGATATTCGCCGGGCGCGTGCGGGTGTCGTTCGGCTGGGGCACGCTTTTGACCAATGATTTCCGCGGATTGATGCCAGACGATGCTCTGGCCCCCTTCAGCCTGGTCTGCAAGGCCACCGCTGCAGACGGGCGGCCCACGGTCAAACTTTCCGACAATCCGCTCAAAGCGATGGGGCCTGCGGCCGAGGTTGACCGATATAAACGCGTGTTTGGCGTAGGGGCGCAAAAACCCCTGCCGGTGCTCGTCTAGCGGACCGTTTCCAAAGGGAATGTCATCGGCATGCGGCTTATTTCGACGCGGCTGCTCAATCCTGGTCCTCAACCCGGCCGCGCAGGGACTTGACCGCGCCGCGCCGGGTTTTCGTATCCAGGCGGCGGCGTTTCGAGGCCAGGGTCGGTCGGGTCTTGACGCGGGGCTTTGGTGCGATCATGGCGCGGGCGATCAGATCGGCTAGGCGGTGGCGCGCGATCTCGCGGTTGCGGGCTTGGCTGCGGGTCTCGTCGCATTGGATGATCAGTGCGCCGTCCTTGGTCCAGCGCCGCCCAGCTAGCCGCCTCAGGCGGGTCTTGACCGGGCCAGGCAGCGAAGGTGAGCGCGCGGCTTCAAACCGAAGTTCGACCGCGGTGGCCACCTTGTTGACATTCTGCCCGCCAGGACCCGAGGCGCGCTGGAAGCTTTCGGAAAGCTCCCAGTCTTCGATGGCGATGTCGTCGGTAATTCTCAGCATGGCCTGCATGACCCCAGATGCGGAAAGGGCCGCCCGGTCAGGCGGCCCCCCGAAAGTTCTAGGAGGTGGGGTCGGTTAGGTTAACCCCAGACAGGTGGCGCATCGCCACCGAGGGCTGCCTCAGCAGGCACACCCCCCGCTTGTCCCGACACCTCGCTCCAATATCTTTCTCGACACTGGATCACCTCCTTTCAATTGTTGCGGTTGGACGTATCGTGCCAGCTTTGCCGCGTTTGTCAAAGAAAATCAGGCTGCGGCCAGGATCCGGGCCGAAATGATGCGGAAGGGAACCAGCGCGATCAATGCAAGCGACAGCTTGACCAGCCAGTCCGCGACTGCCAGCGACACCCACAACGGCACCTCGGGGCCCGCGCCCAGTATCGGCAAGATGCCCCCGGCCCAGCTGACGTCATTGGCGGGCTCGATAAATGTCAACGAGGCAGAAAAGGCGATGGTAAAGAACAGAGCGGTGTCAACCGACGACCCAACCAGGGTCGAGGCCAGCGGCGCGCGCCACCAGGCCCCGGCGCGCAGCCGGTCAAAGATCGCCACGTCCAAAAGCTGGGCGGTCAGGAACGCAATGCCCGAACCGATCGCGATCCGTACCGTGACAGCGGGGTAAGTAAATCCGTCGCCCTGCAGCATGATCTGGGTGCCGATCAGCGAACAGATCACACCGGTCACAAAGCCCGCAATGACCACGCGACGCGCAGCAGTTGGGCCGTAGATGCGGTTCATCAGGTCGGTGACCAGAAACGCCAGCGGATAGGTGAACGCACCCCAAGTCAGCCATTGGCCGTAAAGAAACTGCACAAGAATGTTCGAGGCCACAACGATGGCGGCCATGGCAATTACGCCGGGAAGATAGCGGGTCATAGCGGGATTCCGTTTTTCACAAGGTGTTCGGAGACTTGGCCCAGGCTCATCCCAGGCAGGCGGGTCATAGTAGCTGGTTCAGCGATCCGCAAGTCACTCGATGACTCGATATTCAACGAACTCGGTGCGCTGGAAGATGTTGAAATTGTCGTCCGAGATCATTGTCAGGCGCAGCGATCCTTGCAGGTCGCGCCAGACGGCAATGCCCTCGAGGTTATCGTGGGTCGGTGTGGGCGTTTCAAAAAGCGTGGCCTCGTCGGTCACCCGATCATCGGCAATGGTGAACACGCGAACCCGGTTCAGAAAGCCTGGTAGCCCGAGGAAATGACGCTCCAGCAGATAGAGCCTACCGTCAGGGCCGAAGTCTGCGCCAACCGGCAGAAATTGCCCGCGCCGCGGCAGGTGGAACGGTATGTCCCAGTCACGGTTTCGCGCCCGGTAGACCGGGAAAGGTCGGGTCAGGCGGCCCGAGCGCTCGGGGATCATGTAAAGGGCATCGTCAGGGCCGACCGCCAGCGCTTCGAGACCCGAATTGATCTGGAGGCTTTCGAAGTCGCGCGGTCCGGGGATCCAGCGCGTTTCATAACTGTCGACACTCAGGCCACGGACCCGCGCGACGCCCTCGAAAGACACGAAAAGCCTGCCCGAGCTTGACCGCGCGAGGCCTTCGCTGTCGGTGTGGCTTTCGGGCAGGGGGGTGCCCTTGTCGAAGAACATTATCGGGATCATGGGGCCGGCTTTTACACCCGTGATCTGGTCGGCGTCGTCGCGGATCATCTGGCCCGACGCTGCGAAACCGCGATCGGTTACAGCCCAGAATTTCGTGCCGTCGTCGCTGACTTCGAGCCCGGAAAATCCGCCAAAATTATCGTCATCGCCGTGCCATGAAAAGCTGGATAAATGCGTGGCGCTTTCGGCAAATGCAGGCCCGACGTGACCCTGCAAAGCGGCCAGAATCAGCCCGACTGCAAAACGCCAGCGCATTGTCCGGGTAAATCCTGCATTGTGTAATCGCGCGGCCCGCGCTGTTTGGGTTTGTCGGGGTCTTTTGGCTTTTTCAACTCCTCCAGGTACCCGGTCACCCACCATCGCAGGGTTTCGTCACAGCCGTCGCCATTTGAAATATAGTCGATACTTGGCCTTTGCGGTCGGCAGTGGACCGAATTTTCGGGGCATTTCATGCGCACATGGAAATGCGTGTTGTGCCCATAAAGCGGGCGAATCTTCCTGAGCCACTTCTCGTCACGCTTCCTGGCTGACTTGCACATCTCGATCTTGGCGGCGGCGGCCACAAATATTCGATCAACCGCCGGATCGCTGGCGGCGGCTTTCAGGATCTTGGCGTGGCTTTTTGACCAATTGTCGTTGACAGATTTCTGGTCGCCGGTACGCACCGAAATCGAGCTGATTTCCTCGCGCTCGGACCGGGTCAGATTCAGGTGCCCGGCGGGCAGCATCCAGATGTCGATATCGAGCCCGATCTGGTGCGAAATATGGCCAGACGTCATGGGACCACCACGCGGCTGACCGATGTCTCCAACATAAAGACCTTTCCACCCCGGTTGTTTTGCAGCCGTCTGGGACAGGCGTTCGATAAAGGCGATGGTTGCGGGATGGCCCCAGTTTCGGTTGCGCGAAAGCCGCATAGCCTGCCAGGTCGCACCGGTTTCCGGCAATTCCACAAAGCCTGCGCCGCAGCCTTTGGCATAACTGCCAATCGAGGCGGCGCTCTGGTCCGACGCCTCGCGGAACTTCCCGAACAGCTCGTGCGCGCGCGGTTCGGCCTCGGCGGTCGACACGGCAATCAGGATACTTATGAAGGCAACAACTGCTCGGTTCATTCCGGACCTGGGTCTCCTTCCGGTTTCACCCAGAATAGCAGGATCAGCCCCAAAAGGAACAGTCCGATCAGCGGAGAAACGCCAAGCCGCGGCGATCCGGTGAACCAGGTTGCAAGCCCGATCAGGGCTGGTGCCAGAAACGCAGTCGCTTTGCCCGAAAGCGCGTAAAGCCCGAAGGCCTCGGTCGCGCGTTCGGGGTGCGAATGGCGCACCATCATTGACCGCGACGATGCCTGCAACGTGCCGCCCGCTGCTCCGATGGTGCCGCCGCAAAGGTAAAAAACGATGTCGGGCATCGCCGAGCCGGGCATCAACGGGACACCCAGAATTTGTTCGCGTGTCATGCCGACAATAATGATGCAGACGATGATCAGGATGACGATGCTGATCGCGATCACCGGTTTTGGGCCGTATCTGCGGTCGGCCTTGCCGCCAAGCCAGGAAAAAATCGTTGCCGTCAACGCGCCGAAGATGCCGAATATTCCGATCTGGGTGATCGACCAGCCCAGCACCAGCGTCGCATAGACCCCGCCAAAGCCATAGAGCCCGTTCAGCGCGTCGCGGTAGAACAGCGACGAGCCCAGATACGATGCCAGGCTGATACGGCGCTTCAGGCTCAGGACCGTGGTCTTGAGCTGTCTGAGCGCCGCCGCGACGCCAGCGCTGTCTGCCTTGCGGGCCGACCCCGTCTCGCGGACCCACAGAAAGAAAACCGCCATCGAGGCGACATACCAAAGCGCGGTGAACGGGCCGACAAAACGGGTGCCTTCGTTGGTCGCCGGGTCGAGCCCAAAGAGCGGGCTCAACCCGATAATCGTGTGGCCGGCACCGTCCTCGAACAGCAAAAGCATGATGGCAAGCGCCAGCACACCGCCCAGATATCCAAAGGCAAAACCGGTTCCCGAGATATTTCCTATTTCGCCGTGATCACCCAGATCGGGCAGCAGAGAATTGGTGAAGATGGTTGCGAATTCCATCCCGACAATTCCGATGCCGAAAGCCACCAGAATCCAGCCGAAGTTCGAGGCATCAGGATAAGCAAACCAAAGCGCCGCCGATCCGGCAACGTAGAGCGCTGAAAACGCCCATATCCAGGGCATACGGCGCCCGGACGCATCGGCCATGGCCCCCAAAAAGGGCGCCAGAAGGGCGATAGACAGCCCCGATACCGTCAGGCCCAGGGACCAGATCGATTGGGCGTAGGCCCCGGCCGCCTCAGATTCCATCCCGTCCGACATCATGCGTTGGCTGACGATGCTCGCGAAATACGGGCCGAAGATGAAAGTCAGCAGCAGCGTGTTATAGGGTTGGCTTGCCCAGTCGAAGAAATACCAGCCCCAGATGCGCCGCGACGCCGTCCGATCGGTCATATGCACGCCCCTAAATCCTGGGGCGCAGTTAGGCAGGTGTCTTGCGCCTTCGCAACCTCAAGGTGCTTCGGGTGGCCAGGGCCGTGTGGCCTCGGCGTCGATCCAGTTCTGAACCCAGTCAGGCAGAGGCGGGCTTTGCGCGTCGACGCCCAGCAATGCCGCCAATTCGGTCGGGGGAACGATTCCCTGACCACGCCGGGCGATGGCACTGCGCAAGATCAGGTGGTTGGCGCAGGTCTCGCCCAGCCACATCGATTGTTCGAAATAGATGAACCGGTTGTCCCAGCCCAGCAGTCGGCTTTTCATCGTGAATCTGCGCATCGGCTGAATGCGCCGGCGATAGCGGATTGCCGCCCCTGCAACGGTGATGTACATGCCGCTGCCCCGGATGGTCTTGTCCAGACCCTGGCGCGTGACCAGCGGCAGCCGACCGAGATCGTAAAGCGTCAACGTGCGCCCGTTGTTCAGCTCCAGCCACAGGTCGATGTCCCAGGGCCAACAGCGGTGGTCCGAGACATGCGCATCAAATAACCCCAGTGGCGGCAGCCGCCGGGCGCGCCGGATATGGTGGATCATGCGGATAAAGGGGTACATTGCCCTGCTATCGCGGTGCCGGTGTCCAAGGTCAAGGCTGACGCCGCGCCCGGTTCACCACAATCGCGCGCCCGGGCTTGCGCCAAGCCGCCACTGCCCCTAAATCACCCAGCACCGACAAAAGGGATCCGGGCCGATGACCTCAATACTGCAAATCCTGCTGTTTATTCTGGACGTGGCCTGGTTCGTCATGATCGTGCATATCGTTATGAGCTGGCTGATCAGCTTTCAGGTGCTGAATCTGGGCCAGCAGTTTGTCGCCCAGATCTGGTACGGGCTGAACCGCCTGCTGAAACCCGTCTATGACCCGATCCGCCGCTTCATGCCCAACGCGGGTGGTCTGGATCTGGCGCCGCTGGTGGCACTGATCGGCGTTTACGCGCTGCGCATTATCCTGATCAACAATCTGAGCGGATTCTGATCTTGTTCACTGAATCTTAGTGTGAAATGCTCCATCAAAAGCGAGCAGTTTTACTAAAATTTGGGCGATCATGGGCCGCGAGGCGCTTCTGAAATCTGTATTCGGGTTCGAGGGTTTCCGCCCTGGGCAGGCCGAGATCGTCGACGCGGTCGTGGCCGGCAAGAATGTGCTGGCGATTATGCCCACAGGTGGCGGAAAATCACTGTGTTTTCAACTTCCCGCCCTGATGCAGAGCGGTGTGACGGTGGTGATCTCGCCGCTGATTGCGCTGATGCGCGACCAGGTGCGCGGGCTGCGCGAGGCCGGTGTGGCGGCAGGTGCCCTGACCAGTGGCAACACGGCGGATGAAACCGAAGCGGTATTTGCCGGCCTCGACGAAGGTCGGCTGAAAATTCTCTACATGGCTCCGGAACGGCTGGCGGCGTCGGGAACCACGGCAATGCTCAGGCGCGTCGGCGTGTCGCTGATCGCGGTCGACGAGGCGCATTGCGTCAGCCAGTGGGGTCACGATTTTCGCCCCGATTATCTGCGGATTGGGGCGTTGCGGGCAGCGCTTGATGTGCCGCTTTCAGCCTTTACCGCCACCGCTGACGCCGAAACACGCGACGAGATCGTCGCGCGGCTGTTCGACGGTGCGCCGCCCGAGACCTTTCTGCGCGGCTTTGATCGGCCCAACATCCGGCTTGCCTTCCAGGCCAAGGACGTGCCGCGAAAACAGATGCTGACCTTTGCGGCGGCGCGCAAGGGGCAGGCGGGAATCATCTATTGCGGAACCCGCGCCAAGACCGAAACGCTGGCCCGCGCGCTGGCCGAGGAAGGCCATGCCAGCGCGCATTACCACGGCGGCATGGACCGCGACGACCGGCGGCTGGTCGAAACCCGGTTCCAGCGCGAAGACGGGTTAATCGTGGTCGCCACGGTGGCCTTTGGTATGGGCATCGACAAGCCCGACATCCGCTGGGTGGCGCACGCTGACCTGCCCAAGTCGATCGAGGCTTATTATCAGGAAATCGGCCGCGCGGGCCGCGACGGCGCGCCGGCCGATACGCTTACGCTTTATGGTGCCGACGACATACGCTTGCGCCGCGCCCAGATCGACGAAGGGCTGGCACCGGCTGACCGCCGCGCCGCCGATCACGGTCGGCTGAACGCTCTTCTGGGTCTGGCCGAGGCGCTGGTATGCCGCCGCCAGACCCTGCTGGGCTATTTCGGCGAGGTGGCCGAGCGGTGCGGCAACTGCGACCTCTGCGCCACGCCGCCCGAGACTTTCGATGCCACGCAAGCAGTACAAATGGCCCTGTCAGCGGCGCTGAGGACGGGCGAGCGCTTTGGCGCCGGGCATTTGATCGATGTCCTGATCGGCAATGTTACGGACAAGGTGCGCACGCGGGGCCACGACGACTTGCAAACCTTTGGTGTCGGCAAAGATCACGACCGACGTTTCTGGCAGGCCGTGTTTCGCCAGATGATGGGCCGCGACCTTATGCGCCCCGATCCCGACCGCCACGGTGCTTTGCGTATGACAAACGCCGCGCGACCCGTGTTAAAGGGCGAGGCCACGATCACCCTGCGCCGCGATACCATCTCAAAAGCCCCCAATCGCAGCCGGGCCCGCGCGCTGATCAGGGACGATGCCGCGCCGCTGTTCGCGGGCCTGAAAGCGCGCCGTCGCGCCCTGGCCGAAGCCGCGCGCGTGCCCGCCTATGTGATCTTTCCCGACCGCACGCTGATCGAAATGGCCGAAACCCGGCCCAGCGATCTTGACGGGATGGCCCGCATCAACGGTGTCGGTGCAAAGAAACTCGAAAGTTACGGGGCGATGTTTCTTGAAGTTATCAACGGCGATGCCCCCGCGCCCGACCACCCGGCACGGCGCAAACTGGCGGGGCGCGAAACCGGTGCGGTCTACGACCGACTGATGGCAGCCCAGGCCGATCTTGCGCGCGGCGGTGACGGAACCGGCAAACCAATGAGCTGTTCGGCCCGCCTTCTGGCCCGCGTGGCCGAGGCCCGCCCCACATCGCTGGGTGACATCGAACGCCTTTTGGGCAGCCGCCACACCGAACGCTTTGGCGAGGCTTTTCTGGAAGTCATCGCCGAAGATTGAGGCAACCTCTTTTCGGGCTGGCTTTCGGCCTAAAGAATTCGCAACTTGATGTCTGACAGTTATGTAAGAGGTTGATCGGGTGATCCAATTTTCGTGCAAGCTGAGGGATCTTGGAGATGAAGCACAAACACATATTGGTTCTGGGCGCGTCAGGTGCGACGGGCCGATTGCTGGTCCAGATGGCCACTGATCGGGGCCACCATGTCACTGCCCTTGTCCGCTCAAAGGAAAATCTCAAGGACCGTGACGGGCTTGCGGTTGTCCTGTGTGATGTCTTGGACGCAAATGCGCTTGAGCCTGTCGTCCAAGGAAAGGATGCCGTTATTTCGTGTCTCGGAATTCGGCGCAAGACCGCATCCAACCCGTGGTCCACGCTTTTGTCCCAGACAGATTTTTCCCAAGTCAGCGCGCGGTGCATTGTCAGCGCCATGAAAAAGCACGGCGTGACCCGCCTGATCGCGATGAGCGCGGCGGGGGCGGGTGACAGCATTCACAAGGTCGACGCGGTATCCAGGTTTTTGTTTCGAAACAGTAAATTGGCGATTACGTTGCAAGACTCCGGGCGCATGGAAGACGTCTACGCGGCCAGCGGGCTTGACACCTTGGTCGTGCGCCCCGCACGGCTGATCGACAGCGATCCGTCCGATAAGGCCCGAAATATCGAGCGATGCAGCGCTGCGTCCAAGATTTCGCGAAGCGACGTGGCCCAGTGGATGCTGGACGCATTAGAACGGCCCGAGCCGTTCAAAATCCCCGCCGAAATGATCGCGTGGGGCTAGGGTCAGACAGGCGCGCGCCGAAATTCCAACCCAATGGCGGCACACAAATTCCAGTTTCAATGTCTTTTCTCCATAAAAACAATAACTTAACTAGGGTTTCAACCTTGAAACCCATCACCCGGTCATCTCTGAAGGATCAAACGCCACCAATTCCACGGTATTGCCTTCCGGATCGTCGGTGAAGATTCCGCGCCACCCGACCCAGCCAAAATGCTCGACCCGGTAGGGCTGCCCGATCACGTCCTCGTAGAAGGCCGCCATCGCGCCGATGTCGGCGCAGCGGATCGCTATTTCGCCCAATGCGCGGGGCTGGAAGGTGCGGCGGGTAATCATGGGGTCAGGGTGCTGGGCGTTGCACAACCCGTCAAGCGGCGGGGCCGTCCAGGGCGGCGACCGGCTGAACGCCCTCGGGCATATGGGTCAGGATATGATCAACCAGCGCGGCCTTTTTCAGCGGCTTGGTCAGATAGTAATCCAGACCCGCGGCCAGAATTTCCTTGGCGTCGCCCGACATGGCGTGGGCGGTCAGCGCGCAGATGGGAACCGGATCAAGGTTGTTGTCGATCTCGATCGCCCGAATGCGCCGCGCGGCTTCTTTTCCGTCCATCTCGGGCATCGAGATATCCATGCAGATGAAATCCGGGCGGCGGGCGGTATAGGCGGCGACCGCCTCGACCCCATTGCCCGCAAATTCCAGCTCGATATTCAGAGTTTTCAGCATTTTGCGCAAAACCAACTGATTGGTCTTGTTATCTTCGGCGGCCAGCACTCGCATCTTGCGCAGCTCGCGCGGCGCGTCGGTCGAGGTTGGCACAAGTGCAGAAGCTCCCTGGGCCGGTTCGGAGTCCTGAACAAGACCCTGCAGCATAGCAAAGAGGTCACGACGCAAGACCGGGCGCTGAAGAATAGCGACAAAAAGACTTGGGTCGTCGCAGGCCCGCGCTTCGGTCGGGTTCGAAGTGAGCAAAACAAATGGAGCGCGCGATCCGCGATCGCGCAACGCTTTGGCGAATTCGATCCCACTCATGCCCGGCATCTGGTGGTCGCTTATGATCAGATCGACATCCGCCAAGGCGTTCTCGATCGCATCCGCGCCCGAGCGACGGATGATCACTTCGAGCCCCAGCATGGCCAGTTGCTTTTCCAAAATCTCGCGGTTGATGGCCAGATCATCGACAATCAGAACCCGGCGCAGATTTGCCGGAAGCGTCGGTGCCGGCGTGCCCGCCTCTTCGGCGACCGGCAGTTCCAGCCAAAATCCAAAGCAACTTCCCTGGCCCAGCTCGCTTTCCACCCAGACCTCGCCCTCCATCAGCTCGACCAGCTTGCGGGTGATCGCCAGACCAAGACCGGTGCCCTCGAACTTGCGGTCGCGATCCTCCTCGACCTGATTGAACTGGCCGAAAATGTGGTCGATCTTGTCCTCGGGGATGCCGATGCCGGTGTCTTCGACAGTGATATGCAGGCGCTGCGTGCCCGGTGTTTCGGCCTCGAACCCGACCACGCGGATCAGAACATGACCCAGTTCGGTAAATTTGGTGGCGTTCCCGGTCAGGTTGGTCAGCACTTGCCGGATGCGCCCCGGATCACCGACATAAGCCGTGGGCAGGAAAATGTCGAAATCCGCGATCAGATCGACCGACCGGTCCTGGACCGACGGGCGCAGCAGCATGATCACTTCGTGAATTGTGCGTTCCAGGTCAAAGGGTTCGGGGTGCAGGATCAGCTTGTCGGCTTCGATCTTCGAGAAATCCAGGACATCGTTGATGATCACCAACAACGCCTCGCCCGAACTCTTGATGGTCTCGACGTAAGACACTTGTTCGTCGTCCAGATCGGTCTCGCCCAACAGATCAGCCATGCCTACGACGCCGTTCATCGATGTCCGGATTTCGTGGCTCATATTGGCCAGAAAGGCCGACTTGGCGCGGTTCGCGGTCTCGGCTATTTCGCGGGCTTCCTCCATCTCGGCGCCGTGGCGGATGGTGTCGGTGATGTTATGGGCCAACGTCACGGTATCGCCACCGTCACCGCGCCGTTCGATCAGTCGCACGAATTTGTCATTCCACAGTTTCAGCACCACAGGCGGAATCGGGTTCAGCGACAGTCGCGCCACCATGTCGTTGACCCAGGCGTCGGGCTCATCCTCGCCAAGATCGACCAGTCCTTCGTTGGCCGCGACCGACATGATGTCGTGGTAATGCGCGCCGATGGTCACCCCCTCGTCGCCGTCAAAAAGTGCAAGATAGGATCGGTTCGCGGTCACCAGCCGCCGGCCCGCGTCAAAAACCGCGAACCCGTCCTGAATGGTTTCCAGCGAATCCCAGAGCCGCCGTTCGGCCTTCAGAATGGCGTGATTGGCGCGTTCGAGGTCTTCCAGAACGCGGCTGTTCTGGCCTTTCAGCGTCTCGGTTTCGGACTGGAATGATCGCACCTGTTCGCGGCGCACCACAATTTCGTCGGACAGGTACCGCGCATGGTCGGCAAGTTTTTCGTTGGCCGACAAAAGCTCGCGCTGCTTTTGCTCCAACAGCCGCTCAGCCGCCAATCGCGCCCGACGCTCCTGCGCCAGGCGATAGACCAGATCCAAGCCTACCTGTTTACCCATGGGGGCAGTCTTTACCAATACCTCGTGGTGGAAACTGCCTTGCTAAGATGAACGCTCGTTTAACCGATGTGGGATTAACGCATTGTTTTCTTGCTAATGTCAGAGCATCTCGATGGCTATCGCGATGCCCTGTCCGCCGCCGATGCACATCGTCACCAGGCCGGTTTTGTCGCCAGTGCGTCTGAGTTCGTAAAGCGCCTTTATGGTGATTATCGCCCCTGTCGCGCCGACGGGATGGCCCAGGGCAATGGCACCGCCGTTCGGGTTCACCTTGGCGCTGTCAAATCCCAAGACGCCCGAGACTGCCAACGCCTGCGCAGCAAACGCCTCGTTCGATTCTATCACGTCGAAATCATCGACCGTCAGCCCGGTTTTTGCCAACAGCATTTGCACTGCCGGGATCGGGCCAAGTCCCATCACCTCGGGCCGCACCCCGGCGTGGGCATAGCCCAGAATGCGCGCTGTCGCCTTCAGCCCCGCGCGGTCGGCCGCCTCGGCCCGAGCCAGCACAATCGCCGCGGCACCGTCATTGATCCCGCTGGCGTTGCCGGCGGTGACGGTGCCGTCCTTGTGGAAGGCAGGCCGAAGACCGGCCAGCGCCTCGGCAGTTGTTTCCTTGGGGTGCTCGTCGCGGTCGAAGGCGACCGTGTCGCGGCGCACCCGCACCTCGACCGGCACGATCTGGCTGTCGAAATGCCCTTGTGCCTGGGCACGCGCCGCACGATTTTGCGAGGTCAGCGCAAAGGCATCCTGCGCTTCGCGACTGATCTGATGTTCGACCGCTACGTTTTCGGCGGTAACACCCATGTGCCCAGTCCCAAACGGGCAGTTCAGCGCGCCCAGCATCATATCCTGCGCGGCGACATCGCCCATTTTCTGACCAAACCGCACGCGCGACCGGATGTGGGGTGACCGGCTCATGGTTTCCGACCCGCCCGCCAAGCCAAAATCGGCGTCGCCCAGCATCAGAGACTGCGCGACCGACACGATCGCCTGCGCCCCCGACCCGCACAGGCGGTTGACGTTCATCGCCGGTGTGGTTTCGGGAATGCCCGCGTCCATCGCCGCGCGGCGGCTGAGGTACATGTCGCTGGGTTCGGTGTTGATGACATGGCCAAAAGTGACGTGTCCGATCTGGTCTGGTTCGACCCCTGACCGCTCCATGGCGGCCCTCGCGACGATGCGGCCAAGTTCAATGGCGCTGGTCCCGGCCAGCGATCCGCCGAATGTGCCGATCGCGGTGCGCGCGCCGTCCAATATCACCACCTCGCTCATCGCCAGTCCTTGCTGTTGAAAGTCGATGGCAACTTACGCCGCACTGCGGCAAATGAAAACCGTCCGCATCGCGACGCTGGCGCGGCGGTGATTGACAGCGCGGCACCGCACGCCCACGCTGTGCGGTGTCATGACCAAATCCGACATCACATCGCGCCTCGCGGCGCGGCTCAAGGAAACGCGCGCGGACCGCGGGCTGTCGCTCGACGCGGTTGCGCGGCTTTCGGGTGTGTCGCGGTCAATGGTCAGCCAGATCGAACGCGGCACATCCAGTCCGACCGTTGCCACGCTTTGGAACCTGATCCAGGCATTAGGCGTTGATTTTGCCGGGCTTCTGGACACTGAAGAGGCTGGCGCGGATACCATCGAAGTTTTGGGGGCCGCATCCACCCCGACCATAGACAGCCATGGGTCCGGCTGCCGTATCCGTATCCTCAGCCCGCCCGAAGCCGCCGGCCAGCACGAGGTTTACGAGCTGATTTTCGAGAAAGGCGGCGCGCTGGACAGCGCTCCCCACGAGGCAGGCGCGCGCGAGCATCTGAGCGTGATCGACGGCGCGTTGACAGTGGTATCAGGCGAAGCTCAGCGGACCCTCGGGGCGGGCGACACAGCCCGATATGCGGCCGACCAGCCCCATGCGATCAGGGCGGATGAGAGGGCCGCCCGCGCCTTCCTCATCGTCCAATATAGCGGATAAATCTGCTATAGCATACGAGCGTCCGTTATGGTAGATTAGGGCGATGACGCAGCAGGTATGTCCATGTCCCAGGCATTTCTAAACCAGATCACCGACACTTTGGCCGCGATCGAGGCCGACGGGCTGATGAAACGCGAACGCCCGCTGATCTCGGCCCAGGCGGGTCGCATCGACGTATCGGTCGATGGGACCCGGCGGACTGGCATCGTGAACCTTTGCGCAAACAATTATCTGGGTCTCGCCGATCACCCGGCACTGATCGCCGCCGCCAAAACCGCCATGGACGAGGCCGGATACGGTATGGCAAGCGTCCGGTTCATCTGCGGCACGTCTGCGTCGCATCGGCGCCTGGAATCGCGGCTGGCCGAATGGCTGGGAATGGACGACGCCATTCTGTTTGCCGCCTGCTTCGACGCCAACGGCGGGTTGTTCGAGCCGCTGCTGGGCCCCGATGACGCCATCATCTCGGACGCGCTGAACCACGCGTCGATCATTGACGGTATCCGCCTATGCAAAGCCCGGCGGTATCGGTTTGCAAATTCTGACATGAACGACCTGGAAACTCAGTTGAAATTGGTCCGAAGCAGCGGCGCGCGGCACATCATGATCGCCACTGACGGGGTCTTTTCGATGGACGGGTATCTGGCGCGCGTGCCCGAGATCCGTGGACTGGCGGATCAATACGACGCCATCCTCATGGTCGACGATTGCCACGCCACCGGGTTTATGGGTCCCAGGGGCCAGGGCACCCCCTCCCATTTCGGAGTGCGCGCGGATATTCTGACCGGAACCCTTGGCAAGGCGCTTGGCGGGGCGATTGGTGGCTATGTCGCGGGGCCGCAGCCAGTTATCGACTTGCTCCGCCAACGCGCCCGGCCCTATCTCTTTTCCAATGCCCTGCCGCCATCGGTGGTGGCGGCGTCGCTGGTGGCGATTGATCTGGCCGAAGCGGGCGACGATCTGCGCGCGCAGCTTTTTGACAACGCCGCCCATTGGCGCTCGGGTCTGACAGACATCGGCTTCGCGCTCCTGCCCGGCGAACACCCAATCATTCCGGTGATGCTGGGCGAGGCCCATCCGGCCCAGGCGATGGCCGCCCGGCTTTACGATCTTGGCGTCTATGTCGCGGGCTTCTTCTTTCCCGTAGTGCCGCGCGGGCAAGCGCGCATTCGCACTCAGATGAACGCGGGGCTGACCCGCGATGACCTTGATTTTGCGCTGGGCGCCTTCGCTCAGGCAGGCCGCGATACCGGGGTGATCTGATGCAAAACACCATGCGCGCCCTGGAAAAGTCGAAACCCGGAATGGGGTTGTGGATGATCCGCGCGCCGGTTCCCGAGATCGGACCGGACGAGGTGCTGATCAAGATCAGGAAAACCGGCATCTGCGGCACCGACATCCATATCTGGAACTGGGACGATTGGGCCGCGCGCACAGTGCCGGTGCCGCTGATCACCGGCCATGAATTCGCCGGCGAGATCGTCGAGCTGGGCCGCAATGTCAGCGACCTGAGTGTCGGCCAACGCGTTTCGGGCGAGGGGCATTTAATCGGCCACCAGTCGCGTCAATCCCGGGCCGGCAAGTTTCACCTCGATCCCGAAACCCGCGGCATTGGCGTGAACGAACAAGGTGCTTTTGCCGATTACCTGGCCTTACCGGCCTTCAACGTCGTACCTTTGCCCGACGGCATCAGTGACGAGATCGGGGCGATCCTCGACCCGCTCGGGAACGCCGTGCATACGGCGCTGAGTTTCGATCTGATCGGCGAGGATGTGCTGGTCACCGGCGCCGGGCCGATCGGGATCATGGCCGCCGCGGTGGCGCGCCACGCCGGTGCCCGGAATGTCGTAATAACCGACCTGAATCAAGACCGTCTGGAACTGGCAGCGCAGGTTGCCGATGTAGTGCCTGTTAATCCGTCCAGGGATGACCTGGCTTCCGTGATTGGCAAGCTGGGACTGGCTCAGGGGTTTGACGTCGGGCTCGAGATGTCGGGCAGTCAGGCCGCGCTCGATCAGATGGTCGAGGCGATGGTGATGGGCGGCAAGATCGCACTTTTGGGAATCCCGCCGGGCAAAAGCCCGGTCGACTGGAGCCGGATCGTTTTCAAGGCGATCACGATCAAGGGTGTCTATGGGCGCGAAATATTCGAGACCTGGTACAAAATGATTGCGATGCTGGAAAACGGTCTGGATGTTGCCCGTGTTGTCACGCACCAGTTCGATGTCGCTGATTTTGCTAAAGGATTCGAGGTCATGCGCGCCGGGGACTGCGGCAAAGTGGTTTTGGACTGGGCCTGAAATCCGCGAAAAATCGCCGAATCTCGCTAAGGGCGAAATACTTCTTTAACCAATTTTCGACGATGCTAGAATTATCACAGGCCGCCGGACTGGTGCTGGCGGTCTATGGGGTGAATACGCGGCAACCTTGAGGAGGCTCGTTTGACCTATTTTGGCCCCACCCGCGGAGACATGAAATTCCGCCTGACCGTTTCACTTACCGGGCTGATTCTGCTGGTCGTGGCGGTGGCCCTGAGGGGCCTGCCGGGCGAAACACAATATGCCCAACTGGTCGCGCTTGCGTTGGTTTTCCTGATCGCCAGCGCCTGGATCAGCGCCCGCGGACTTGGCCGGTTGAAAGACGACTAGAAAATTCGGCCAGCAGCTTTGATGGAAATTCCACCGAATTTAGCGCCCGCAGCGCGATCCGGCGCGGCTCAGGTCACAGCCGTCCGGCCGGTTCCAGTCAGCTCGAAAACGCATCGCCCCTCGATGGCCACTGCGCTCAAAGGGCGACCAAAGCCCGCGCCGGTGTCGATGTTCACGCGATTACCCATGTGCTCGATCCGCCACACCGGGGTGTGGCCGTGGATGATCAGCGGCCCGTGATCGCGCAAATCGTCCAGAAAGTCGCTGCGGATCCAGATCAAATCCGCGTCGGACTGTTGATCCAATGGCACACCGGGCCGAATGCCCGCGTGAACAAAGCAAAGCTCGGCCTCGTGGTGATAGGGGGTGAGGCCCGCGAGGAAGGCGCGGTGTTTTTCGGGGATCGCGTCAAGGGCTGCGGCCCGCAGTTTTTCGCGCCGGGTCAGGGGACCGGTCGCCACACCGTAGGACGCCAGGGTTAGCGCCCCGCCCAAATTTTCTTGCAGCCAGTTGAATTTGGCATGAACCGTGCCCGCAAAGGCATCGGGGTCCAGAAAGGCCTCCATCAGTCGGTCATGGTTGCCGCGGATGAACACGAAAGGCGCGCCATCGGCGCTGGCCGAAATCAGCCAGTCCAGCGTGCCCTTGGCATCTGGCCCGCGGTCAACGAAATCACCGATATGCACGACCGTCGCATCCGCCGTCCCCTCGCGCGCCTTGTCGGCGGCGATGCGGTCATGGGCAGCGCGCAGCATGTCAAGCTGCCCGTGAATGTCGCCGATTGCATAGACGGTCATTGAAATCCTTTTCCGCGTTCAGGTCACATCAAATTCCAGCGGGGCCACGGTCTGAAATAGACCGGTCGCGCAAAGCTTGTCGAGCACCGGCCCAGGGATCGCGTCATCGACATAGAGAAGCGCAATTGCATCGCCCCCTGCCTTGGTGCGCCCAAGGGTAAAGTTGGCGATATTCACATCGTTCGCGCCCAGGGTGGTCCCCAAAGCGCCGATAATGCCCGGCACGTCCTTGTTGGTGGTGTAAAGCATTTGCGCCCCGATCTCGGCGTCGATGTTGATGCCCTTGATCTGGATGAACCGCGGCTTGCCGTCTGAAAATACGGTGCCCGCGATGGACCTCTTGCGCCTGTCGGTCACCACGGTCAGCTTGACATAGGCGTCAAACACGCCGCTTTTGCTCTGCGTCGTGCGGCTGATCTTGATCCCCCGGTCCTCAGCGATCACCGGGGCCGAGACCATGTTCACATCAGGGTTCGCGGCTTTCATGATGCCGGCAATAGCCGAACAGCCGAGTGCTTCCAGGTTCATATCGGCCACGGACCCATCGTAAAGCAGGTTGATCGCCATGATCGGCTCGTTGGTCATTTGCCCGGCAAATGCGCCCAGATGATCGGCAAGCTTCAGCCATGGTGCCATGATCACCGCCTCCTCGGCGGTGACGGACGGCATGTTCAGCGCATTCGACACCGCGCCGGTCAGCAGGTAATCCGACATCTGCTGGGCCACCTGCAGCGCCACGTTTTCTTGCGCCTCGGTGGTCGAGGCGCCCAGATGCGGAGTCGCCACAACGTTATCGAGGCCAAAAAGCGGGTTTTCGGTGGCAGGCTCCTTCGCGAACACATCCAGCGCGGCCCCCGCCACATGCCCCGATTTCAGCGCCTCAGCCAGCGCGTCTTCGTCGATCAGCCCGCCGCGCGCACAATTGATGATGCGCACGCCGGGTCTGCATTTGGTGATCGCCTCGGCCGAAATGATGCCGCGCGTCTTGTCGGTCAGCGGCACGTGCAGTGTGATGAAATCGGCACGCCCCAAAAGCTCGTCCAGCTCGACCTTGGTGATCCCCAACTGTTTGGCCCGGTCGCCCGAGAGATACGGGTCATAGGCCAGTACCTTCATCTTTAACCCCAAAGCCCGGTCGCAGACGATCGCACCGATATTGCCTGCACCGATCACGCCCAGGGTCTTGCCGGTCAGCTCGACCCCCATGAACCGCGATTTTTCCCATTTACCGGCCTGGGTCGACGAATTGGCCGCCGGGATCTGCCGCGCCACGGCCATCATCATGCTGATCGTATGTTCGGCGGTGGTGATCGAGTTGCCAAAAGGCGTGTTCATGACGATCACGCCCTTCTTCGAAGCGGCAGGAATTTCGACGTTGTCAACCCCGATCCCGGCGCGGCCAACGACTTTAAGGTTTTCGGCGGCGTTCAGCAATTTTTCGGTGACCTTGGTCGCCGACCGGATCGCCAGCCCGTCGTAGTTTGGGATCGCGGCCAGAAGCGCGTCTTTGTCTTTGCCCAGTTCGGGCCGGAAATCGACGTCGATCCCACGGTCGTGAAAGATCTGGACGGCGGTTTCAGATAGATTGTCGGAGACGAGGACTTTGGGGGCCATGGCATTGGGTCCTTGGATTTTTGTCACGCCCCGGACCTGATCCGGGGCCTCTTGCGAATGGGGTGGTCCCGGGTCGAGCCCGGGACGCGATTACGAAAGCGCCGAGATCTCGGATCGATACGCCCAGTCAAGCCAGGGCAGCATTGCGCGAATGTCGCTTGTCTCGACCGTTGATCCGCACCAAATGCGCAGCCCCGGCGGGGCATCGCGATAGGCACCGATGTCCAGCGCGGCGCCTTCGGCCTCCAGCCGTTTCGCTACGTTTGCGGCAAAGGCCGCGCCATCGGCGTTGCGCGGGTCGGAGAACCTCAGGCAAACGCTGGTCGTCGAGGCGGTCGCGGGATCTTCGGCCAGATTGGCGATCCAATCCCGCGAGGCGACGAAATCGGCAACCGAGCCGGCATTGGCCTCGGCCCGCGCGATCAGGCCGCGCAACCCGCCGACCGACCGCGCCCAGTCCAGCGCCATCAGATAATCTTCGACCGCCAGCATCGATGGCGTGTTGATCGTGGCGCCCTGAAAAATGCCGTCGATCAGCTTGCCGCCTTTGGTCAGGCGAAATATTTTCGGCAATGGCCAGGGTGGGGCGTAGCTTTCCAGCCTTTCGACCGCGCGGGGCCCCAGGATCAGCATGCCATGCGCAGCCTCGCCGCCCAGCACTTTCTGCCACGAAAACGTGGTAACATCGAGCTTGCCCCACGGCAGGTCCATCGCAAAAGCGGCCGAGGTGGCATCGCAGATCGTCAGCCCCTGCCGGTCTGCCGGGATCACGTCGCCCGATGGCACACGAACGCCGCTGGTGGTGCCGTTCCAGGTGAAAACGACATCATGGTCGTAATTCAGTCCGGCCATATCGACGATCTGGCCATATCTGGCTGTATGAACCTGCGCCTCGACGCGCAGTTGCTTGATCACATCCGTGACCCAGCCCGCCCCGAAACTTTCCCAAGCGGCCATTTCTAGCGGGCGCGCGCCCAAAAGGTTCCACAGCGCCATTTCGACGGCGCCTGTGTCCGAGGCCGGCACGATCGCTATTCGGTAATTATCGGGTATACCAAGGATCGCCCGGGTCCCTTCGATGGCAGCTTTCAGCCGGTCTTTGCCGACCGCAGCCCGATGCGACCGACCAAGCGGCGCGGCGGCAAGTTTTTTAACGTTGAAGGTGGGGTATTTGGCGCAGGGCCCAGAAGAAAAACGCGGATTGTCCGGCCGCGTCGCCGGTTTTGCATGGTCCATCAATGGATACCCTCACAGATATGCGCCCCTCGTTGGGGAGGGGTGTCCCGCCGACCGCTTTAAGGGCAGGCCGGACGGGGCACAAGGCGCAATATGCCGCAAAACGCCACTTTGCATGGCGTTCGCGACGCGCGGCAAGGGCGCGCCGGCTTGGATCCGGCATTACCTGTTGGTCCAATGACGGTCGGTGCGGTCTGTGGCGGGCAGGCCCACGTCCCTGCGCAAAAAGGCAGGCAGGTCGCTCGCGTCCCTTGGCGGGCCAGGTCGCCTTTGGGGCGCAATGCTTTGCATGCTGGCCCATAGGACACGCCACGCGCCATAGCGCGCGATGACCTCGCTTATGGTGGCCTGCGCTGCCAGAGGAACAGTCGGATATTCGTTACGTGTCATGTTTTCAATCCTTCCGCCGAGGTGGGAATGTCCCTATTTTTGATCTGATGCGGACCGGCAATCACAGAGGGACTCTGAGCGCCCGTTTCGCCTGGGTGAGGTCAGTGTTGAAAATCGGCGGTGTCTTGGACCGCCATCAGACGCGGGTCGCGTCAGCTCGTTGCGATGTCCTGCCACGACGAGGCGGCGGCAAGGCCACAAAGGATGCGCGTGGCATAAGCGGTGTAGGTCATGATGCGCCCTCCTGTGTCTGAGCATTAATGTGCGCGCTTCTTAGGCGCGTTGAGGGAAAACACCAAGCATTTTTTTGCCACCTGTTGCCAGTAATTACTAGGGCCTGATTGTTCGCCGCGCTTGAACCCGCCGGGGCGGCGGCATAGGACGGCGCGCATGTTTACCATCACGCTGATTTCGTCGCCCGAGCGCCCGGCGCTGGACCCGGCCCTGCCAGAGGCGCTGAGAAACGCCTGGGGTGGGGGCGACGTGTTTTGGCTGGCCCCCGACGAGGCCGCAGAATTTGACGTTTCCGAAAAGCCCGGGAATCTCTGGACCGCCTGGGATGATCTTCAGGGTCTTGGGGTCGATCTGTGCCTGCAGCCGGCGACGGGCCGCGAAAAGCGGCTGCTGATCGCGGATATGGACAGCACCATGATCGGTCAGGAATGCATCGACGAACTGGCCGAGGCCGCGGGCCTGGGCGATCAGGTGCGCACCGTCACCGCGCGCGCCATGAACGGCGAGATCGATTTCGTGGACGCTGTCAAATCGCGTCTGGCGCTGATGGCGGGTCTTCCCGAGGCCGCGATTGCGACCGTGCTGGACGGTCACATCACTTTGGCACCTGGCGGCCCGGTGGCGCTGGCCACGATGAAGGCGCGCGGCGTTTACGCGGCGCTGGTGTCCGGTGGGTTCACCGCCTTTACCGGGCCGGTGGCAAGGGCGCTTGGGTTTGACGAGCATCGGTCGAATGTGCTGGAGATCGAAAACGGCCACCTGACCGGTCGCGTCGCTGGTCCGATCCTGGGACGCGCGGCCAAGGTCGATGCGCTAAAGGACCTCTGCGCGCGCCTGGGGCTGAGCGACGATCAGGTGATGGCGGTCGGTGACGGCGCCAACGACCTCGGCATGCTCGGGCGCGCCGGTGCTGGAGTGGCGCTGCACGCCAAACCCGCGGTGGCCGGTCAATGCGACCTGCGGGTAAATCACGGCGATCTGACGGCGCTCCTTTACCTGCAAGGCATTGCAAAGTCAGAATTTATTGATCCGGGGCCAATGGCCATAGGCGCGACTTAGCGGCCCTCAGGGGGCAATCGCACTGGCTGGGCGCAATTCTCCGGTCAACAACCCGTTGTGGTTTCTGATCTCGGGCCGCAGCAGGTCGATGGCCTCGGGGTGGCAGTCGTCAAGCGCGCCGAGGCGGATTAAAAGCGCCGTCATCGCCACCTCGCTGGCGCGCGCGGCACCATCGGCAATCTTCAGCGCGACGCCGAGCCCCTGGTCGGGCAGGATAGCCACAAATACGCCCTCGGCCCCGGTTTTCACCGCTGTATGGCCACCCATCGCGCGCATCAAACGGGTACAGGCGCGGCCCTCGCCGGCAACGAGTTCGGGGTGGGTCACCATCGCCTGACGTATTGTGAACGCCGCCCGGTCGCGGGCGCTGCCGGTTTCGCTGGAGGCAGCAAAGCGCGCCATGCCACGCGCCAGCCCGGCCAGCGTGCAGGCGTAATTCGGGGCCGAACAACCGTCGATCCCGAAGCCGGGGCTGACTTCGCCGACGACATCTTCAAAGGCATCGCGCACCGACAGCTGAACCGGATTGGCGGTGTCGATGTAATCGGGGCCGGCGCCAATGTGCTGGCCCAATGTCAGAAAGCCGGGGTGGTTTCAACGGGTGGACGCAACACATGCTTGGAAACGCTCTGCTGGTGTTTCGTAGTTAAGCGTCTTTCTGGGTCGTTCGTTGAGCTGTCTGGCGACAGCACTCAGCTTTGCCTGACTATGTATCGACAAATCGGTG
>JAKZRT010000201.1:0-10386 GCA_047518005.1 Brevirhabdus sp.
GTCAGAATACCGTCCTTGCCTGTAAGGCCCTGGCCATCTTGCAAAGCCGCCAAAGCTACATCAAAATCAAATTCTTCTCGCATGTGTCATTCCTTTTCTTCAGTTTACAGAAATGACACGGAATTTCTAACGCTCCCCTGCAAACAGATATTGGAAGCTATGGGCTCAAAGCAGTCGTCAGCTTGTCGTTGCGAATGTCGGTTATGGGCTTTCACTGATCATCTACGCGACATTGAGATTGTCGATAATCGGTACCAAGCCTTCGGTTCGCCCTTGTTTCAACCGAGCCATCCGGTGTTCGAGGCCCTGCCGGCCTTGATCGCCCGTGAATGCACGGCCATGCGCGTCGTCCACCCAAGCCATTTACTTCCATCATGCGAAAGAAACGCCCCCGCACCTTCCATCACGTCAAAAGCTCGCGCTTGAAATCCAAGGTACCTCAATAAATCCGTTGCCGCCTTTCGGGCTTGCCGCTCTCTGGGCGTCTTTAGTTTGTACAAAAATGCTCCTGCTCTTCGGTGCCATGATCGTTCTGTGACGACGCCCTCGTCCAAGAGCCTGACCGTGGCCGGATGTTCTGTCTCATCTCCACTCCTTGGTGGTTACGATGAGCCCGAAACCCTCCCTTATCAAATCACCCTATTTGGACCCAGAGGCGCTGACGTCAGACAGAGTGCCTGGACGGCGACATCTGCCTCAAACTGCGCCCAAGTTTGCGGATTACGCCGTTTGCGCGTCCAGTTGTCCACAACGTAAAATCCGTGTTGTCTGCCCATGGCATTGGCCCGTTGCTGACCTTAGGAAAGTGCCAGCTATTTTGGTAGATTTGGTAATTTACGACAAGCACTTTACGCATGGATTTGCCAGTAAAGGTCTAGCCAAAGCTAGCCAGATTCTTACATTGGATCTGAGTTAAAGTGGCAACATTATGCGCAGGCTCGTATCCAGGGAATACTGTAATTGGAGTTTCCCCGCTCGCTTTTGCGGACAGTGCTGACGTTGACGGCACCGACATTCTCGACCGATTTTCGCTGGCGATGTTGGGGCTCACTTGCCCTACGGGGCGAGGCCGTTTTCCTGATCACAGAAGCCGGCCTTGTTCCGGCGTCAGATTGGGATCTGAGAACCCGAAACGGAAAGCCCACTGCCTACCGCTTGAGTATCAGCGAGGCAGGCGGCGGTCGAACATTGACCGCACTGGCAGGAGAGGTTCTCCATGCCGGACTAGGGGTAGACCCAGCGGCGCCTTATTACGGCCAGTCCCCTCTCACGAGATCGAGCCTTACATCCGGTTTGGTGGTGTCAGACGGATGAGAACTCGTCTCTACAAGGGCAGTGATGCTGCCCCTTATGCCGCGCCGAGCTGCCGCCACTCGGTCAGAGCAGCGGCGCGGTTGAACTTGATGTTGTCGCGCGAGTAGAGATGGCGCTCCAGGTTGAAAAGGTTGTGAACGGAAGAATGCACGGTGGCGAATTTCTGCAAACTTCGCGTGCGCCGGAACCGTTGCATGGCCCGTTCTCGTCGTCGAAACGGAAGGTGGGAATTCTCCGCTCGATTGTTCAGCCAGCGGTCTGTTTCTTGTCTGTCGGAGTAGCCGATAACCTTCATCGCGGCTCCGTATGACCGGAGTTTATCAGTCACAATGATGTGCGGTTGGCCGTACCGCTTCATGGATTTTCTTAGAAATTTCAGTGCCACTCTGCGATCCCGGCCCTTCGTGACATAAGATTCCAGCACCTCGCCTTCGTGATCCACCGCCCGCCAGAGGTAGTGCGTCTCGCCGTTGATTTTCACGAACACTTCGTCCAGATGCCATTGCCAATTCGAGTGCGCACGCATCCCTTCGATGCGTTTTCGCCGGATCTCGGCAGCGAACATCGGACCAAATCGGTTCCACCAAAACCGAACCGTTTCGTGGCTGATATCGATGCCACGTTCGTGAAGCAAATCCTCAACATTTCGAAGTGAGAGCGGGAACCGGTCATACACCATCACCGCCAGGCGGATGATTTCAGGGCTAGTCTTGAAGTAACGAAATGGGGAACGTTTTGTCATCCCACGAAACTATGTCGCCGCCCCGCCCAGCCCAACCAAGTTTTCTCTGACAGTGCCCCCACCGGTGTCATGGCGGCTTTTTCAGCCCATTTTGCGATCTCCTGCGCCGTTCTCAGGACCAGGTCACGTCGCGGCATCAAGATTTCACCCGCGACATTGATGGATCATGCAGCGGGCTCATATGAACGGTGCAAGGGATGCGTTTGGTGGCGACCTCCAGTTCGTATTCACCCGAGGAGACATAGGCGAAGTCGACGCCAGAGCCGTCGCGCACATACCCGTAACCAATTGATTTTCCAACTGTATAACCATATCCTCCGGATGTCAGCCAACCGACCCTCTCACCGTTCCGGTAAATCGTTTCGCGGCCCACCAGCACAACTTTGGGATCATCGACCGTGAAACCGGCCAACAATTTCTTCACCCCGTCCTGTATTTGCGCCACCACAGCTGCGCGACCTTTGAAGGCGATGTTAGATTTCAACTTCACCGCCCAGCCAAGGCCGGATTCCATCGGCGTGTGATCCGCCCCGATGTCCGAACCCCAGGCGCGGTAACCCTTTTCAAGGCGGCAACTTTCAATCGCCCGGTACCCGGCATTGATCAGCCCAAGATCCTTGCCCGCCTCCATCAGAGTTGCGTAAACCGTGGTGGCGTATTCTGTCGGCAAGTGCAGTTCCCAGCCCAGTTCACCCACATAGGTGACCCGCAGCGCCCGCACCGGGCAGCCGGCAATGCCGATGGTTTTGCTGGTGCCGAATTTGAAAGTCTCGCCTGATACATCATCGCGGGTGGCCAGTTGCAGAATGGCCCGCGCATTTGGCCCCATCAGGGACAGCACTGCGTTAGAGGACGTGATATCAAACAACTGGCAGTTCATCCCTTCCGGGATATTGCGGACGATCCAGTCAAAATCATGGGTGGCAAAACCAGTGCCGGTAACGATGTAAAATTCAGCCTCGGCAACCCGCACGACGGTCACGTCACATTCAATGCCGCCGCGATCATTCAACATCTGGGTGTAGATCAACGATCCCACGGGCTTATCGACATTATTGGCGGCGATCCAGCTCAGCGTCGCCACGGCATCGGGTCCCTTTAGGGAAAACTTGGCAAAAGAGCTTTGATCAATCAGCACCGCCGCCTCGCGTATGGCTTTATGCTCGCGACCAACTGCTGCAAACCAGTTCGCACGCTCAAAACTGTAAATATCCTCGGGGCTCTCACCGTGGGCCTTGTCAGCAAACCAGTTCGGCCGCTCCCAGCCCAGTTTTTCGCCAAAACAGGCCCCCTGATCCTTCAGGATGTCATAGAGCGGGGATTTGCGGCACGGACGGCCCGACCGGTTTTCTTCATGCGGCCAGTCCATGGTGTAGTGTTTGCCATAAGCCTCGATTGTTCGGGTACGCACCCAGTCGGTGTCAAAATGCGGCCGGCCAAAGCGGCGGATGTCGGCAGACCAGAGATCATAGGGCGGCTCGCCCGCTTTCACCCATTCCGCCAGGGCCATACCGGCACCGCCGCCAGCGGCAATGCCAAAGGCATTGAATCCGGCACCAACAAAGAAATTTGTCAGCTCGGGGGCCTGGCCAATGATGAAATTGCCATCCGGGGTAAAGCTCTCCGGGCCATTGGTCAGGATCTTGACGCCAACATTTTCAAGGGCTGGCACCCGCCCCAGCGACAATTCCATCATCTGTTCAAAATGATCAAAATTGCTGTCCAGCAGTGTGTAGTGAAAACCCTCGGGAATACCGTCAATCGCCCAGGGGATCGGGTTTGGCTCATAGCCGCCCATCACCAGCCCGCCAACTTCTTCTTTGTAATAGGTCAGACGATCGGGATCGCGCAGTGTCGGCAGATTTTTCGGCATGCCGTCAATCGCCTCGGTCACCATATATTGGTGTTCCATGCTGACCAGCGGCACATTCACCCCAAAACGTCTGGCAAATTCACGGCTCCACTGACCGGCGCAGAGCACGACTTTTTCGCATTTTATCCGGCCTTGCGCGGTGATCACCGCGCTGATTTTGCCTTTGTCGATTTCCAGATCAAGAACTTTGGTATCTTCAAGAATCCTTGTCCCGGCCATGCGCGCGCCCTTGGCCAGCGCCTGGGTAATATCAGACGGATTAGCCTGCCCGTCGGTCGGCATGAACGCCGCCCCGACCACATCGTCGATGTTCATCAGTGGCCACAAGTCCAGCGCCTCTTGCGGGGTCAAAAGGTCCATTTGCAGCCCAAAGGAACGGGCGGTGGTCGCCTGACGTTTGACTTCGGTCCAGCGATCTTGGTTACACGCCAGACGCAAACCACCGTTCATTTTCCAGCCGGTGCCAAGGCCGGTTTCCGCTTCGATCTGGTTATAAAGTTCGACCGAATATCCCAGTAATTGTGTGATATTGCTGTCGCTGCGTAACTGCCCAACTAGACCGGCGGCGTGAAATGTGGAGCCCGAGGTCAGTTTCCTGCGCTCTAGCAGAACGGTTTCCACACCCAACTTCGCCAGATGATAGGCGGTCGAACAGCCCACGATACCGCCACCGATGATCACTGTCTTGGAAGAGCTGGGAAGATCGTCCATATCCGGCCTCAGGTTTGCAGGTAGTTGGCATAGGCGGTGCGGAACCGCGCAAGATTGTCAGCGGTATAGGCAGCGTAATCAAAATCGATGTCCGAGCTAATTTCAGACACCATGCTCCACATTGTTTCGCGCAACAGGGACGCGCATTTCATGGCGGCATAACGGTGCAGCAACTCGGCATTCGCAGGTTTTTCAAAGTAGTTTTCAAGCAGCCAGATCTCTTGTCCGGCGTTCAGTTCGTTGTTCGAGGCAAGTCCGCCCAGATCAAACAGCGGAGAATTGAACCCGGCGTAATCCCAGTCGATCAGCCACAGGCGATCGCCGTCATCCAGAAAATTGGCAGCCAGCAAGTCATTGTGGCCATAGACCATTTCAAACGGGCCAGCATCGTTTTCCAGCCTGTTACCGATCCCAACCAATCCGGTGAGGAGTTTCTGGTGCGCATTGTCGGCTTCCCGCAATGTTGCTGCATAATCGCGGATCACGTGGAACACCCAGAATATCAGCGCCGGACCGCGAAGGTATTTGGGCACCTCGCGGTGGCATTTGCGGATCAGCGCCAGAATATTTGCCAGATTTTCCGGCTGGCGCACATCTTCGGGCGTAAACGTCCGGCACTCGATATACTCCAGCACAGTGATGCCATTTTCGGCGTAAACAACAGCAGGGGACAGACCGGCGGCATGGGCAGCCCGGCTGGCGGCCAACTCGTTAAAGCGCAGGACATGGTGTTCGGGGATATCTTCGCCCAGCCGAACCACGTATTTTGCGGAACCGTCGGTGACGATGAAATTCACGTTTGTGATGCCACCTTCCAGCGGCACGGCGTCAATCTCTCCCTGCCACAGGGGCAGGTCCCGGATCCGCTGCAATGGCGAATTATCAGACATGCGCGGCCTCCAGCTGGTTACGAATACGGGCGTTCCTGGCCAAGGCGCTATGCCCCGCCGCGAAGCAGCCGGCGGTAAACGCCGCGCTTCTCTTGCAGCGCCTGCTGCATTTTGCGCAGACGCGCGGTGCCGGCATCATCCAGAATGGTGCAGGCCAGATTGGTATTTTGGCGCGGGATCGGGATCGCCTGCGCCACTGGCGTACCGACCGGCAACGTGCCTTCGAAATCAGGATCGGTCCATATTGCGGGGAAATGTACCAACCCGTCACTGAACCGGTCGCATTCCACCACTCCGGCGAGGGTGCGAAACGGCAAGTCCTCTCGGTTCAGCGGATGGGTGAACAGGATCGACCACCCCTCTGGCGCTTCCAGGGTCCAGAAATTGGTGAACTTGATGATGAAACCGGCGACCGGAAGCGGCGTGCCGGCTGCCTGTTCGGGCACGTGCAGCGCGATTGGCGCCCGGGTCAACAGATCGGCGGGCAACGGCGGCGGATCCCAGTGCCAGGACACCTCGCCGGCGCGCACCGTAAGCTCGGCGGCGAGCGGCATTAGCAGGCCCAGCCCAAGCGCGTCGATCAGCGGCGGGCAGTGTTTCAGGGTGCGGATCGGGGCGCCGCCGAGGGTGTCACTGTCCACCTCCGAGGGCATGGTGCGGAGCCAGTCCGGCAAGGCATCTGCCGCCAGCACCGGCTTTGGCAGGATCGACTCGAGGGCCGGGTGGCAGCGGGCGGTGAGGGTGATCATGGCTTTGAGACTAGCGCATTTTCAGGCCCGCCCGCCACTTGAAACGCCACAGCAATGTGTAAATCGGTCCGACGAGGCCCGCACGTCTGCCTGACTGATAACGCGCACACTGCCGATCAGATTGCGGCACCTGCGCGTTCCCGCCGCTTGAAGATGGTGTGGGCCACTGCGGCGATCACAGTGAGGGCAATGATCACCGCGCCGACCGCGTTGATCACCGGGGGCAGGCCGTTGGGGTTGCGAACCATCGCGCCGATCTCGGTGGCGAATGTGCAGGCGCTGCCCTTGGCGAACATGGTGGTGTTGTAATTCTCCATCGACGCCAGAAAGGCGATCACCGCGGCCGAGGCCAGGGCCGGAGTTAGGAACGGCAGGGTGATGCGCCGAAACACCCGTAACGGCGTGGCACCGAGGTCGAGCGCTGCTTCCTCGTACTCAATCGGCTGGCGCTGCAGGCGCGCCATCAGGATCAGCATCGGAAAACCCGCGATGAAGGTGAGCTGCGCCATCACGATGGTAAAAAGCCCGGCGTCCACCCCAACCGAGCCCCAGAACACCAGAGCCGAAAGCCCAAGCACGATCCCCGGTGCCAGCATCGGCGACAGCAGCAGCCACCAGAGAAATCCGTCATACCGCGAGCGCCAGCGGGTCAGCAGCACCGCGCCCGACAGCCCAAGCAGCAGCGCCAACGGCACCACCGTGAGCGCGATGGTGAGTGAATTCTGGAAGCAGCGGACAAAGCGGTCGCGGTCAAGTGCGCGCAGCACCGGGTCGGCGCGCAGCTCGGCTTCGGGCATCCAGAAGAACGCATACCATTTGCCCGTGGTGCCGCGCCAGTCGGTGACCGAAGACGGCGAGATGTCGTTAAAGCTCGCCACCACCATCAGGATCAACGGCGCAAACATGAAGATCAGAAAGGCCGCCGTATAGACGCCCAGCAGCCGCTCGGAAAGTCCACCTCTCATCGCACGAAATCCTTCAATCGCGCCCGCATCACCCACATGAAAAGGCCGACGATGACGAAGCAGAGGATTGTGAATGCGAAGGAATACGCCGCACCTATGTTGGAATTCTCGGACTCGAAGAACTTGTTGTAGATGGTCTGGCTGAACCACTCGGCCTGCAAACCGGTCGAGATGATCCGCGGCACCGAGAAGGCACCGGCGGCCAGCATGAAAGTGGTGATGCAGCCAACCGCGATGCCGGGCTTGGCGTGCGGGATCACGATGCGGCGGTGGATGCGCGTGCTCGATGCGCCGAGATCGCGCGCCGCCTCGAGCTGGTTGTGGTCCAGTGTCGACATGACGTTCACCATCGGAAACACCATGAACAGGATGTAGGTGTAGACGATCACGATGAAAACCGTGATCGGCGAGCGCTTGAATTGGATTGACTCGCCGGCGTCGATGTCGATGATTGAGACCCAGTGAAGCAGCGTGTTGATGAGCCCACGGGTTTCGATCAGCGATACCCAGGCATAAACCCGCATCAGTTCGACGATGGCGTAGGGAATGATCAGACCGAGCAGCAGCAGCGTCGCCTTGCGTTGCGACGAGGCAAGCGCGAGATTGAAGGCAACCGGGTAGCAGACCAACACCGCCAGCAGCGTGGCCATCATGGCGAAGAACAGCGTGCGCACCAGCGTGACCAGGGTGAGGCGCACCTGGGTGACGCCGTCCTTTTCAAATCGCAGCCCGACCAGGTTATAAACCCTGTTGACGATCTCGGCGTCCTCGCGCGCCTGGGTCACCGCCGACATCGGGATCGCGCGGGCGGCAAAGATGACGCCGAAATTGTTCAGCGTGTAGGGCACCGCGCTGGCCTCTTGGGCGGTCAGTTGTGCCAACAGCGGCCTGGCGATCTCAGCAACCGCCTCGGCCTGTGCGATCTGCGCCGCGATCGACGCGACAGGATCGACTTTGAGCACCGGCAAACCGTGCAGCGAAGCCAGAGTCTCGGGCTCGGCGTCGGGGTCGCGCACAAAGCGCGATTGGGTGCTGGCGCGGTCGCATTGCAGGATGTAGGGCAGGGTCGAGCCAGAGGCACCGGGCACCGCCATCGCGCCTATCGAGGGCGACGCCAACCCGCCCGACGATTCGGGCGTTTCAGGCTCATCTGGCGCGTCGCGATAGGTCTTCAGCACCGAAACGCAGGTCAGCGCATCGCGGATGACGGTGGCGACCACCGAACTGTCCAGCGCGCGTCGCGGTAGCTTTAGCGCCTTGTCCAGCATCGTCAATTGCGGAAGCACGATCAGCAGGCAGGCCCAGATCACCACCGCCGCGATGAAAGCGGTGACCAGCCCGCGTCCGTAAGAGGCGATCAGCGCTTTCATTGCGCGGCGATTTCGGTGCCGGTGCGCGCCAGTTCCCCTTCCGGCAGGACAAGGGTGGACTCGGCCGCGAAACCGACGACGACCTGGCCGGTCAGATCCCGGCCAGCATCGCCCTCGTTTGGCATCTGAAGCACGATCTCGTGCTCCCCGACGGCGAGAAAGATATTGACGAACGGCCCCTCGAGTTCGCGCCGCACCACTTGGGCTGCGACCTGGTTGGCGAACGGCGCGTCGGCGTTTGCGATGCGCACATGTTCGGGGCGTACGAACACCATCGCAATATCACCAGCGACCAGGCCAGCAGGGCTCTGGCCCCGAAACGCGCCCTCTGGGGTCTCGACCCGGGCGACGCCATTCGCGGCCTCGACGACCCGGCCGCGGATGACGTTGGATTCACCCACAAAACTTGCCGCAAAGGCAGTGGTTGGGCGGGAATAGATTTCGTCGCCGGTGCCGACCTGCTCGATCCGCCCCGCGTTCATCACCGCGATCCGGTCGGACATGGTCAGCGCCTCGCCCTGATCGTGGGTGATATAGATGAAGGTGACGCCGGTTTTCTTCTGGATCGCGCGCAGCTCGGCGCGCATGTGGCTGCGCAGCTTTAGGTCCAGCGCCGACAGCGGTTCGTCCAGCAACAGCACCGCCGGCTCGACCGCCAGCGCCCGGGCGACGGCGACGCGCTGGCGCTGGCCGCCCGAAAGCTCCATCGGCTTCTTTTCGGCCTCAACGCTCAGCGCCACCAGGTCCAGCAGTTCCATCGCCCGCTTGCGCCGGGCGCGGCGCGACATCCCGCGCGCCTCCAGCCCGAAGGCGACATTTTCCCAGACCCTCATCAACGGGAACAGGGCGAGATTCTGGAATATCAGCGCCGTCGGGCGCAGGTTCGGACCGCGCCCGGCCTGATCCTCGGCGCCGATCAGCAAGCGGCCAGCGCTCGGCTCCAGAAAGCCCGACACCGCCCGCAGGATGGTGGTCTTGCCGCAGCCCGAGGGCCCGAGGATCGAGAAAAACTCGCCTGCCGCGATGCTCAGGTCGGTGGGTTGAACCGCGGTAAAGCCGTTTGGGTAAGTGATCGACATCCCGTCGAGAACGACATCCTTGCCGTGCATCGCGCTGCCCCTTTGTATCGTCCCGGCCCCATCCCTTTGACGCGCATTGCGGTGGTTGGGGGCAAATCACGGTGCTGTGGGCGCGCCGCTTACGGCGCGCCCGGAATGTCCGCCCTTGGAACGGGCGTGTGTACAATGCCGGATCAGGCGTTGGTGATAATCTCGACGAACTCGTTTCGGACCGGCGCAAAGAACGGCGTATCGGCCTGCCACCACCACATGTTTCCGAGCACCTGATCGGTGTAGACTTCGCTGAACTGGCGCTTGAAATCATCGGTGGCAAACGCCGCCGAGCCGGACACGGCCGAGTTGTAGCCGGTGTTGTTGGCGAACATTCCGCCGGTGGCTGGCGTCAACATGAAGTTCATGAAGGCGATCGCCTGTTCGCGGTTCTCGGCTGCCTTCAACATGCCAAAGCTGTCGAGCCAGGTGATGATGCCTTCCTTGGGCGCGCGGTAAACGTACTTTGCGTCTTCGCGGTTCAGCAACAGGCCGGTGGTGTCCCAGGTCTGGCCAATGATCGAACCGGCGTCCTTGAAGGCGCTGGTGGCCTCGGTGGCGTTGTTCCAGAACGCACCGAAGTTCTCCTTGCGTTCGAGGATCCACTGCGTGATCGCGCCCCAGACCCGCCGCGCGTCGTCTTCCGACTTGTAGACGTCAAGC
>JAKZRT010000202.1:0-3262 GCA_047518005.1 Brevirhabdus sp.
CAATGCTGTCATACGACTGGAAATCACTCGAAAAATACTTGGTAATCGCCGCCGTCAGCGTCGTCTTGCCGTGGTCAACATGACCGATCGTGCCAATGTTCACATGCGGCTTCGTACGCTCAAACTTTTCCTTCGCCATGGTGGCCTCCTCTTATTCCTGTCAGGCTGCGCGGGTTCACGCAAATTTGGCCTGAATCTCTTCGCTGATGTTCTGTGGAACCGGGTCGTAGTGGTCAAATTGCATAGAAAACGTTGCTCGCCCCGAGCTCATCGACCGCAGGTTGTTGATGTAGCTGAACATGTTGGCCAACGGTACGAACGCCTCGATCACAATCGCATGGCCACGCGCGTCCTGACCTTGCACCTGTCCGCGACGTGACGTCAGATCGCCGATAATACCGCCGGTATATTGGTCCGGCGTAACCACTTCGACCCGCATGATGGGCTCGAGTAACTTGGCACCCGCCAGTCGCATGCCTTCGCGCATGCACATCCGCCCGGCAATCTCGAACGCCAGAACCGACGAATCGACATCGTGGTATTTGCCTTCCAGCAGCGCGACCTTGAAATCGATCACCGGGAAGCCGGCCAGCGGACCGCTGTCCATCACCGAGCGGATGCCCTTTTCGACGCCGGGAATATATTCCTTGGGAACCGACCCGCCAACGACCCGGCTTTCAAAGGAATAGCCTTCGCCCGGCTCGGTCGGTTCGATGATCATCGTCACTTCGGCAAACTGGCCGGACCCGCCGGATTGCTTCTTGTGGGTGTAGGTGTGTTTGACCTCGTGGCCGATGGTCTCGCGGTAAGCGACCTGCGGCGAGCCGATGTTGGCTTCGACCTTGAATTCGCGTTTCAGGCGCTCGACCAAAATATCCAGGTGCAACTCGCCCATGCCCTTCATGATGGTCTGGCCGCTCTCAAAGTCGGTCTCGACCCGAAACGACGGGTCCTCGGCGGCAAGACGCGCCAGACCCGCCGACATCTTTTCCTGGTCGGCTTTGGTCCTTGGCTCGACTGCGATCTCGATCACCGGATCCGGGAAGGTCATGGTTTCCAGCACAATCTGCTTTTGCGCATCGCTCAGCGTATCGCCCGTGGTGGTGTCTTTCAGGCCTGCCAGCGCGATGATGTCGCCGGCAAATGCCTCGGCGATCTCTTCGCGGTTGTTGGAATGCATCATCATCATTCGACCAATGCGTTCTTTCTTGCCCTTGGTCGTATTGAGAATGCCGTCGCCCTTTTTCATCGTGCCCGAATAAATCCGGGTGAAGGTGAGCGTCCCGACGAACGGGTCGTTCATAATCTTGAACGCAAGACCCGAAAACGGCTGGTTGTCATCGGCAGAACGTTCGATGTTACGGGTCTCGGTCTCGTCGCCGGGGGAAAATCCCACATAGGCGGGAACATCAAGCGGACCCGGCAGATAATCGATCACCGCGTTCAGAAGCGGCTGAACGCCTTTGTTCTTGAACGCCGATCCGGCGAGAACCGGAACAAAACTCATGGCAAGCGTGCCCTTGCGGATCAGTTTGCGAAGCGTATCCACGTCAGGCTCGTCGCCCTCAAGGTACGCCTCCATGGCGTCGTCATCCATATCCACGGCCAGCTCGATAAGCTCGCCGCGCATGATCTCGGCCCTGTCCGCAAGCTCGTCACGGATGTCCTGCACGGTCCAGCTGGCACCCAGATCATCGCCTTCCCAGACCCATTCCTTCATGGTGACCAGATCGACAATGCCTTCCAGCTTGTCTTCGGCCCCGATCGGAAACTGGACCGGCGCCGGGATGGCACCGGTGCGGTCTTTGATCATGCGCACGCAATTGTCGAAATCCGCGCCGATCTTGTCCATCTTGTTGACGAACACGATGCGCGGGACGCTGTAGCGGTCGGCCTGACGCCAGACCGTTTCGGTCTGCGGCTCGACGCCAGCGTTGGCGTCCAGCACCGCGACCGCACCGTCAAGCACCGCCAGCGACCGTTCGACCTCGATGGTGAAATCTACGTGGCCCGGGGTGTCGATGATATTGAGCCGGTGCTTTTCGGTCTCGGGTGTATCACCGTCGGACGTGCGTTCCCAAAACGTTGTCGTCGCGGCGCTGGTGATGGTGATGCCGCGTTCCTGTTCCTGCTCCATCCAGTCCATCGTGGCGGCACCGTCGTGAACTTCGCCGATTTTATGGGACTTGCCGGTGTAATAGAGAATGCGTTCGGTGCAGGTGGTCTTGCCTGCATCGATATGCGCCATGATACCGAAGTTGCGGTAATGGGAAAGCGGATATTCGCGAGCCATTTTGCGTCAGACCTCGGGTCTTACCAGCGATAATGGCTGAAGGCTTTGTTCGCCTCGGCCATCTTGTGGGTGTCTTCGCGTTTTTTCACCGCCGAGCCGCGGCTTTGCACCGCGTCGGTCAATTCGCCTGCCAGACGTTCTTCCATGGTCTTTTCGTTGCGCTTTTTGGCCGCCTCGATCAGCCAGCGAATCGCCAGCGCCTCGCGGCGTTCGGGGCGCACTTCGACAGGAACCTGATAGGTCGCACCACCAACCCGGCGCGAGCGAACCTCGACCGAGGGTTTGATAAGCTCCAGCGCTTCGTGGAAAACCTCAACAGGCGCCTTTTTCAGACGGTTTTCAACGCGCTCAAAGGCGTTATAAACGATCCGCTCTGCGATCGACTTTTTACCATCGACCATCAGGTTGTTCATAAACTTGGTCAGCACCGTATCGCCATATTTGGCATCGGGCAGAACTTCGCGCTTTTCGGCAGCGTGACGGCGGGACATTGCGTATTCCTCTTACTTCGGACGCTTGGCACCGTATTTCGAACGGCGCTGTTTGCGGTCTTTGACGCCCTGGGTGTCAAGGACACCGCGCAGGATATGATAGCGGACACCGGGAAGATCCTTTACCCGGCCACCGCGGATCATGACCACCGAGTGTTCCTGAAGGTTGTGGGACTCCCCGGGGATATAGCTGATGACCTCGAAGCCATTCGTGAGGCGCACCTTGGCAACTTTGCGCATCGCCGAGTTCGGTTTCTTCGGCGTGGTCGTGTAGACTCGCGTGCAGACGCCGCGTTTTTGCGGGCAGCTTTCCAGGTGCAGCGACTTGGAGCGTTTCACTTTGGGCCGCCGCGGTTTGCGGATCAGCTGTTGGATCGTCGGCATATGGGTCTCTTCCCGGTCTTGCAAACATGTGTTTCACGGGTCGCCCCGCGGTTCGTCTTCGTCGTCTGGCGATGCACGCGTCCGCGCAACGCAA
>JAKZRT010000203.1:0-8099 GCA_047518005.1 Brevirhabdus sp.
GAGGGCGGAATCTGTCTGAAAACAGGGAAAACCCGGTGAAACGAGTGCCTAACCAGCCAAAACTGGCGGAAAACCATCAAATCCCAGGGCGAGGCCAACAAGCTCGCAGCTCAAAATGTGTTATTCAGAGCTTCCTTAGGAAAGTTCTGACTGACAAGCGGGGGCCATCGCGCGCCTGCCTTAGTTCTGGAGGATGCAATGATCCGAACCGGCCAAGACTACCGCGACTCGATCCGTGGCACCCGCGATGTCTATGTGAACGGCGAGAAAGTGGCCGACGTCACGACCCATCCGCAGTTCAAACCGCTGGTTGATATTCGCGCGCGCATCTACGACATGGCCCACGATCCGGCGCACCGCGAGATCATGACTGTGCCTGACGGCGACGAGGTCAACGCGGTCGGCAACGCCTTGCCCAAAAGCCAGGCCGACTGGTGGGCCAAGCGCCGCGCGACCGACCATCTGATGAACCAGATCGGCGGCGTGGTCACCCGCGTGGGCGATGAAACCGTGGGCGAGATGTGGTCGCTCTATGATGGGCAGGATGTTTTGAACGAGGTCGATCCGCAGTTCTCGAAAAACATTGAAACCCATATCCACGAGGTGCTGCGAGGTGACCCCTTTCATGTCTCGGCCAACACCGATCCCAAAGGCGACCGGTCGAAAGCGCCCCAGGATCAGGACCCCGACATGCTGTTGCATGTGGTCAAGGAAACCGACGCAGGCATCGTGGTGCGCGGGGCAAAATACGAAACCGCTGCCGCCTATGCCAATCAGGCCTTTACCAAGCCGACGATTGCCAATTGGGGCAATGACGCGCTTTCTGACTATGCCCTTGGGTTCATCTGCGATCTGAATTCGCCCAACCTGAAATTTATCTGCCGGACCGGGTTTGCCGGTCGCGCGCCTGCCCGGGACTATCCTCTGTCCAACCGGTTTGACGAGGTCGATACGATATTGATCTTTGATAACGTGCTGATCCCATGGGAAAATGTGCTGTTTTATCGGCATACGAAGGCGGCTACGTTTATCCGCGCGACGCTGCACCGGTATTCGGCTTTTGCCTTTGTTCAGCGCAATCTGAAGGTCGCGGACATGTTGATTGGTGCGGCCTTGTTCAATGCGCGCCAGACCGGGTTGGAAAAGCAACAGGCGGTCCAGGAAAAGCTGAGCACTCTGGCGGTCTACCGCGAAGGGATCAACGCGCATCTGACGGCGGCAATTGCGCTGGCCGAAAAGTCACCTGCCGGTCTGATGATGCCCAACCAGTCGCTGTTGTATACGGGCCGGGTGCACGCCTGCAGCCACCTGAACGAAATGATGCACATCGCGCGCGAACTTTGCGGAGGGCAGATTTGCGTGACCCCCGACAGTGCCGCCTTTGACCACCCCGAGACCAAGCCATGGATGGAGAAGTACTATACGATCAACGACGAATGGGGCTCGGACGACCGGCGCAAACTGCTGGCCTATGCCCGCGACCTTTTGAACAGCGACTATGCCGGGCACCGACTGACGTTTCAGCTTTTTGCCCAAAGCCCGCCGTTCGCGCATCTGGCTGCCGTGTACCGCAATTTCGACTGGGACGGGCCGCTGGCGTTTGCCAAGGTTGCGGCTGGTCTGTCGGACAATGTCACGGTTGGCAAGCCGCTCAATGCAGGCGACAACGCGGTGTCGCAGTGGTATTCGTCGCAGGCGAACACTGGAGCCACTCAGTAATCGGGCGAACGGTATGGCAAAAGACCCCAGGGACCCCGTCGAGGCGCTCCGCGAAAACACCGCGCAGCCTTTCGAAGCGGCGCGCGCCATGCCACCCGAGGTCTATACCTCGCAAACCTTCCTCGATCAGAAACTCGAGCACATATTCTCGCGCGACTGGTATTGCGTGGGCCGCGCCGTCGCGCTGTCGGGCGCGGGCGATTATGTGGCCGCCGAACTGGCGGGCCAGCCGATTGCGGTGCTGCGTGATCGCGACGGCGTACTGCGGGCGCTGTCGAATGTCTGCCTGCACCGGATGTCGACGCTGTTGCACGGGCGCGGCACTACGCGCGCCATTGTCTGCCCCTATCACGCCTGGACCTACAACCTTGACGGCACGCTCAGGGCGGCCCCTGCAATGACGCTGAACGACGGGTTCCGCACGTCAGACTATCGCCTGCCGGAACTGCAATGCCAGGAATGGCTGGGCTGGGTCTTTGTCACGTTGAACCCCGATGCCGCACCCGTGTCCGGTCAGCTTGCCGACGTCGAAGCGATGATCGCCGGTTTCGGCATGACCGATTACGCCGAGACGTTTTACGAAGACCACGTCTGGGACACCAACTGGAAGGTGCTGGCCGAAAACTTCATGGAAAGCTATCACCTGCCGGTGTGCCACGCGGGCACGGTCGGCGGGCTTTCCAGGCTTGAGGATATGGTCTGCCCGCCCGGCCTGCCCGCCTTCAATTATCATACGATCTTGAAGGACGACACGCTGCGCATCGCCCGCGCGCATCCAACCAACCACCGGCTGCAGGGTGACGAACGGCGCACCACTTTCCTTTTTGCGATCTATCCAAGCCTGCTGATCACCCTGACGCCGGGGTATTTCTGGTATCTCAGCCTGCACCCGGTTTCGCCGGGCAAGGTGCAGATCCGGTTTGGCGGCGGCATGTCGGACGATTACCGGCACGACGCGGATGCGCAGCAGAATTTCCTCGACCTGAAAACGCTTCTGGACGAAGTGAATCTTGAAGATCGCGGTTGCACCGAAAAGGTCTATCGCGGGTTGTCATCCGACCGGGCCAAGCCCGGTCACCTCAGCCATCTGGAACGCCCGAACTATGACTTCGCGCATTACCTGATGGCCCGGATCGAAGCAGGTCAGGCGTGACCGACGCCGCCCCGATCCAGCTTTTGCGCGAGAAATTCATTGGCGGGATGAGCCACGCCGCCAGCACCGTGAACATCGTAACCACCGACGGCCCGGGCGGCCGCGCTGGCGTCACGGTGTCGGCGATGTCGTCGGTGTCGGCTGACACGCCCCGCCCGACGCTTTTGGTCTGTGTCAACGACCAGTCGCCGGCGGCGGCGATGATCATCAACAACGGGGTCTTCTGCGTGAACGTGCTGCGCGACGATCAGGGCTATATCTCGGACACGTTTGCGGGCCGGTTCAAGGACAGCCTCGCCGACAAGTTTGATTGCGCCGAATGGCAGGAAATGCCGTCCGGCGCGCCGCGCGTGGTCGATCCGCTGGTGGCCTTCGACTGCTCGGTGGTCAGCGCGCAACTGGTGGGCACGCATCACGTGATCTTTGGCGAGGTCGGCGATATTTTCATTGCGGGACGCGGATCGCCGCTGATCTATGCCAACCGCGCCTATGGTGCAGCGTCGCGGATCGACAGCGCCGGGACCGTCGCAACCGGCCGGGCCGCCGAAAACACGCGCCTCAACGTGGCCTGTTTCCACACCTTTGGCCCCTACATCCTGCCCGAGATGATCCAGCGCCTGTCCGTCGAGACGCCCAATTTCGAGCTGGCCTTGGTCGAAGGCGATCAGCGCCGGGTCCAGGAAAGCCTGTTATCGGGCGAATCCGAGGTCGGCCTGCTATACGACATCGATCTGGGCGAAGGGCTCGACGCTGCCCCTCTGACCCAGCTGGAACCTTATGTTCTTTTGGCCGAGGGTCACCCCCTGGCCGAGAAATCCGAACTCACCCCGCAAGATATGGCCGACCACCCGATGATCCTTCTCGATGCCCCGCCCAGCCGCGATTATTTCGTGAAAATCATGCGCGATGCCGGCGTCGAGCCCCGCGTCGCCTATCGCAGCTCACATCTGGAAATGGTGCGCGGAATGGTGGGTCACGGTTTAGGGTATTCAATATTGGCGACCAAACCCGCAAGTGCCATGTCCTATGACGGGCGCGCTCTGGTTCATCGGGCGCTGAGCGCGAAATCCGAACCCAGCCGCGTGGTCCTGGCCACCCGCAAGGGTGCCACGCTCTCAGAACCCGCCGAGCGGTTCATCTGGTTCTGCCGCGACTTTTTCGACCTGCACCATTAGGCTCATTTGCTGCAAGGAACCCACCGATGCGTGATCCCCGATACGATGTCCTGTTCGAGCCGGTGCAAATCGGACCGGTCACCGCCAAGAACCGGTTCTATCAGGTCCCGCACTGCAACGGCGGCGGTTACCGCGACCCTTCGGCGGCCGCCGAGATGCGCGCCACCAAGGCCGAGGGCGGCTGGGGAGTGATCTTCACCGAACAGACCGAAATTCACCCATCCTCTGAAATAACCCCCTATATCGAACTTCGCATCTGGGAAGACCGGGACATCCCTCAATTCGCCAAAATGGCCGAGAAGATGAAATCGCACGGGGGGCTGGCGGGCATTCAACTGGCGTTTTCCGGTGTGAACGGGCCGAACCTCTACACCCGCGAGGTGCCGCTGGCGGTCTCTGCCATGCCGGTGCGCACTTTCACCAACGACCCGGTGCAGGCGCGCGCCCTGACCTGCGATGACATCCGCGACCTGCGCCGCTGGTTCGTGAACGCGGCCATACGGGCAAAGGCGGCAGGGTTCGACCTGATCTGCCTTTATGGCGCGCACGGATTTGGCATCTTCCAGCATTTCCTTTCGCGCGCCACCAACCAGCGCAGCGACGACTACGGCGGCAGTCTTGAAAACCGCTCGCGATTCGCGCGCGAAGTGATCGCAGACATCCGCGACGCCGTGGGCGACAGCATGGGCCTGACTTTGCGCGTGTCGCTGGACGAAACTATCGGCGAGCTTGGCTTTTCGAACGCCGAACTGCGCGAATTCATCGACATGAACCGCAACCTGCCCGACCTCTGGGACCTGGCGCATGGCACCTGGGAAGATCGTTCCGGCCCCTCACGGTTCAAGGGCGAGGCGGCGCAGGCCGATCTGGTGCGCGGCATCCGCGACCTGACCGACCGCCCGGTGGTCGGCGTCGGCCGGTTCACCTCGCCCGACGTGATGGTCAAACAAATACGCTCGGGCCTGCTCGATTTCATCGGCTGCGCGCGCCCGTCCATCGCCGACCCGTTCTTGCCCAAGAAAATAGAAGAGGGGCGCGTTGAAGACATCCGCGAATGCATCGGCTGCAACATCTGCATCTCGGGCGACATGACCATGTCGCTGGCCCGTTGCACGCAGAACCCGACGTTCATGGAGGAATGGCGCAAGGGCTGGCACCCCGAGCGGATGAACCCCAAGGGCAGCAGCCGATCGGTGCTGGTCGTCGGCGCAGGCCCGGCCGGGCTGGAAGCCGCGCGCGCCTGCGCCGAACGCGGCTATGACGTGGCGCTGGCCGAGACGGGCCGGACCCTTGGCGGACGCGTTACGCGCGAAAGCCTCCTTCCCGGGCTCAGCGCGTGGGGCCGCGTGGCCGATTACCGCGAATACCAGCTTGGCCAGAAGGCCAATGTCGAAACCTACTTCGACAGCCAACTCGACGCCGCCGGCATTCTCGAGTTTGGCTTTGAAAACATCGCCATAGCGACCGGAGCCACGTGGCGGCGCGACGGTGTGGGCCGTCAGCATCTGGTGCCGTTCGCGCTGGACACCGCCATGCCGATCTTCACGCCCGACGACCTGATGGATGGCAACCTGCCAAGGGGCCGGGTCGTGATTTACGACGACGATCACTATTACATGGGCGGGGTTCTGGCCGAGCTTCTGGCCAAGGAAGGCTGCGAAGTGACCGTGCTGACCCCCGCAGCCCATGTGTCGGAATGGACGCAGAACACCCTCGAACAACGCGCCATCCACGCCCGGCTCGCCGGGCTTGGGGTCAGGATCATCCTGAACCGCGGCGTCGTGGGAATCGGGCGCGACCATGTGGACAGCAATTGCACCTTCACCGGCCAGACCCGCGCCTTGGCCTGCGATGCGGTGGTGCTGGTAACCTCGAAGATCGAGACCAACAGCGTCTATCATGGGTTGGTGGACCGCCGCGCCGACTGGGCCGATGCGGGGATCCGGTCGGTGCGGATATTCGGCGACGCCAACGCCCCCGGACCGATTGCCTGGGCGACCTATGCCGGGCACCGCTATGCGCGCGAACTGGACGGTGAAGACATCGGTGATGCGCTGCCGTTCCGCCGCGAAATCACCGCGCTGGCCGCAGACTGACGGGCCTGACCCACGACATTCTCGACGCCTGATCACTTTCCCGGCCGTCAGCGAATGTTTCAGACCCGGCAGGATCACCAGGTCAAAGCCTGGCAGCGCCGCGTCGATCGCCCAGTTCTGGTCAACCAGACAGCATCGACCACCAACAGATCCGCCACCCGCATCCGGTCCAGCATCTCGCCGCAGACCGGCCACCACGATAAGATTTGTCCGGCTGGTCCGCTGGTGGCGCAGGATCAATCTGTCCAGAGCCTTATGTATCTCACGTGCGCTAGACTGTTCCCAATCCGGTCCTTGGCGAAGGATCGGATTGGGACGGTGTTTGGCGTCTGAGCCTTGTGGCCCTGACTTGAGGTGACCACGTTTTCTAGCGAGCCAGCACCGTCTCTCTTCATCGTCTCGAACAGTTGATTGCGGCCTTTGAGGACCGCGGAGCATAAGGAAGAGAGCATGAAAGACATAGCACAAACACCCATCCTCGGCATAGATGTCTCGCGCGATTGGTTAGATATCCATTGCCTGCCGGATGGTCAGCGTGCTCGCTTGCCGAATGGGGCTGAAGGTCATGGCCGCCTGATTGAGATGGCACAAATCCTTGGCGCGATTGTGTGTTTTGAGGCGACCGGCGGGCAGGAATGGCGGCTTTGGGCAGCACTTGATGCGGCTGGGATTGCGACCCGCCAATTACCGCCTGCCCACCCTCTCGGGACATTGCAACACAATGCCCTGCCGGGCAGTGGATCAAGGCCTTTGCCGCCAGCCGGGGCACGCGGGCCAAGACCGACCGGATAGACGCAGAGCTGATCGCCCGTTTCCTGGCCTTCCGTCCTGAGGCGGGGCGGCGATTGCCACACGAAAAGCTACGATTACTCAGGGCCTTGTGCACGAAACGCGGGCAACTGGTTGAGATGAGGAAGCGTCTCCTTGTTCAGACAAAGGCGCGTATGAAGAATGGATCCGGTTCACCCTTCAAAGTTTTGGACGCTGAACTGAAAGCCCTGCTTGACACTCAGATCGCTGCCCTGGAGGCCAAGATCGAGACCGCCATCTCCGCCGACCCCGACATGGCAGGCACCGCTCGTATCCTGCGTTCGATTACTGGCGTCGGGCCGGTGACAAGCTGGATGCTGATCGCAGAAATGCCCGAGCTTGGTCAGATTTCAGGCGAACAGGCCGCAGCCCTCACCGGCCTCGCACCGATCGCGCATGATAGCGGTGCAATGCGTGGCAAACGCGCCATCGGCGGTGGGCGACGCGCCCTGCGGCACGTTCTGTTCCAGGCAGCATTGGTCGCCAGCCACCACAATCCACACCTGACCGCGTTCGCAGACCGCCTGCGGGAACGAGGGAAACCTCACAAAGTCATCATCATCGCCGTCGCGAGAAAGATCGTTACAATCGCAAACGCTATGTGCAAATCGCGACAGATATGGGTGAACTATGCAGTCTGGGACATACAGTTGCTAGAGAAGGCTCGGATCGTCAGACATCGGCGGTTTCGCGGGCGTCCTGTCCAGATGCCTGGTCGCGCCCGACTGCTTTAATGTCGGACCGAATCCCGGCATGGCCACCGTTGCCCGGACCAGACCCTGCGCCCCGGTCGCAGTTTCCCAGGGTTGGGATGCCGGTGCTTCGCTCTCGCCGCGCAGCTCCAAAAGCAGGGCCCGGTGATCGGGCGCCATTTTCAGATAGTTGTCGATCCTGGCCCTGGTATCCTTGAGATATTTTTTCCACTTGCCAGGCTCGATCGCCGCAGCCGGGTTCAGGGTGCCGGACCCAAACCCGGTCTCGTAGACCCGCTTGCCCAGCAGGACCGCGTTATACCAACGGCCCTAGTCGTTGACCGTTTTGGCCCATTGTCTGGTAGTGATTGACGTGATTGCGGTTTTGTCGTTTGCAAAGAAGTTCCATGCTTCGCAACACCTGTCGACGATCTGCTCATAATTGTCGAAGACG
>JAKZRT010000204.1:0-11762 GCA_047518005.1 Brevirhabdus sp.
CAATTGCGAAGTTGATAACGCCCGGTCCGCTAACATCCATTGAATGGATAAGATTGGGCGGAAATAAACCGCTTGGCCCGATGTCGTCGAAATGAAAGGATAACTTATGCCCTTTGATCCAAAGCCATTCATCGCCACGGCCAAGCGCGACCTTGGAAAACTCTCGGATACGCGGGCGGCTTTTGCCGCGATACGCGATGCAATGCTGCGCGAGGTCGAGGCGATAAGGACCGCCAGCGACCGTGGCCTGCCGGTGGTGCCCGAAGTCGACTTCAGCGCAGTCCAGGACGGGACGGTCACGCAGGCCAGCCGCGCCGAGATCCGGCACCGGGGCGCGGTCATCGTCCGCGGGGTCTTTGACCGCGCCCAGTCCGAAGACTGGAACCAAGAGCTGGGCGCTTACATCGACCAGAACGACTATTATACGCGCGCCAAGGAAAAGGCCGGTTTGGACACTTACTTTGGCGATCTTCACGCCGGTGCGCCGCAGATTTTCGGGCTCTACTGGTCAAAGCCGCAGGTCATGGCGCGTCAATCCGAAAGCATGGCCGCGACCAAACGATTTCTGAACCGGCTTTACGACACTGCCGCCCCCACCGGCCCCGAGTTCGACCCCGAACACGATTTTGCCTACGCCGACCGCACCCGGCGTCGCGAACCCGGCGACACCACGCTTGGCCTGTCGCCGCATATGGATTCGGGATCGTACGAACGCTGGGTCGATCCGGCGTTTCAGCGCGTCTATGCCCCGATCTTTGCCGGCCATTTCGACGCCTATGACCCCTGGAACGCGGCCTTTCGAACCCAGACCCGCGAGTATGCCTCGCCCGCCGTCTGTTCAATGTTTCGCACTTTTCAGGGCTGGACCGCGCTGACTGCTCAAGGTCCGGGTGACGGCACCCTCAGCCTGTTGCCGATTGCCAATTCGATCGCCTTTTTCCTGATGCGCGCGCTTCAGGACGACGTGGCACCGGACGATCTTTGCGGAGCCGCACCCGGTCGTGCGCTGGGGGCCAGCCCGGACTGGCACGGCGAGCTTTTGGACGGTCTGGTTACCATCCCGCGGGTCGATCCCGGCGACACGGTCTGGTGGCACCCGGATGTGATCCATTCGGTCGCCAATGAACACAATGGGCCGGATATTGCCAATGTGATCTATGTCGGTGCTTCGCCGCGCTGTGCCAAGAACCAGGCCTATGCCCGCAAGCAGGCACAGGCCTTTCTGACCGGGCAAAGCGCCCCCGACTTTGCGCCCGAAAACTACGAAGTTGATTTCGCCGGTCGGGCGACTCTTGACGACCTGACCGACCTGGGACGCGGGCAAATGGCGTTGACCTAGCGCAAATTCGACTTTTCCAGACAGAACCGAGAACAGGGCAGAGACGGTCCGGGTCTGGACGTCACATTGTTGTCAAACTTGGGTGCAATAACGCCCGCGCAGGGCGGTCAGGGTGGTATTGTCTTGTGTTGTGTCTTCGTTTCGAAGCGTCGAAAATGGAAAGATCGTCCGCTATGCACGACAATGCCACATCAATGCCCAAGCTGCATCGCCGCATCGTTGCAGCCGCAGCCATAACGCTATGCGCGCAGGGTTTTGCGGCCTCGGCCCAGACCCAGGTCGCAGCGCTCGACGGCGCGGCGGCCACAGCCCCGGCGGCAGCCGCCGCTGCCACGGATGGCGTTCAGGTCCAGCAGGGGGTCACCACCTCGAGCCTCGAGATCCTGGTCAACGGCGCGGTTGCGCTGAAAAGCGACACCCAGTTCTCTGAGCTTTCCATCGCCAACCCCGAAATTGCCGATATTTCGACGCTGACCGACCGGTCGATCTATGTGCTGGGTAAAAACCCCGGCCGCACCACGCTGATGCTGTTTGGAGACAACGGACAGGTCATGTCGATGGTCCACATCACCGTGGCACCCGATATCACCGAATTCAAGGAACGGCTGGTGATGATCCTGCCCGATGAGAACATTCAGGCGTTCACCGCCAACGACGGCATCGTTATGGCCGGCACGATCACCTCGCAGACCCATATGGATCAGGCGCTGGAACTGGCCAATCGCTATGCGCCCGGACGTATCTCGAACCTGATGGTGCTCGAGGCGCGCGAGACCCTGGGTATCGACATCGGCGCATTGCGCGCCGACCTGCGCGCGGCCCTGCCCGACAGCGCGATCGACGCGCAACTTGACGGCGACCGGATCGTTCTGCGCGGCGCGGTCACGAAGGCCACGCATCTCAACATCGCGATCGAGATGGCCCGCCTCTACGCTCCTGGCCAGGTCAACAATCTCATGACAGTCGAAGTGCCCTACGTGGCCCCCAACGCCGAAGAACTGTCGGCCAAATTTCTGGAAATTCTGCCCGGCGAAGCGATCTCGGTCCACACCGTCAGCCAAAGCGTAATCCTGTCGGGGTCGGTCAGTTCGCCCGAGCGCATGACCCAGGCGGTCCAACTGGCCCAGCTTTTTGCCCCGCAAAGCGAAATCTCGAACCTGCTGTCAGTCGTGGCATCCAAGACCTGCTTTATCCGCACCCGTCGCGGTGCCGAGGTGATCGCCACGGCCATTCCCTGCCACGAATAAGGCGGGGCCAGTGCGGCCGACTTCGCCGATCCGAACAATAGCCGTTTCCCGCACCGCGCAGGGATCAGGCGGCGTCTTCTGCTTTCAGCTCGCCTGATGCGATCTGTTCGGCCTCGATTGACTCAAAGAGCGCTTGGAAATTGCCCTCGCCAAAGCCGTCGTCGCCCTTGCGCTGGATGAACTCGAAAAAGATCGGGCCGATCACGGTCTTGGAGAATATCTGCAACAGGATCCTGGTCTCGCCGCCATCGATCACGCCTTCTCCGTCGATCAGGATGCCGTGATTTTTCATCTGGTCAACCGGTTCTTCGTGGCCGGTCACGCGGTCGCGGCTCTGCGCGTAATATGTGTCCGGTGGCCCGGGCATAAAACGCAGACCACGGTCGTGAATTTCGTCGGTGGCGTCGTAGATGTCACGGGCACCAACCGCGATGTGCTGAATGCCTTCGCCTTTGTACTTGCTCAGATAGGCAACGATCTGGCCCTTTTCGCCGCGATCTTCGTTGATCGGAATGCGGATCCGACCGCAGGGCGAGGTCAGCGCGCGTGACGTGAGACCGGAATATTTGCCCTGAATATCGAAAAACCGTATCTCTTTGAAATTGAACAGTTTTCCGTAGAAGTTGAACCAAGTGTCCATATTGCCTTTGAAGACATTGTGGGTGAGGTGGTCGAGGTAATAAATCCCCACACCTTCGGGATGCGCGTTCGAGACCCAGTCAAATTCGTCATTATAGGGCGAGGTTTCGTAATACTGGTCGATGAAATAGATCAGCGACCCGCCGATGCCCCGGATCGCCGGAACATCCAGGGTCTTGCCGGGGCCTGCGAAGGGTTCGGCGCCCATGCTGACCGCGTGGTCAAAGGCGTGGCTGGCGTCAACCACGCGCCAGGCCATCGACGGCGCGCAGGGGCCATGTTCGGCCGCAAACGCCTGCGCGTGGCTGCCGGGTTCGTCGTTCAAGACATAGGTTATGTCGCCCTGCTGCCAGACGTCGATCGCCCTGGTCTTGTGGGTCGCGGTGTGGGCATAACCCATCTTGGCAAAAAGCGTGCGCAGCTCGGCTGGCTCGGGATGCGCAAATTCGACAAACTCGAAGCCATCGGTGCCGGCCGGGTTTTCGTCAGAAATCGTAGCTTTCGGGGCATCGTGCGGGAACGGGCCCATGTCAATCTCCTGTGGCTGACTTGCGTTGACGCAGTCTTATCGCATCGCTTGCGACTTTGTTGCGCATAATTGGTTAACAAATGGGGTTTTTCTGCGTGAAAATTGGTGATACTTCCAAAATCATGCAGAATTCAAGCATCAAACTTGACGCAACCGACGCCCGGCTTTTGACCATCCTGCAGACCGATGCTCAGATCACCGCCGAGGCGCTTGGACGCGCTTTGAACCTGTCGTCCAGCCAGGCCGGACGTCGGCGGCAGCGGCTGGAAGCGGCCGGGTTGATCCGCGCCTATGCCGCGCGACTTGATGCCGATGCCTTGGGTCTTTCCGTACAGGCCTTCATTCAGGTGCAGATGGCAACGCATAAACCCGATCTGGTCGAGACATTCGCGCGGCTGGTGGCGCACGAGCCGCGGATCACCTCGGCCTTCACGCTGACCGGCGAGGCCGATTACCTGTTGCGGGTCTATTGCCCTGATCTGGCGGCCCTGAACCAGCTGATCCACGAACGTATCCTGCCCCATCCGGCGGTGGCACGGGTGCAAAGTCAGATCGTGATGGATCAGTTGAAACCGGACGCGCCGCTGCCGGTGTGATTCATGCCGGGAATGTCGGTTCCAATACCGGGGTCTGAAACTCTGTGAGCCCCGCATCGAGCAGCAGCAAATCTTGGACCGGCAACCCGTCGAGGACCGGCGAGGGCGATGCCTGACCGCGAACCACCGCCATCGGAATGCCCGTCGCCATGCGCAGCGCCGTTTCAAGGTCAACGCCTGCGTGGTGGACCAGCCTGTGCACGGACCCCAGCATCGTGACATGGGCACCCGCCAGACTGCCCTCGGCGTTGATCAGGCGGCCATTCGTCAGCGTGATGGTTTCGCCGTAAAGTTCGAACCGGTCGGGCCCGCCCACGGTTGGCATGGCGTCCGAGACAAGAAACGTCCGATCCGGCACCGGGCGCGCGCGCAGTGCCAGCGCCACCATTTCATCGGCAACATGGATGCCATCGCAAATGATCCCGGCGTAAGCGTCCGAGTTGATTGCAGCACCGACAACCCCTGGGCTGCGATTCAGCATCGGCGACATCGCGTTGAAAAGATGGGTGAAACAATTGGCCCCTGCGGCAAGAGCTGCGCGGGTCTCGTCGGCTGTGGCATCGCTGTGACCGATCGAGATGATGCAGCCCATGGCGGCCAGACGGGCGATTTCGGCGGGCGGCGCTGCCTCGGGCGCCAGCGTGATCATTGTCGGGATACCTGCCGTGCGCAAGCGCTTTGCATGGGCAATGGTGCTGGCATCAAGCGGCCGCACAAAGCGCGTGGCGTGGGTGCCGCGTCGGGCGGGCGCGATGTGCGGGCCCTCGATATGGATGCCGAGAATGCCGGGGCCTGCGGTCTGGTCGAGGGCCGCGTCAACCGCGCGGGCCAGAACCTCGGGCGCGTCGGTGATCACGGTCGCCAGGATATGCGTGGTGCCAAAGCGCCGATGCGCGGCGGCAATCTTGCGCATCCCGGCGGGCGTGGGATCGTCGTTAAACAGCACCCCGCCGCCGCCGTTGACCTGAAGATCGACAAAGCCGGGTGTCAGGATGCCGCTTACGCGATTAACATCCGGTCTGGTCTGCATCTGACCTGCGGGCACCAGTCGCGCGACCCGGCCCTGGGCCAATTCAACCGCCGCGCCCGGGTGCAGCGAGACGCCGTCAAATACCTGATCGGGCAGCAGGAATTGCCGTGAGCCCGACATCAGGTGGCCGCCGCCTGCTGGGCGCGTTCCGGGGTGAAATAGGGATCGAGCGCCGTGTGAACGCTGGCCTGCAAAAGCTGATCCGGCAGCGCACCGGCGAGCCCCTCGGCGCGGTCAAGCAGCGACTGTGGGAAAACCTGCAACAAAAGCGGATCGGGCAGGGTCGTGCCGTCCGCCCAATCACGCAGTTCAGCCAGCGCCGCCTGGGCCTTGGGCAAAGGCCAGTAATAGCGGATGCGGTCAGCCAGCCCAAAGTGGCGTGCGGTCAAAAGCCCGGCCGCGTCGCCGCGGTAGTGACCGTTCCAATGCTGGGGGGCCGCGGTCATGAGCCGCTCTATGGCCCGCATCAGACCACGGTCCTGCCCGCCCAAAAGCCCGCGGATCAGGTCAAGCCCATAGGCCGCCTGCCGCCATGCGAAGGTCAGCGCCGGGCCGACCTTTTGAAAGGCAAACCCCTGCGCCGCGAGCGTCCGGAAGACCTGCGGGCGCTGGTAGTCGGTCGAATGCGCCTCCAGAACAATCCCCGGCCAGTCGGCCAGGAGGGCGCGATAGGGCAGCGCCCGGTCGGGCGGGAAGTGATGGACACGCATCGGCGAAAACTCGACACCGGGTTGCAAAACCAGCCCGGCGACCGTGTCAAAATCGACACCTTGCGCCGCAAATGCCGTGCGGTGCGCGTCAAGCGTGGCGCGGGCGCGGGCCGGATCGGTGGCGGCAATGTCGTCGGCCTCGTCAACGCGGGCGCCGCCCGGCGGGGGCACTTCGGTTCCGATAACGAACATCAGATCGTCGCGCCCATCTGCGGCCTCGACGCAAGCGCGGGCCAGCAGCGCCGTCCGCGCGGCGGTAACCGCATCGCCCTGCACCGGGTCTTCGCCCTTGCAGCCTTGCGAACAATCGAGGTGGATGTTGAGGAAACCCGCCGCGACATAGTCGCGGACCAGCCGATCTGCCCTGGCCATGGCCGCGTCGGCATCCAGGCCGCGCCAGGCCTGCGGGCCCAGATGATCACCGCCAAAGGCAAGCTGGGCGGGGTCAAGCCCGATCTCGGCGGCCATCGCCTGGACCATGGCGATGAAATCGCCGGGGCGCTGACCGGTATAGCCGCCATCCTGATTGACCTGGTTCGAGGTCGCTTCGATCACGATCGGACGATCCAGTGTTGCGGCGCGACCAAGCGCGGCCGCGATCACCTCGGGATGCGCCGAGCAGACCGACGGGATGGCGACCGGACGACCGGCGCGGCTGTCGCGAACAATCTGGCGCAGCATCTCAGCCATTTTGCGCCTCGCGCCAGGCATGAAGCGCCGCGCCGCGCGCGCCACTGGCGTCACCGCCCTCGGCCAAACGGATTTGGGGCACTGAATATCCCTGAAAATTAGCTGAAATCAACGCCTTGCTCAGATCGTCGGTCAGGCCGTCGATGCACGAGAGGCCACCACCGATCACAATCACCTCTGGGTCGATGGTCAGCGTGATCGTCATCAGCAGATCGGCGACCAGCGCGCACCAGATCGCCCAGACCGCCGCAATATCGGCCTCGCCGGCGCGCCGCGCAGCGATGTCTTCGGGGGTCAGTGCCGCGCCAGTTTTGGCCTTGGCAATTCGCGCCAGGCCGGGACCCGAGATCAGGGTTTCGACACAGCCCGGACGCCCGCAACCGCAGGTCACCACAGGCAGCGTTTCGCGGACGACAATATGGGCGGGCGCGGCAACATGGCCAAATTCGCCGCCCAAATCGCGGGGTCCCGGCAAAAGCTGGCCGTTCACCGCCACGCCGCCGCCGACGCCGGTGCCCAGGATCAGCCCGACGACCGGGTCCGCACCCCTGCCTGCGCCAAACACCGCCTCGGACAGGGTCAGCGCCCGGCAGTCGTTGATGAACGGCAACTTACGTTCGACCTTTGCCGCCACGTCTTCGACCAGGCGATGTCCGGTCGCGGGCAGATTCGCGGTCAGGGCCATGCCGGTCTCTGGGCTCACCAGACCGGCGGACCCCAGTCCAATCGGAATCCGGCCAGCCTGCGCTTCGACCCATTTCGCCATGTCAGCAATGGCCCCGAGAAATTCCGGATAACCGTCGGGCGTCTCGGCCCGGTGGCGCGCCACCTGCTGCCAGTCGGCGTCGAAAATCTGCGCCTCGATCTTGGTGCCGCCAATATCCATACCCGCCGCGATCATGGCGCTACCCGGTAAAGCGCGACACCGCTGACCACGCGGGTCAGCGTGCCGCGCCCCTCGAACGGGGCATCGACGTTGAGGCCAAGCGCATCGGACCAGCAGACCGCCAGCATCTGCGCGTAGCCCACCATCAGTGGCGCGGCCCATGCGTCGCCCCAAGGCGCGGCGACCTCAACTTCGGCACCGGGGCCGATTACGGTTAGCGTCGCTTTGGGGAATTGCGACACCAATTCCGCCGCCAGATCATATTCGTATCTGCGCGCGTGCGGATCGGATGACGCAAACAGGAACAGTGCGGTGTCGCCGGTAACGAATGATTTTGGCCCATGGCGAAACCCCAAGGTGCTGTCCCAAAGGGCCGGCGTTTGGCCCGCGGTCAGTTCAAGAACCTTCAGGGCCGCCTCGCGCGCGGCAAAGGCCAGGGGGCCTGTGCCCAGAAACACCGCGCGGCCGGGGCGCGGGCGGGGCGCAAAGCCTTGGCGCAGATGGTCGAAAGCCTCCGCAAGCCCGGTCAGCCGGTCGGAAAAATTTTTCGCGCGTTCCAGCACCCCAAGCGCGGTCAGCAACATCGTCGAAAAGCTCGAGGTCATGGCAAAGCCGGTATCGTGGGTCTCGACCGGCAGGGTGATGACCTTGTGCGCGCCGGATGCTGCGCGCCTGGCCAGAGCGCCATCGGGGTTGCAGGTGATGTTCAGACGCGGTGCCTGTGGCGCCAGCGCGTCCAGCGCATCGAGAACGCCGATGGTCTCGGTACTGTCGCCCGAGCGGCCAAAGCTGATCACCAGTGGTCTGCGACTGCGCAGATAGGCTTGTGGACGGCTGACGATGTCGGTGCTGGGAACCGAGCGGATGGGCACGCCTGCCCGGCCTTCCAGCGCGGCCGCGACAATGTCGCCGACATAGGCCGATGTGCCGGCGCCCGAGAGCCAGATTTCGTCAACATCCTGCGCCGCGATCCGGTCGGCAATCGCACCCGGATCAAAGGTGCCACCCCAGTTGCGCCAGATCGCCGGTTGTGCCGCGATTTCGGCCCAGGTGACCCATTTATCAAGACGATCCAGGGTCATAGGGTCAGGGTTTCCTTGGCCAGCGTCTCGGGGCGGTCGGGGTCGAGGCCGAAGGCAAGCGCCATGTCGTGGATCACCGGGTACATCAGATGCAGCAAAGCCGCCGCCGCCGCGGCAGGCGCAAGCGGTGCCGCGCCAACATCCGACGGGCGCAGGCGAACAACCCGGGCCCCGGCGACGGAAAGCCGCGCCTCGGCCAGATCCATGCTGGCAATAGTGCGCGGTTCCTCGGTGTCGAGCAGCAGGATGGTCAGCGCCCTTGTGGCCAATTGGAGCGGCCCGTGCAGAACTTCGGAAGCCGAATAGGCCTCGGCGTGAAGCGCACAGCATTCCTTGAGTTTCAGGGCAATTTCCTGGGCTGCGCCAAACCCCGCGCCGCGCCCGATGACATAAATGTGCCGGGCGTCTTGCAGGGCATCCGCACAGGCCTGCGGATCGGGATAATGCTGACCGCTGAGGCCTGCAAATACCTGCGCGGCGCTCTGGGTGGTTTCGCCGTAGACCGGTTTGATCGCCGCAATCAGGCTCATACCGGCGGCAATGGCTCCGATCACGGTCTTGGTGGCCGGAACCGCCAGTTCGGGGCCAGCACCTAAGGGCAGGGTCGCGTCGGCGGCGGCCTCGACCGCCGAGCCGGGGCGGTTGGTGATGGCAAGTGTTGCCGCGCCCATGGCCCGCGCACCCATTACCGAGGCCACCAGATCGTCGCTGGCCCCTGATTGCGAAACGGTCAGCGCCACCATATCGCGCATCGCCACGCCCTGACCCAGTGAAAAGACCGACGGCGGCATCGACGTGCTGGGCATGCCCAGTTCGCGCATGATCTCGTAGGACAGGATGTTCGCAGCAGCGTCCGACGAGCCGCGCGCGATGGTGAAAAATCCGCGTTTCGAGCCAAGATCGAGCCGGGCCAGTAGGCCGCTGTGATCTTTAATCACGGTTTTGGCAAATACGTCGGCGCCCTCGGCGCTCTCGGCGGCCATCAACGCACCCGGGCGGGCGGTGGTATCGACGCCAGCGCTCATGCGGCAGACCTTTTTTGGTCGAATTCAGGCCAGATCGGGGCAAGGTCAATGACCGTCCCGGTTTTGCGCGCCTGATCCAGTGCCAGCGCCGCGATGCCCGCCTGTAGCGCATCGACGATGCCCACGGGCAGGCTGTCGCGTTCGCCACGCATCAGCGCGACGCTATCGCCGACCATCAGGTGATCGGCCCCATAATGGGCACCGGCCAAAGCCAGCGCGCCCTTTGTGTAATCGTGGTCGCCATAGCGGCTGCCGTCGCGCCGGGTGATACGCAGATAGCCGCGCATGAAATCGCCCTCGGCCATGCCGCGCGCGCCCATCACGCAAAACCGGCGGTGTTCGTCGGGGACGTTGATTTTGGTGTGAAAGGCCATCGAGGCCCCGGATTCGTATTCCAGAATCGAGGTCTGAAAATCAACGATATCGCCGTCGCTGTTGAAAGGGTCGTCGATCTGATTCCAGACCGACTTTTTCCGGTGAAATATCTGCGCCTCGGCATTCGAGGTTGGTCCATATTCCGGCAAAAACGACCGCCGTCCGCCAAAGCTGGCAACGCGGGCCGGGCGCGAGGCGGTGATCATGTTGTACAGGTCCAGGTCGTGGCAGCATTTTTCCAGCATGAAGCCACCTGAATCGTCCGAGTTTCGCCGCCAGTCGCCCATGAAAAACGCGCCGTGGTAGGGGGCGATATGTTCGTTGGCCTCAATCGAGGTGATCGGCCCCAAGACGCCCGCCGCAAGGGCTGCGCGCTGATCGATCATGTGCTGGGAATGGCGCAGAACCAAGCCAAACATTATGCGGTCGCTACCGTATCGGGCCAGCAGTTCGGCCAAACGCATGGTCTCGGCCACGCTGATCACCACTGGTTTTTCCGCAAAAATCCGCACGCCTGCCTGCAGGCCCGCCTCGATCTGCTCAAAGTGAAAACTGTTGGGCGAGGCGATTACGAAAAGGTCCGGGCGTGCGTCGCTGAGCATCGCATCGACACTGTCAAAGCGCGGGGTGTCTTCACCGATCATCGCAAGATGCGTAGGCTGAGGGTCGAAGAACCCGACAATCTGCATCTCGGGCATCGTTTCCTTCATGATCGAAAGAACGTGCCCGGCGCGTAGTCCGATACCTGCAGTAACAACGCGCATGATCCCCCCTCAGGCGGCGAGCGCCGGGGCCCGGTACCGGCGCAGGACCTGTCCGTCGGACCCGAAGGCGTGGCAGTCGGCTGGATGCACCGACAGTTCGGACACATCGCCTTCGCGCAGCGCCGCGTCACCGGACAAGGCTGCGCAGAATTTGATGTCGGTGCCGGCAATCGTGCCATAGCTGATCGACGTGCCGCCCAGTCGTTCGAGCACGCGGACCGACATCCTCAGATCACCCGCCCCGCTAAGGCTGACGTTTTTCGGGCGGATGCCGACCTCGATTTTTTCGCCTTCAGTCACGGTGCTGCAGTCGACCGGCAAGCTCAGCGTGGCACCGCCTGCGAGGTGGGCCGTTACCGAATTCGTATCCGCCGAAACCACGGTCGCCGGCACAAGGTTCATGTTGGGCTGGCCGATGAACGAGGCCACGAATTTGGTGGCGGGGTGATGGTAAAGTTCCAGGAGGGTGCCAAATTGTTCGACCCGGCCCGCGTTGAGCACCACGATCCGGTCGGCCATGGTCATGGCCCCGACCTGATCGTAGGTCACGTAGACCATCGTCGCGTTCAGGGCGCGGTGCAATTGGCTGAGTTCGACGCGCATGTCAGCTCGCAGCGCCGCATCGAGGTTGGAAAGCGGCTCGTCGAACAGGAAAACCTTGGGGTTGCGCACGATCGAGCGTCCGATGGCGACACGCTTGCGCTGGCCGCCCGAAAGCTGGCCGGGTTTGAGGATCAGTTTGTCGGTGAGCTGCAAGATTTCGGCGGCGCGACCGACGCGGTCTTTTAGCTCGGGTTCGGGCCGCTTCTGCACCCGAAGCGGAAAGGCGATATTCTCAAAAACCGAAAGA
>JAKZRT010000205.1:0-12234 GCA_047518005.1 Brevirhabdus sp.
ATTCCCTTCACCCGCTCCAACATTTCATTTTATCAAAATTCGGCAGGGTGAACTACGTCACAGACACATAGTTGGAATCGTTATATTTTCAGGGCCAACATAGGGTGTCGTGGTTACCAGCGTATTCTGGGGGAAAAATAATCATACGGACTCGGCTGACAACGGGGATTTTGGCCTTGGTATTTACGCTGTCGCCATTGGCTGGCGCGCGGGCCGCGACCATTCAAAGTTCAAGTTCGTTTGCCATGATCTCTGCGGGCGCACTACGGATGCGACGCCGAAAGACCTAGTGATTGCGCAGATAATTCACCAGCATCTGGGTTGACCCATCCTTGTCGTCGGCCGGGGCTGCGCCGCTTACGACCGGACCAAGCGCGGTGGCAAGTTCCTTGCCCAGCTCAACGCCCCATTGGTCGAACGAGTTGATGCCCAATATCACCCCTTCGACAAAGACCCGGTGTTCGTAGAGCGCGATGATGGCGCCGAGGCACTCCGGTGTCAGTTTCGGATAGATCAATGTGGTCGAGGGCCGGTTGCCCGGAAACACCCGGTGGCGGGCCTGGCGGTCAAGCTCGGGGCCGGTCAGGCCCTTGCCGGCCATCAGCGCGCGCGCCGCACCAAGGCTGCGTCCGCGCATCAGGGCCTCGGATTGCGCCAGACAATTCGCGACCAGCAGACGGTGCTGGTGGGCCAGGTCGGGCTCGTGCCCTTGGGCCGCCACCATAAACTCGCAGGGCACCACACGCGTACCCTGGTGGATGAGCTGATAGAATGCGTGCTGACCATTCGTGCCCGGCTCACCCCAGACGACCGGGCCAGAGCTACGCGGCAAATCCGTGCCATCCATCGACACCCGCTTGCCGTTCGATTCCATCTCAAGCTGTTGAAGATACGCAGGCAATCGCGCCAGTCTCTGGTCATAGGGCAACACCGCGCGCGTGGTATGGCCGCAGATCTGATTGTGCCAGAGGCCGACCATTGCCAGCATGACCGGCATGTTATCGGCCAACGGCGCAGCGCGGAAATGGTCATCCATCGCCGCAGCCCCTCTAAGGAAAGCGTCGAAATTGTCAGGACCCACGGCAATCATCAGGCTCAGTCCGATCGGCCCCCAGACCGAATAGCGCCCGCCGACCCAGTCGCCGAAACCAAAGACGCGCGACGGCGGGATGCCCCACGCCCCGGTCTTTTCAATGTTTGAGCTGACTGCCGCCAACTGCGCCGCCGGGTCGCCACCGCCTTTAGCCATCCAGTCGCGTGCCGTGGCGGCGTTGGTCATGGTCTCGACAGTGGTGAAGGTTTTCGAGGCGACGATGACAAATGTGCGTTTCGGGTCCAGCCCGCTGAGCGTGTCGGCGACATGTGCTCCGTCAACATTCGAGACAAAGTGGCAGCGGGGACCATCGGCAAATGGCGCCAGCGCCAGCGTTGCCATCGCTGGTCCCAGATCGGACCCGCCGATGCCGATGTTGACGACATTGGTGAAATGCGCGGCCCGAATTTCCTTGGCAAAAGCGCGCATGCGCCCAAGCGTTTCATGGACCTGCGGCATTACATCCTGACTATCAACCATGATCGGGCCGCCTTTTGCACGCAAAGCGCTGTGCAGCACGGCGCGGCCTTCGGTTTCATTGATCTTGTCGCCCCGAAACATGGCCTCGCGACGGTCCGCCAATCCGGCAGTTTCTGCCAAGTTTATCAAAAGCTTGCGAGCAACTTCATCGATATTTGTCTTTGAGTAATCAAAGAGCATTTTATCGGCGCTGGCCGAAAACGCCTGCGCACGCCCCGGCTCGTCAAAAAGCGTCAAAATCGGCCGACTTTGGGTCTGACGGTGATGCGCCGCAAGCGGTGTCCAGACGTCCATTCCGGTTACTCCGCCCAATGCACAATCATACCCGGTAACATCGCGGAAATCGGGGCCCGCATCGGATCGGCCAGCCGCACCGCGCGGTCCAGCGCCTGACGCTTTTGGGCCCCGAAGATTACCAGATGCCGCGACAATGCGCCCTTCAGGACCGGCGCGGTCAAGGTGACCCGCGACTCGGGCATTTCACCGCCGTGCATGGCCAGAACCTCGGGCGCATCATCGGCCAGCGCGGCGGCCAGATGATCTGAGCCTGGAAAGAGCGAGGCGCAATGCATGTCCGCGCCCATGCCCATGAGCAGAACCGAAATTGGGAGCAGCGCGTGAACCTGGTCGCGGATCGCCTCGGCCCCCGCTTCGGGCGTCGCGTCACCGGTATAAAGGGAGATGTAGTTGGCCCGTGCCGCATTGTCAGTCAGTAACCGCTCGTAAAGCATCTTGGTGTTCGACCGCGCGTGGTCACCGGGCACCCATCTTTCGTCGGTCAGAACCACATCGACCCGATCCCAGTCCAGATGCACTGCCGAAAGCACATCGAAGATCGGGCCGGGCGAAGTGCCGCCGGGCACCGCGAGACTGGCCCGTTCGTGGGTCATCAGCGCCATGTTCAGTTCGCTGGCCAGAGTGTCGGCCAGATCGATCAGCATCATATCGGCGTCGGGGTATTCGACGAATTTCATGGGCGTATCTCCCGCCAGCGCCGCCCGTCGCGGTGCAAGAGCATCATAGCGTCATCCGGGCCAACGCTGCCAATATCATAGGCCTGCGGCTTGTCGCCCCGGTCAGTCCAGCGCGCGATGATCGGGTCGGTCCATGCCCAGGCGGCCTCGACCTCGTCACCACGCATAAAGAGGGTCTGGTCGCCGCGCACCACGTCCATGATCAGCCGCTCGTAAGCGTCGGGCACATCGCTGGCTTCGGGGCCAAGCGCCTCGGCGAAGGTCATGTCCAGCGGCACGTCGATCAGGCGCATGCCGCCCGGCCCCGGCTCCTTGATGGTGACACGCAGATCGATGCCCTCGTTTGGCTGCAACCGGATCGAAAGCTGGTTGGGCCGCCCCATGTTGTCGGCCCCGAAAATGGAATGCGGCGGTTCCTTGAACGAGATCACAATTTCCGAGCTGCGTGCCTTGAGGCATTTGCCGGTGCGCAGGTAAAACGGCGTGCCCTGCCAGCGCCAGTTCGCGACATGAACTTTGAGCGCTATATAGCTTTCCGTTTTGCTGTCCGAGTTCGAAACATCCTGCCGATAACCGGTGTGGCCTGCGACCGGGGCATATTGGCCGCGTACGATCTCTTTGGGTTCGACCGGGTCCAGCGCGCGGATAACTTTGAGTTTTTCGTCACGAACCGCGTCAGGGTCAAACTTTGACGGCGGCTCCATCGCGGTCAGGCACAAAAGCTGCATCAGGTGGTTCTGCACCATGTCACGCATCGCGCCCGAGCGGTCGTAATATTCGCCGCGCCCGCCCACGCCCACGGTTTCGGCCACGGTTATCTGGATGTGATCGATGTACTGGGCGTTCCACAGCGGCTCGAACAGGATGTTGCCAAATCGGATCGCCATCAGGTTCTGGACGGTTTCCTTGCCCAGATAATGATCGATGCGATAAATCTGGCTTTCGTCGAAATGTTCGGCCAGCGTGGCGTTCAGCGCGCAGGCGCTTTCCAGGTCGCGCCCGAAAGGTTTTTCCACGACAATGCGCGACCGATCATTGGCGATACCGTGTTCGTGCAGGCGCTCGGCCAGCGCCCCGAATAGCGCCGGACCGACGGAAAAATAAAACGCCTGAACAATCTCTTCGCGGACCATCGCGGCCAGATCTTTCCAGCCATAGGTGCCGGTCGCATCGATGGCCACATAGCGGATATGCTGCAGAAACGAATTGATGGTGTCACGATCGCCGGATTTTTCGGGCAGAAACTCCTGCAAGGCGGCGGCAATGGTATTTCGGTAATCGTCTTCGCTTTGCTTGGTGCGCGCTGCACCGATAATGCGCGCGTCTTCGGGCATCTGGCCCGAGAGATAGCGCAGAAAAAGGCCGGGAAGGATTTTCCGGCGCGCCAGATCGCCGGTTCCGCCGAATATCACCAGATCAAAACTCTTGACCGGAATGACGCGTGAAACCATGGCTCGGCCCCTTTTCCTGCGCCTATGTTAGCGCTAACTGCGGCCCCAATAAGCCCGCGTGGCATCAAAGTCCAGCCGAATGACGCGGCTTCACAAAGCCGTAAATGCCTATATATCGGGCTTTTCTACGCGATCAGGTCAGGATAGCACTGGTTGCAAGACTGACAATAGGCCTATCATGAAAGATCACAGCGGACCCGTCGGGGAAAATGAAAAATTTTCCGACCCATTTATCACCGCTGACGGCAGCGAACGCGCGTCCGTCGCGTTGACCAATCCGCGGACGCTGTGGTTCAACACCGGGACCCTGTGCAACATCGAATGCCGGAACTGCTATATCGAAAGTTCACCCACCAACGACAGGCTGAGTTATCTGTCCACCAGCGAAGTCCAAGTGTTTCTGGACCAGATCAAGACACGCGACTGGCCGATAACCGAGATCGGGGTGACCGGTGGCGAGCCATTCATGAACCCCGAGATCATCGAGATTTGCGCGGCCTCGTTGCGCGCGGATTTCCGTCTGTTGGTTCTGACCAACGCCATGCGCCCGATGATGCGCGACCGGGTGCGCACCGGGATTGTCGATTTGAACGCGCGGTACCCTGGGCAAATGACCCTTCGGGTGTCGCTGGATCATTACGGTGCCGACCACCACGACCATGAACGGGGCGCTGGAAGTTTTGCAGCGACGTTGAAGGGCATGGTGTGGCTGCGCGATCAGGGTGTGCCGATGACAGTTGCAGGGCGCACCATGTGGGGCGAGGACGAAGCCGCGACACGCGCCGGGTTTGGCGATTTGTTTGCGCGATATGCCTTCCACATCGACGCGCAGAAACCGGGGGACCTGGTGCTTTTTCCTGAGATGAATGCCGACGCGCCGGTGCCCGAGATCACCACCGCGTGCTGGGATATCCTGGGCAAACGACCCGACGACGTAATGTGCGCCTCGTCGCGGATGGTGGTCAAAAGACAAGGTGCCGACCGACCGGCGGTGCTGTCGTGCACGCTCTTGCCCTATGACGCCCAGTTCGAGATGGGCAGCACGCTTGCCGAGGCCGAAAAACCAGTGCACCTGAACCACCCCCATTGCGCCAAGTTCTGCGTGCTGGGCGGGGCCAGTTGCTCGGTGTAATCCTGACCGCAGGTTCTGCGCCGCGCTGCAGGCGAGGACGTTGAAGACCGCAGCAAGCGATGTGGCCTCGGATCCGGTCGGTTCGGGATCTTCTTGTTTTCATCTTTGGTATGAAAATATCCCCACCAGAGGGCCGCACGGATGTTGCAGACCGGCACAAGCTATGTCTTGCGCTGCGGGCGCTGGGTTTGGCTGGTGGGTGTGAAGGCTTGCCGGACCGGATGTTTGGGCCGCGCCGACTGTCCGGCTCAGAACAACTCGGCACCATTGCCGACAACCGTGATCGGCAAAATTATCTCGTCCGGCGCGTCCTGCACCATTTTTTGCTGCACGCGACCCAAGGCGGGCCAGAATTTCAACCGCCGCGCACTGTGGCCGCCAACGCTTTGGCCAGTGCATTCGATCCCCTCGACTTCAAGGAAATTCATTACGAAATCGACGTTGCGACCACCGATGTCACCGAAAACCCCGGAAAAACTTGCGCCGCCGAAAACCTTGGCTTCCAGCCGGTACCTGTCGCCGCCCAATTTTAGAATCGGATTGACCAGCGTTTCCATCGCATGCACCGCGACGCCGGTCGCCCCTGGCGACCCAATCGGCGCATCGGGCAGAAGGATGTGGTTCATCCCGCCGACGCCCGCAACCGGGTCGTGAAGGCAGACCGACACACAAGACCCGAGCAAAGTTGAGATCACCGTCCCGGGATGGTTGTCGACTGCAATTTTGCCTTGCGAAACATAGATCGCCCTGCCGCCCGTCGAATTCGGTCTATCCATGACCGTTGGCACCGCTTTTCAGGTGGCAGAGATCGATCAGCGAGCGCCCGATATTTTGGATTGGCTCGGCCCTTTCAGCGGCGCCGTTTTCCAGGGCGGCGCGCGGCATACCATAGACTATGCTTGTCGATTCATCCTGAGCCAGCGTGCTGGCGCCGGCGTCGCGCATGGCCAGCATCCCGCTGGCCCCGTCGCGACCCATGCCGGTCAGGATGGCACCAACGGCCGTTCTCCCCAGTTCGGCCGCCGAGAGCATCAGCAAGTCAACGGAAGGGCAAAAGTCGTATTGATCCGAGTGCGGTACGTAGATCAGGCGCGGCGAGCGGCTACCCGATATTTTCAAATCTGCATCGCCACCGGCCGCGAAGTAGACCGTTCCCTGATCCGGCACCTCGCCGTCCACGGCGACTTTCACCTCGAATGCCAGCCGCTGATTCAGCCTGTCAACAAAACTTTCGATGAATTTCCGGGGCATGTGCTGTGCCACAACCGTGGGCGGGCAATTCGGCGGATAATGGGCAAGGACATTTTCCAGCGCCTCGACCCCGCCGGTGGACGAACCGATAAAGACGCAATTCCCGTTCCAGCGAAATTCGGCTGGACGCGATTTAACCGGTGCCACGCGCCGGTGCAGATTGACGTGACGTGCAGCATGAATGGCGCGGCGCAAGTTGGCCGCAAACAGGCCCGACGTCATATCCTCGATGCGCTGCGGTTTTTCGATGCAATCCACCGCGCCATCGGCCAATGCCCGGATGGCTATGTCGCTGCCCCGCTTGGTAAGATGCGACAGCATGACCACCGGCATGGGCCGCAATTTCATGATTTTTCTAAGAAACTGATCGCCGTTCATGCGCGGCATCTCGACATCCAAGGTCAACACGTCGGGGTTAAGACGTTTGATTTCCTGCCGCGCCTCATAGGGGTCGCCCGCCTCGCCCACCACATCTATCAGCGGATCGTCTTGCAGAACAACGCGGACAATCCGGCGGACGCTTTCCATGTCATCGACGATCATCACGCGCTGCGGTCTTGCAGTCATTTCCGGCACTCGGTTTGTTGGCATGTCTGGCTCCGCCGGATCATCCGGCGCAGGCATGAAAATTGGCTTAAGTGAAACCGGTCCATCGCCGCACCTGGCGCGCGCAAGACACCGTTGCGCCGATCCCTTGCGCAGGCCCAAGAATTGATCTAGCCAAGGCGCAGCGACGGGAGAATTCGGGAAACCGATGCCGAAGGAGCAACCGCCCCGGTAAACTCTCAGGCCGCAGGACCGTCGCGACAGTAAGCTCTGGAGAGTGGCGCAAAAGCGCCCGCCGAAGGGATAACGATCTCAGGCGAAAGGACAGAGGGGGCATCGTAGAGCGGGGCATCCGCTCTGGGCGGTGCCGGTCGGCCTTCCGCACCGGACCAACGGACGGGGAACGCATGGGCGACGTTGATAATCTAGGCCTCAGTCAAACCCCGCTTGACGGGTTGCACCGGGAACTGGGCGCACGGATGGTGCCATTCGCGGGATATTCAATGCCGGTCAGCTATCCCCTCGGTGTGATGAAAGAGCACCAGCATACGCGCGCCGCGGCCGGGCTGTTTGACGTCAGCCACATGGGTCAGGTTCGCCTGACCGCGCGCTCGGGCAATGTGAACGATGCCGCTCTGGCGCTTGAACGTCTGGTCCCGGTCAGCGTCTCCGGTTTGGCCGAGGGAAGGCAGCAGTACGGGTTTTTCACCAACGATGCGGGCGGTATCATTGACGATCTTATGATCGCGCGGCGCGCCGATCACCTCTATCTGGTCATCAACGCATCGCGCAAGGCGGTCGATCTTGCCCATTTGGCCGACCATCTGGGCGCGGACTGTATTGTCGAAGAAGTATCCGACCGCGCCCTGATCGCCCTTCAGGGGCCTGCAGCCGCTTCATCGCTGGCGCAAGTCGCGCCGCGCGCGGCGGACATGGCCTTTATGGATGTTTGCGACTTTGACACTGGTTTTGGAAGGCTGACCGTCTCGCGGTCGGGCTATACTGGCGAAGACGGTTACGAGATTTCGGTGCCGTCAGCCAATGCCTCAGCGCTTGCGCAGGCGCTGTTGGCGATGGACGCGGTCGAGGCGATCGGCCTTGGCGCGCGCGACAGCCTGAGGCTAGAGGCCGGTCTCTGCCTTTACGGGAATGACATCGACGCGAGCACGACTCCAGTCGAGGCGGCGATTGAATGGGCGGTCCAGAAGGTCCGCCGCGCTGATGGCGCGCGCGAGGGCGGTTTTCCCGGCGCCGCGGTCATCTTGCCCCAGCTTGGCACGGGTGCCGCGCGCAGGCGCGTCGGCATCCGCCCCGAAGGTCGCGCGCCCATGCGCGACGGCACTCTGATATTCGCGTCCGAGACCGCCAGCGATCCGGTCGGCAAAGTTACGTCGGGCGCTTTCGGACCCTCGGTCGGTGGCCCGGTCGCCATGGCTTACGTCGCCAGCGACGCAGCGGCGTCCGGCACCCGGGTCTATGGCGAGGTGCGCGGCAAGCGGCTGGCGGCAGATGTCGCCACGCTTCCCTTTCACCCCCATAGTTACAAACGCTAACAGGAGAGAGACATGCGCTATACCGAAGAACACGAATGGCTGCGCGTCGATGGCGATGTGGTTGTTGTCGGCATTACCGAACACGCCTCCGAACAGCTGGGCGACGTGGTGTTTGTCGAACTTCCCGAGGTCGGGACCGCGATCACCAAGGATGACGAGATCGTGGTGATCGAAAGCGTCAAAGCGGCGTCCGACATCCTGGCACCCATTGACGGCGAGATTACCGAAGTGAACGAGGCGCTGAACGACAACCCCAGCCTGATCAACGAAGACGCAATCGGCGAAGGCTGGATATTCAAGGTCAAGGCGGCCGATCTGAGCGTCCTTGACGAGATGATGGACGAAGCGTCCTACAAAGCGCTGATCGCCTAAGTAGATTGACCATCCTTCGGCCCGGGCTTGTTCCAGGTCGCTCCCACTGTTCCGTTCTGAAATTCGAGGCGCATCATGCCGTTCAAGCCAACCGATTACCTTCCCTACGATTTCGCAAACCGCCGCCATATCGGCCCCTCGCCCGCTGAAATAGCCGAAATGCTCAAGGTCGTGGGCGCGTCGTCGCTTGATGATCTGATCGACCAGACGGTACCTGCCTCGATCCGGCAGGCCGAGCCGCTGGATTTCGGCAGACCCATGTCGGAACGCCAGTTCCTGTGGCACATCCGGCAGATCGCGAAAAAGAACCGGGTGTTCTCGACGATGATCGGCCAAGGCTATCACGGCACGGTCACCCCGCCAGCGATCCAGCGAAATATTCTGGAAAATCCGGCCTGGTACACCGCCTATACGCCCTATCAGCCTGAGATCAGCCAGGGACGGCTCGAGGCGCTTTTGAACTATCAGACGATGGTGTGCGACCTGACCGGGCTCGATATCGCCAACGCATCGCTTCTGGACGAAGCGACGGCGGCGGCCGAGGCCATGGCGATGGCCCAACGGGTGTCGAAATCGAAGTCCCGGACTTTTTTCATCGACGAAAATTGCCACCCTCAGAACATCGCGGTGATGCAGACCCGGGCCGCGCCCCTGGGGCTGGAGGTGATCGTCGGCGATCCGGGCGCGATGCCGTCCGAGGGGGTTTTCGGCGGGATCTTTCAATATCCGGGCACCTACGGGGATATCTGCGATTTCACCGACCAGATTGCGGTTCTGCACGAGATGAAGGCGCTTGGCATTGTTATCGCCGATCCGCTGGCGCTGACGCTGCTCAAGGAACCGGGTGCCATGGGGGCCGACATTGCCGTCGGTTCGACCCAGCGCTTTGGCGTGCCCATGGGCTTTGGTGGGCCGCACGCGGCCTATATGGCTTGCCGCGATGCGCACAAGCGCACCATGCCGGGGCGGATTGTCGGGGTATCGATCGATGCGCGCGGCAACAAGGCCTATCGCCTAAGCCTGCAAACCCGCGAACAGCACATCCGCCGCGAAAAAGCCACCTCGAACGTCTGTACCGCGCAGGCGTTGCTGGCCGTCATGGCGTCGTTTTACGCTGTTTTCCATGGCCCCGAAGGCTTAAGGGCCATTGCACAGCGCGTGCACCGCAAAACGGTGCGCGCGGCGCGCGGGCTGGAGGAAAAAGGTTTCAAAGTCGAACAAGAGGCGTTTTTCGACACAATCACCGTTGATGTCGGTCCTTTGCAGGGTGCGATCATCGACGCGGCCACTTCGAACCGGATCAATTTGCGCAGGGTCGGCGAAACCCGTGTCGGTATCACGCTCGACGAGACCACGCGTCCCGAGACGCTTGAACGCCTATGGCACGCGTTCGGCATCCATGACCGTAAGGCCGGCCTGGCGGTGGAATACCGAGTGCCCGAGGCGCTGCACCGCAAGACCACCTATCTCGAACACCCGATTTTTCACCTCAACCGCGCCGAAACCGAAATGATGCGCTATATGCGCCGACTGGCGGACCGCGATCTGGCGCTTGACCGGGCCATGATTCCGCTTGGCTCGTGCACCATGAAACTGAACGCTGCCGCCGAAATGATGCCGATCACTTGGCCTGAATTTGCCAATATGCACCCGTTCGCGCCTGCCGATCAGGTCGAAGGTTACACCGAGATGCTGGCGGACCTTTCGGACAAGCTGTGCGCGATCACCGGCTACGACGACATGTCGCTGCAACCCAATTCCGGCGCACAGGGCGAATACGCGGGTCTTTTGACCATCGCCGCCTACCACCGGTCCCGAGGCGAGGCGCATCGCGACGTCTGTCTGATCCCGACCTCGGCGCATGGCACCAACCCGGCCTCGGCCCAGATGGCGGGCATGAAAGTCGTGGTCGTGAGATCGGCGGAAAACGGCGATATCGACCTCGGCGATTTCCGTGCCAAGGCCGATGTCGCAGGCCACAATCTGGCCGCAATCATGATCACCTATCCTTCGACCCACGGCGTGTTCGAGGAAACCGTGCGCGACGTCTGCGACATTGCGCACCGGCACGGTGGCCAGGTCTATCTTGACGGTGCCAACCTGAACGCGATGGTGGGCCTCTCGCGACCCGGCGATATCGGCGGCGATGTCAGCCACCTGAACCTGCACAAGACTTTTTGCATTCCCCACGGTGGCGGCGGCCCGGGCATGGGCCCGATAGGGGTCAAGGCTCACCTCGCCCCGTTCACTCCCGGCCACCCCGAGACCGGCGGTCGAGAAGGGCCGGTCAGCGCCGCGCCTTATGGGTCGGCCTCGATCCTCCCGATCAGCTGGGCCTATTGCCTGCTGATGGGCGGCGAGGGGCTGACCCAGGCCACCAAAGTGGCGATCTTGAACGCCAATTACCTGGCCAAGCGGCTGGAAGGGGCCTTTGACATCCTTTACAAGGGCAGCTCGGGCCGGGTTGCGCATGAATGCATCCTCGACACCCGCCCCTTCGCCGAGAGCGCCCATGTCACCGTGGACGACATCGCCAAACGCCTGATCGACAACGGTTTTCACGCGCCCACGATGTCTTGGCCAGTGGCAGGCACGCTGATGGTCGAACCCACAGAATCCGAGAGCAAGGCCGAGCTGGACCGGTTCGTTGACGCGATGCTCGACATTCGCGCCGAAATAGCGGCCATCGAGGCGGGCGAGATTGACGCCGAAAACAATCCGCTGAAAAACGCGCCGCACACGGTCGAGGATCTGGTCGGCGACTGGGACCGCCCCTATAGCCGCGAACAGGGCTGTTATCCGGCGGGCGCATTCCGCGTCGACAAATACTGGGCCCCGGTCAACCGCGTCGACAACGTCTATGGCGACCGCCACCTGATCTGCACCTGCCCGCCGCTCGAGGATTATGCCGAGGCCGCTGAGTAAGCCTCGTACTTTTCTTTGCCGAATAAAACAAAGTACTATACCTTGGGCGACTGAAAATGCATTCGATTGGAGTAGATCTTAATGATGAAAGTTACGGCGCACCACGCTAGGCAAGTGCAAGAGATGGCTGGAAAGCTGCTGCGTTTGGCAGAAAATATGCGCGGACTGCAAAAATCTGCGGTTAAAGCGGGTGACCAAGACCTCGCTGGTCAACTCCGGATAATGGCGCACGATATAATTAATGACGCTAAAGAATTAAGCGTCATGGCGTCTGATATTGCAAAGGGCGACTGACGAGCTTCAATATTTTTGGGGGGACAATAATATGCCGCAGGACATAGTGTTATCCAGCGATGACCTCGACGAACTGCTGGAGCAAGCACGGGGGCAAATAACTAATACCAACGGCATTTAACATTGACCGATATGGGCCCATTTTCGCATTCCGATTGATGTG
>JAKZRT010000206.1:0-11349 GCA_047518005.1 Brevirhabdus sp.
CAACCTCGACCGGGTCTATACCCGCGATGATCTGGTCACCAGCGACGTGATCTTTGCCGCGACCGGGGTCACCGACGGGTCGATCCTGCACGGGATCCGGCGCGAGCCGGGGTTTCTGACCGCCGAGACGGTGCTGATGCGCTCAAAGACCGGATCGGTGCGACGGATGAGTTACCGGCACCCGCTGGATAAATAGGTTTCACGGTGCAACCTGATCTAAGTGGCTGTTAATAAACATAATTCCTAACGAAAGGCCGAAAAGCCGCAGAAGCCCGTGGTCGCCCGACGCGCGTTGTGCCCGTGGTTCGAATGGCAGCTTTGTGCCGCTCAGCGGACCCTCGCCAGCGGGCGCACATCCGGGCCACCCGGACGGGCGCTTGCCAATCCCCCCTGCCCTTGCCATTTAGGCCGCATGGGCGAATTTCTTGGTGTCTCTTCTTCGCTAACCGGGCGACGCTGGCAGGGGCCCACGGGCGCGGACACCCGCGCCGCCGAAGCGCTGACGCAGTCTGCCGGGGTCGATCCGGCGCTGGCGCGGGTGCTGGCGCGGCGCGGTGTCGAAGCCCCCGACATCGCCGCCTTTCTTGATCCGAAGTTGCGCGATCTCATGCCCGATCCGCGCGGTTTGAAAGATATGGACCGGGCCGCCGGCCGTCTGGTTCAGGCTCTGAGCGGCGAGCGCGTCGCGATATTCGCGGACTATGACGTCGATGGCGGGGCAAGTGCGGCGCTTTTGCTCGGCTACCTTGGCGGGCTCGGGCAAACCGCCACGCTTTACGTGCCGGACCGGACGCGCGAGGGCTATGGGCCCAATGAACCGGCCATGGCTAAGCTGGCGGCGGCCCATGACCTGATCGTCTGTGTCGACTGCGGCACCCTGAGCCACGACGCCATTGCGGCGGCAAAGGGTGCGGATGTAATCGTGCTTGATCACCATCTGGGCGGCGAGACCCTGCCGCTGGCGCTGGCGGTGGTGAACCCGAACCGGCAGGACGAGACGGGCGAATGCGCCGATCTCTGCGCAGCGGGTGTCACGTTCATGACGCTGGTCGAGGTCAACCGTTTGCGCCGCGAGGCCGGACAGCCGACCCCCGATCTGATGGCGATGCTTGATCTGGTGGCGCTGGCCACGGTGGCCGATGTCGCGCCGCTGGTGGGGCTGAACCGGGCGTTCGTGCGGCAGGGGCTGGCGGTGATGGCGCGGCGCGCGCGCCCCGGGCTGGTGGCGCTGGCCGATCAGGCGCGGCTGACCAGCGCGCCGAGCGCCTATCATCTGGGCTATGTGCTGGGGCCGCGGATCAATGCCGGGGGGCGCATCGGGCGCGCCGATCTGGGGGCGCGGCTTTTGGCCTGCGACAATGCGGACGAGGCCGCCGCGATGGCCGAAAAGCTCGATCAGCTGAACCTCGAGCGGCGCGCCGTCGAGACACAGGTGCGCGACGCCGCAATGGCCCAGATCGAGGATCGCGGCGCGCCGGGGGCGCTGGCCTGGGCGGCCGGCGACGGCTGGCACGCAGGCGTGGTCGGCATCGTGGCGGCGCGCCTCAAAGCGGCCACCAACCGGCCATCGGTGGTGATCGGTTTTGACGGCGATGACGGCAAGGGGTCGGGCCGGTCGGTGACCGGCGTCGATCTTGGCGCGGCGATCCAGCGGCTGGTACGCGAGGGGCTGATCGAAAAGGGCGGCGGCCACGCGATGGCGGCGGGGCTGAGCCTGTCGCGCGCCCAGCTTGCCCCGGCAATGGCGCGGCTTGCCGACCTGCTGGCGCGTCAGGGGGCCGACGAACAGGGCCCGCGCGATCTGATCGTCGACGGGGTCCTGATGCCCGCTGCCGCCACGCCCGAGCTGATCGCGCTGCTGGAAACCGCAGGACCCTACGGCGCCGCCGCCCCGGCCCCGCGCTTTGTCTTTCCCGACCAGCCGATATTGCGCGCGCGCCGCGTCGGCGAGGCCCATCTCAAAGTCAGTTTCGGCGAGGCCGGACACCGCGGCGCCCGCCTTGACGCGATTGCGTTCGGGGCCTTCGACGGCCCACTTGGACCGGCGATCGAGGCCCACGACGGGGCGCGGTTTCATCTGGCCGGACGGCTGGAGCTGAACCACTGGCAGGGTCGCACGACCGCGCAACTGGGCCTCGAAGACGCGGCCCCCGCGGGGGCTGATACCGCCGAATAAACCGCTTGCCCTGAGCCCGCAACTTTTCTAAGAACGCCCAGCCAGCGCGGCCCGTTCGTCTATCGGTTAGGACGCCAGGTTTTCAACCTGGAAAGAGGGGTTCGATTCCCCTACGGGCTACCAAATATCATTCATTTGGATCGCGACGCCGGTCTGGCCGGACCGGTTGACTGGCCAACGACCAGCTCTGTTTCCAGCAACAATTGTTGCGGATCAGCGCCGGGGTTTGCGACCAGGTCGATCACCATTTCGGCGCATCTGCGGCCAGCCTCGCGGACCGACGACCGGGCGGCGGTGAAGATTGGCACTTCGTTGGGGTCGGTCAGATACGAGATCATGTCGTCGTGCGTAATCACCGAGATATCGCGCCCCATTTTGCGCCCGGTTTCCTCGATCGCCCGGCGCACCCCCAGGCCGGAAATCGGCGATGACGCCAGAATTGCGGTCGGCGGGTCGTCAAGCTGCAACATCGCGCGGGTTTCGCGGTGACCGTTATGTTCGGTCATTTCGGCGCTGCGCATAAGGACCGGATCGGCGTTGATCCCCGCGTCGTGCAGCGACTTCAGATAGCCTTCGCGCCGCCGCACCGCGAAATTCATCGTCTCTTGACCGTTGATCAGCCCAATCCGACGATGCCCAAAATCAAGCAGAAAATCAGTTGCGCGTTTGAACGATTGAAAATTGTTCACATCGACCCAGCTGTACGGCTGAATGATATCCGAAGACCGTCCATGGACCACAAACGGAATTCCCAGTGACGCGAGCAGGGCGATCCGGTCGTCCCGCATTCGGGGCCCATGGACTATGAAGCCATCGACGCGACCCTGCGCCGCCATAGATCGATAGAACCTTTCTTCCTCCTCGTCCTCGGTCAGTGACAATATCATGTCGTAGCCATGCTTTGAATAGGTTTGCGAAGCGCCCGCGACAAAATCGCCGAAGATCGGGTTGACCAGTTCGTTCTGGGTCGACACCGGGATCACGTGACCGATGGCCATTGACCGACCGGTGGCCAGACCCCGCGCCCGGCTGTTGGGCGAGTAATTCAGGCGGCGGGCGGCCTCGGAGACACGATCGCGGGTGGCTTCCTTCACTTCGGGGTAGCCGTTCAGCGCGCGGCTGACGGTTGTCTGAGACAGTCCCAGAGCCTCGGAAAGCTGTTTCAGATTGATCGACATTTTCAAAGCGGTTTCAAAAATTGAGTCGTTTTCAGGGTGCGCGTAGTGGAAAGGCGCGGGACCTACATCGAAGACAACACGAAAAACGCCGAAAAAACAACTGAAAATCTGACTTTTTTCCGGGAGTTCTTGACAAGTGCAGAAATCGAGAGCCTAAGTACATTATTTAAAGCGCTTTAAATAATCGCGGCTCAGCCGCATTTGGCGCTTCAACTGGGAGGAAAACCAATGAGACGTATTCTATTCGCCAGCGCCGGCGCGCTTGCGTTGATGACTTCTGTGGCAACGGCCGAACAGGTGACTGTTTTCGGCCCATGGCTGGGGCCGGACCAGGAAAACGCCGAGGCGGTTCTGGCGGCTTTTGCCTCGGCATCAGGCCACGACGTGCGCTATGTTGGATCGGACAGCTTTGAGCAACAGATCATGGTCGATGCCGAAGCCGGTTCGGCCCCCAACATCGCGGTGTTTCCGCAACCTGGGCTGGCCTCGGACATGGCCGGGCGCGGCTTCCTGACACCACTGGCTGACGGAACCGGTGATTGGGTGCGCGACAATTATGCAGCCGGTCAATCATGGGTCGATCTTGGCACATATTCCGACCAAAACGGCGCCGATCAGCTGTACGGATTTTTCTACAAGATCGACGTGAAATCTCTGGTCTGGTATGTGCCGGAAAACTTCGAAGACGCGGGTTATGACGTGCCCGGGTCGATGGAAGACCTGAAGGCGCTTTCCGATCAGATCGTGGCCGATGGCGGAACGCCGTGGTGCATTGGTCTGGGGTCCGGCGGCGCAACCGGCTGGCCCGCGACCGACTGGGTCGAAGACCTGCTGTTGCGCACCCAGACGCCTGATGTCTACGACGGCTGGGTCGACAATTCGATTCCGTTCACTGACGCACGAATTGTCGCAGCCATTGACGAATTTGGGGCGTTTGCGCGCAACGACGCTTATGTCGCAGGTGGCGCAGGTGCGGTGGCCTCGACCGACTTCCGCGACAGCCCCAAGGGCATGTTCAGCTCGCCTCCGCAGTGCTACATGCACCATCAGGCCAGCTTTATCCCGGCATTCTTCCCTGAGGGCACGGTCGTCGGCGAAGATGCCGATTTCTTCTATTTCCCGTCTTACGCGGGCAAAGACCTCGGCAATCCGGTTCTGGGTGCCGGCACGCTTTGGGCGATCACCAACGACAACGCCGGTGCGCATGATCTGATCGCGTACCTGCAGACCCCCGAGGCGCACGAGATCTGGATGGCGCGCAAGGGCTTTCTGACGCCGCACAAGGGCGTGAATGCAGATGCCTTTGGCGACCCGACGCTGCGCAAGATGAACGAAATCTTGCTGGGTGCCACGACCTTCCGCTTTGACGGGTCTGACCTGATGCCGGGCGGTGTTGGCGCCGGGTCGTTCTGGACTGGAATGGTCGATTACACTGGCGGCAAATCTGCCGCCGATGTCGCTGCTGAAATTCAGGCGTCCTGGGACGCGCTGAAGTAAGGCGATCCTTCATCGGGGACCGGGCGCTGCCTGGTCCCCGCTTTGACGGCAGCCCGCGCGCGCAGGAGACAGGCATATGCATCCCGCCATTCAGGGACTTTTGACGATTGTCATCGGGGTCGGTGGCTGTGTGGGATATTTCTATTTCTCGAACCAGATCCTCGACCGGTACATCTTCCCGGCCCGCGGCGACAACGCTGGACGCAACATCAACCGCGCCAACATGGTTCGGCCCTGGCTGTTTCTGTTCCCGGCAATTTTCGCGCTGGGCGTCTATCTGGCCTATCCGGTCGTCGAGACGCTGCGCCTGTCGCTGACCGACCGGAGCCAAGGCGGCGCCTTTGTCGGCCTTGCCAATTACAGCCAGATGTTCGGCGAACCCAAGTTTTGGGAGGCCATGCGCAACAACATGATCTGGTTGATCGTGGTGCCAGCCGCGTCGACCGCTTTCGGGCTTTTGTCGGCACAGCTGACCGACCGGATCGGGTGGGGGAACTTGGCGAAATCACTGATTTTCATGCCGATGGCGATTTCATTCGTCGGCGCGTCGGTGATCTTCAAACTGATCTATGACGCGCGGCCCGCCAGCCAGGCGCAAATCGGGGTGCTGAATGCGGTCTGGATGCAATTCGAGGGCGGCCTGGGCAGCTTCGCGTTCCTGAAACTTTTACCGGCGGTGATCCTGTTGGCTTTCGCCGCGATCGTCATCTACGCGGCTTACGTCATCTGCCACCCGATTGTGACCGGCGCACGGCGGCGTGGCGGCGTGATCGTCGCGGCACTTCAGTTGGGCTTGAGCATACTGGGGCTTTATTTGGCCGCGCTCGCCCTGATCAACGCCGTGCAAGTGCTTGGCGCCGAATTCGAATACGGGAAACCACAGCAATGGCTGACCCTGCCGTTCTGGAACAACTTTTTCCTGATGGTGGTGTTGGTCTGGATTCAGACAGGATTTGCCATGGTGATCTTGTCAGCGGCCTTGCGCGGCATCCCCGAAGAAACCATCGAAGCGGCGATTGTTGACGGCGCCAACCCGTTTCAGGTGTTCTTTCAGATCAAGGTGCCGCAGATCATGGGTACGATTGTGGTGGTCTGGACCACGATCACGCTGGTGGTGCTCAAGGTCTTTGACATCGTGTTTGCGATGACCAACGGCCAGTGGGAGACCCAGGTTCTGGCCAATTACATGTTCGACAAACTGTTCCGCGCCAACGACTGGGGTGTCGGATCGGCCAGCGCCATCATCATCATGGTGCTGGTGTCGCCGATTCTGGTCTGGAATGTGGTCACCGCGCGGCGGGAAATGCGGTGAGGGGGGCCGAGAATGGGTAACGTAGCCGGAACAAAATCAACGCTGACCTGGGCCGTCCACGTCTCGGTGGCCTTGCTGGTGGCGCTGTGGCTGTTTCCCACGGTCGGGCTCTTGGTATCGTCGTTCAGGACCGGCGACCAGATCTCGACCAGCGGCTGGTGGAAGTCGATGGTTGCGGCCGAGCAAAACCTGATCATTCGCGCCGCCGACCCCGACGATTTCCGCGTCGAGAAAGACGGAAGATTCGTGGTCGAAGGGCGATTGTTTGATGAGGGAACCGAGGCCGAGATCAGCGTCTGGGGCACCTCGTCGCGCGCCATCGACGTCTATGTTATCGGCGATGTAGCCGAACTGGGCGATGGCGAGACATTTGAGTTGCATGCCGACGGGGCGTACATCTGGTCGGGTGACAGCGATCAGATGTCGGGCCGCGGTCAGCGGGTTTTCCTGACCGCCAAGACGCCGCCGGAATTTACGATCGATAACTACGACAAGATATTGATCAGCGGCAACAACACCGACAGCATGGCCAAGGCGTTTTTCAACACGCTGACGGTCACAATTCCCGCGACCATCATCCCGATTGTGGTTGCCGCATTTGCCGCCTACGCGCTTGCCTGGATGGATTTTCCGGGCCGCGCCCTGTTGATCGCCCTCGTCGTGGGGCTTTTGGTAGTGCCGTTGCAACTGGCGTTGATTCCGCTTCTGAAGCTGCATCTGGGGATCGGCATTGGCAAGGGCTATCTGGGCGTCTGGCTGGCGCATACCGGGTTCGGACTGCCGCTGGCGATCTATCTGTTGCGCAATTACATGGTCGGGCTGCCGCGCGACATCATCGAAAATGCCAAGGTCGATGGCGCGACCGATTTTCAGATCTTCACCAAGATCATCCTGCCGCTGTCGTTCCCGGCACTGGCGTCCTTCGCGATCTTTCAGTTCTTATGGACCTGGAACGACCTGCTGGTCGCCAAGGTATTCCTGATCGACGCGACCGGCGAAACGACCGTGATGACCGCCCAGATCGTCGAACTTTTGGGAACCCGCGGCGGCAATTGGGAAATTCTGGCAACTGCAGCCTTTGTCTCGATCGCCGTGCCGCTGGCGGTCTTTTTCGCAATGCAACGCTTTTTGGTGCGTGGCCTGCTGGCCGGGTCGGTAAAATGAAACCTGGATTTTGGCAATGACAACCGCAAGCGTGCGTCAGACCGACAGCGACCCGGCCCTGGACAAGGACTGGTGGCGCGGTGCGGTCATCTACCAGGTCTATCCACGCAGTTTTCAAGACAGCACCGGCAATGGTGTTGGCGACCTTCGCGGAATTATTCGGCGACTGCCCTATATCGCCTCGCTCGGTGTGGATGCCTTGTGGGTCTCGCCGTTTTTCACATCGCCGATGAAAGACTTCGGCTATGATGTATCGAATTACCGCGATGTTGATCCGATGTTCGGGTCGCTGGCGGATTTCGAAGACCTGCTCGATGCCGCGCATCGACTGGGTCTGAAGGTGATGATCGACCTGGTTCTAAGCCATACTTCGGACCGCCATCCCTGGTTCTTGGAAAGCCGGAGCCGCCGCGAAAACGCCAGATCGGACTGGTATGTCTGGTCTGACGCAGCACCCGACGGGACGCCGCCCAACAACTGGCTGTCGATCTTCGGCGGACCTGCTTGGCAGTGGGACCCCCGGCGCGAGCAGTATTATCTGCACAATTTCCTGACCTCGCAGCCCGATCTGAACTTTCACACGCCCGCCGTGCAAGATGCGCTTTTGGATGTCGCCCGGTTTTGGCTGGCCCGCGGCGTTGACGGATTCCGGCTGGATACCATCAACTTCTACGTTCACGACGCGCTGTTGCGCCCCAACCCTGCACTGCCCCGGCATCAGCAAAGCGACACCATCGCCCCAAGCGTGAACCCCTATAATTCGCAAATTCACCTTTATGACCGTAACCGCCCGGAAAACCTGGATTTTCTGCGCAGGTTTCGCGCGGTTCTGGAAGAATACGATGCCAAGACCGCTTTGGGCGAGGTCGGCGATGCGCAGTTTGGCTTGGAGATTCTGGGCCAGTACACCGGCAGCAATGACAAGGTGCATATGTGCTATGCCTTTGAGTTTCTGTCTTCAAGACCGGTCACTGCGTCGCTGGCGACGGAAGTGTTTCAGCGCCTGGACCGCGTCGCCGGCGACGGGTGGGCTTGTTGGGCGTTTTCCAATCACGATGTCGCCCGGCACGCCTCGCGCTGGCAACTTTCGCCCGCCGCGCAGCGGCTGATGACGACGCTGATCATGTGCCTGCGTGGGTCGGTCTGCATTTATCAGGGCGAAGAGCTGGGCCTGGGCGAGGCCGATATTGAATTTTCGGACCTGAAAGACCCTTACGGCGTCGAATTCTGGCCAGAATTCAAGGGCCGCGACGGGTGCCGAACGCCGATGGTCTGGGATCGCGAGCAGGCAAACGGAGGGTTCTCAACTGCCGAGAAAACCTGGTTGCCCGTCCCGACAATACACCTGGGCCAGGCCGCGGCGCAGGCCGAAGGCGACGCCGACGCCCTGTTGCATCACTATCGCCGGGCAATCGCCTTTCGGTCGCACAATATCGAGTTTCAGAAAGGCTCGATGGCTGGTGTAGGTGTCGACGGTAACATATTGAATTTCTGTCGAAACTATGAATCCAGATCGATCTTTTGCGCCTTCAACATAGGCGACACATCCGAATTCACGAAATTGCCGAGCGGGTCGTGGGCTCCAATCGGTGAAGAGCTTGAAACAGGTCTTATCGGGGCCAACGGCAAGATCAAGCTCGACCCCTGGCAAGCGTGTTTCGCGCGCCGGATAGATTGAGACTGAAAGGGCGGGCTATGGCCGATCTCAAATTGACAGACATTGCCAAATCCTATGGCGACATCGATGTTCTGAAGGACATCAACCTTGACATCGAAACCGGCGAGCTTGTGGTTTTCGTTGGCCCTTCGGGGTGCGGGAAATCAACGCTTTTGCGAATGATCGCGGGACTGGAAAAGATCACCAGCGGCACGCTTGAAATTGGCGGTCTCGTCGTCAACAACGTGCCGCCCGCGCAGCGCGGGATCGCCATGGTGTTTCAGTCCTACGCGCTTTACCCGCATATGACGGTCCGCGAAAACATGTCGTTTGCACTGAAAATTGCCAAGAAATCCAGGGCCGAGATTGATGCGGCGGTCAGCAATGCCGCGCAGATCCTGCAGCTTGATGACTATCTCGACCGTCTGCCCAAGGCGCTTTCGGGGGGGCAGCGGCAGCGGGTCGCCATTGGCCGGTCGATTGTGCGGGATCCCAAGGTTTATCTCTTTGACGAGCCCCTTTCGAACCTTGACGCGGCGTTGCGCGTCGCCACCCGGATCGAGATCGCGCGCCTGAAAGAAGCCATGCCGCAAAGCACGATGGTCTATGTCACCCACGATCAGGTTGAGGCGATGACGCTGGCCAGCCGCATTGTCGTTCTGGCCAACAAGGGCATCGCGCAGGTCGGCGCTCCGATGCAGCTCTACGAGCGGCCCGAAAACGAATTTGTGGCGCAATTCATCGGCTCGCCCGCGATGAATCTGCTTGCCGGTGAAGTTACCGGAACCGGCGAGACCACAACGATAACGCTGGCGAATGGTGGGCTCGCGACCTCGAATGTACCGACCACCGATGCGGACAGGGGCCTTGCGGTCAATATTGGCGTGCGGCCCGAAGATTTTTCCCCGACCGACGGGCAACATATCTATGAGGGTCGCGTGGATATCACCGAGGCATTGGGCGAAGTGACACTGTTGTATTTCGAAGGCGACGACGCGCAGAACCAGGTCATCAGCAAATTGTCGGGGTTGCACAAATCACTGCGGCGCGAAGTTGTGCGCCTGGGGGCCAAAGCCGACAAGGTTCACCTGTTCCACGATGGCAAATCCTTGCGGTATCGAGGCTAGTGAGCGCTCAAATAGGTTTCCATTGCGCCGGACGCTTTTCCAAAAAAGCGTCGATGCCTTCCTTGACGTCGTCTTCCAGCATGTTTTCGGCCATGATCTGGGCGGTATAGGCATAGGCCTTTTCCAGCGGCATTTCGAGCTGCCGGTAAAACGCCTCTTTTCCGATCTTCAAGGTTTTCGGCGATTTGCTGGCGATCTTGGCGGCAACGGACAAGGTCGCTTTGGTCAGGTCACTCGTTGGCACAACGCGGTTGATCAACCCCAGGTCTTTCGCCGCACGAGCCTCGACCATATCGCCGGTCAACAGCATCTCCATCACCTGCTTGCGGGGCATATTGCGACTGATTGCGACCATGGGCGTCGAACAGAAGAGCCCGATATTTACCCCCGGCGTGGCAAAGCGCGCATCCTCGGCAGCCACCGCGAGGTCGCACATGGCCACTAGTTGCGCGCCAGCGGCGGTGGCGATTCCGCGCACTTCGGCGATAATCGGCTTTGGACATTGCTGAATGGCCATCATCAGCCGCGCACATCGGTGCATGGTTTCTTCAAAAAAGGCCAGGCCGCCATCGGCGTTGTCGCCCCGCGCGGCGCTCAATTCTTTCAGGTCGTGGCCGGCGCAAAAGCCAGACCCGGCACCGGCGATCACAATCACATGCGTTAGGGCGTCCGCACCCAGTTCTTCGACCGCCTCGAGCATCTGGTCGATCAACTCCAGCGACAAGCTGTTGCGTGCCTGGGGCCGGTTCATGATCAGACGGACCACGGTATCGTGGCGTTCACGCAACAAGATGCTGTTTTCGCGCACGGCTATTCCTTCGACTGATCCTGCATTGATGTCTGCACGTCTTAGACCCGCACCACGGCTTGCTCGCAAGGGGTCATTTATCCGTGCAGGAAACCCGACTGTACCCCGCCTCGCCAGGCTCTGGTTAATTCGCGCTCTGACCGTGCGATACTCGCAACTTTACGGACCTGTCGAGAACATTCTGAGTTGACCGGTTTATGTACCATATGAGTTGACCGCTTCTGTTGCGGTTTCTGGCCCTGTGGGGAAGTGGTCGGTCGCGGAGCGGCTGTCCACTTGTCCACAGGGCACCGGTCGGTCGCGTCGAAGCGGGTCACGCGGCCTCGCGGGTTTGGCTGTCGATCGGTTGGCCATCGGCGTGGTATCGCGCCAGACATCGCGGTCCATGGAAGACGGCCATTGTGCCGTCGGGGTATTCGTGGACGCGGAC
>JAKZRT010000207.1:0-10573 GCA_047518005.1 Brevirhabdus sp.
CTGGCGAAGCTCGCCTGCGGACTTGTCTTTGCGCGTAATCCTTACTGCCATCAAAGCCTCCCTTGCCTTGATGCCACTGAATCAGATCACGCCGCTCGTGGGAATCCCCTTGAGTCAAATCTGGGGGCCGTTGGTATCATATGTCTTTTGAGAACCTTTCACGCGGTGGACTGGACTATAACCAGTGCCAGTACGGGCAAAGCAAGCTGGTCTTTCGGGGCCCCTTCAGAATGCCGCAGGCGGTTGACGTGGCTGTGTTGGGCGGGTCGGAAGTTTACGGGAAGTTTGTCGAAAAGCCTTTCCCGGTACTTTTGGAACAGGCTATCGGTCGCACAGTCATCAACCTTGGGTGCATGAACGCCAGCATCGACGCTTTTCTTGACGATCCGATCATCCCCGAGGTCTGCGCTCGTGCCCGGGTGGCGGTAGTCCAAGTGATGGGCGCTCAAAGCCTGTCGAACCGATATTACGGGGTTCACCCGCGCCGCAACGACCGGTTCGTCGCGGCCTATGGCACCCTGCGCCAGCTTTATCCCGAAATGGACTTTTCGCAATTCAACTTTACCCGCCATTTGTTGACTTCGCTCAAGGACGTTTCGCCCGACCGGTTTTCGGAAGTGGTGGCCGATCTCAGGCGGAGCTGGATGATGCGAATGTACGAACTGGTCAGCGCCCTTGGTATGCCGACTGTATTGTTGTGGATTTCTGACCACCCGCCGGGGTTGGCGGATGATCCGCACCCAGATGAATCGGGATCTGATCCGTTGTTTGTCACGCGCGAGATGCTGGATCAGATGTCGCGGATAACCGAAGGACTGGTCGAAGTTGTTCGACCTCTGGGCGACCCGGATCACACAGTGGGCATGGTCTTTACACAGTTCCAACGATCAGCGGCCGAAGCGATGCCCGGCCTTGCCACCCATGCAGAGGTTGCCGCAGCCCTGTGCGACGAGCTGCCGCCGCTGATCGAACAGGCCTGAAAATTGCGCGCCCGCACGACTCAGAGTTTGTCGGTCAATTCGGGCAGCGCAGTAAAGAGGTCGGCAACCAGACCGTAGTCTGCAACCTGAAAAATCGGTGCTTCTTCGTCCTTGTTGATGGCAACGATAACTTTCGAATCCTTCATGCCCGCCAGGTGTTGAATGGCCCCCGAGATGCCGACGGCAATGTAGAGATCCGGTGCCACAACTTTGCCGGTTTGGCCGACCTGCCAATCGTTCGGAGCATAGCCCGAATCGACCGCAGCCCGCGACGCGCCAACCGCGGCGCCCAGCTTGTCGGCCAGTTTCTCGATCAGCGCAAAGTCGGCCTCTGATCCGACGCCTCGCCCGCCAGACACTACAATTCCGGCCGAGGTCAGTTCGGGTCGGTCGGACGCGGCGACCTTGTCCTCGACCCATTCCGAAAGCCCGGGATTGTCAACGGCATCGATGGTTGTGACCGGTGCCGGCCCGCCATCGCCCGCCGCATCAACGGTCGATGTCCGGATCGACACGACTTTGGTGGCATCCGACGATTTGACCGTCTGGATCGCGTTGCCGGCATAGATCGGACGCTCGAATGTATCGGCGTCGATGATGCCCGAAACATCCGAGATCACCATGACATCGAGCAACGCTGCCACGCGCGGTAGGACGTTTTTGGCGTCGGTCGTGGCTGGGGCCACGATGTGCGAATAATCGCCCGCCAGACTGACAATCAGCGCGGCGGTAGATTCCGCCAGCCTGTGTCCGAGTGTCACGTCCTCGGCGCAAAGAACTTTGGCGACGCCAGCGATTGTTGCGGCCTCGGCGGCGGCCGCAGCGGCTGTGCCGCCGGCGCACAGAACGGTCACCTCACCCAAAGGTTGCGCGGCGGCGACAGCCTTGGCGGTTGCATCGCGTCCAAGCGCGCCGTCGGTAACTTCGGCAAGCAGAAGAACAGCCATCAGATCACCCCCGCCTCTTTGAGCTTTTCGACAAGTTCGTCGACCGACCCAACAATCTCGCCCGCTTTGCGGGCCTCAGGCTCGTCTGTTTTCAAGATATTCAACCGCGGCGAAACATCGACCCCATAGTCTTCAGGCGTCTTTTCGTCCATGGGTTTTTTCTTTGCTTTCATAATGTTGGGCAGCGACGCATAGCGTGGCTGGTTCAGCCGCAGGTCGGTTGAAATGACCGTGGGCATCGTCACCTTGACCGTTTGAAGGCCTCCATCAACTTCGCGGGTAACCACAGCGTGATCGTCGTCGATATCGACATCATTGGCAAACATCGCTTGGCTCCAGCCGCAGAGCGCCGCCAGCATCTGGCCGGTGGCGTTCATGTCGTTGTCGATCGCCTGCTTGCCGCAGAGCACCAGACCGGGCGCTTCCTCGTCAACCACACCCTTCAGGATTTTGGCGACCGCCAGCGGCTCGATATCGGTGTGAACGTCGTCGGCTGCAACTACCAGAATGGCGCGGTCGGCACCCATGGCAAGCGCAGTGCGAAGGGTCTCTTGCGACTTAGATGTCCCGATCGACACGGCGATGACTTCTTCGGCTTTTCCGGCTTCTTTCAGCCGGATAGCCTCTTCCACCGCGATCTCGTCGAACGGGTTCATCGACATTTTCACATTCGCCAGATCAACGCCCGTGCCGTCCGCTTTGACGCGAACTTTCACGTTGTAGTCGATCACGCGCTTGACGGGCACAAGCACCTTCATGCGGTCTCTCCTCGGTCAAATCCACGCGGGCCAAGGCCCGAATTCGCGCGCACATGTAGCCGAGCGGACCGGGCGCGAACAGTGCAAAATCGACGCGGTATGCTACACTTGCGTCCGGATTGTTGTAAGGTATTGAAAAGGGACGGTTTCATGGAAAAAGTCGATGGTATTGGCGGGCTGTTTTTTCGGGCGAAGGACCCCGAGGCACTGGGCATCTGGTATCGCGATCATTTGGGTGTGGCGCTGGTCCCCAAGGGGCCTGACAATCCGCCGTGGGTCCAAGCGGCTGGCACGACAGTCTTTGCGCCTTTTCCCGAGGACACAGATTATTTCCCTTCGGATCAATCCTTTATGGTAAATTTTAGGGTAAGTGATCTGGATGCCATGCTGGCCCAGCTGCGGGCGGCGGACATTGATGTCGGCCCCGAGCAAACCATGGAGGGGATCGGGCGGTTTGCGCGCATTCACGACCCCGAGGGCAACCCGATTGAGCTGTGGGAGCCGTCCTAGCGGTTCGCGCCGGGCACCCAGAGGACATCGGATTTCCCACCGTCATTTGCCAGGCGCGCGGCGACAAAAAACCAGTCAGACAAACGGTTTAGATAAGTGATTACGGCTGGATTGACCTCTTCGATGCCGGCCAGTTCCACGGCCAGACGCTCGGCCCGTCGGGCCACTGTGCGGCACAGATGCAGATGCGCGGCCAGGGCATTTCCGCCGGGCAGGATAAAGCTGCGCAGCGGCTCAAGGCTTTGATTCATAAGGTCTATTTCGCGTTCCAATCGGTCGGTCTGGGCCGGGACCATGCGCAGCGGCGGATACTCTGTACTGGCGTCCTCGGCGATGTCGGGGCGGCAGAGATCGGCGCCAAGGTCGAATAAATCGTTCTGAATCAGCGAGATATCTTGATCAACCTGCGCCTCGGTATGAACGCGCGCGAGGCCCAATGTCGCGTTAAGCTCGTCCACCGTGCCATAGGCCGCGACCCGCAAATCGTTCTTGGCGCGGCGCGTCCCGTCGCCCAGGGCGGTGTCGCCCTTGTCGCCGGTGCGTGTGTAAATTTTGTTCAGAACGACCATATTCTCGACCCTGTCTCCCCTAGCCTGTTGAACTGGTTCCTTTGGCTGGTCACCCGCCATTTCCGCGAAAAAAGACGAACAGCAGAATCAAAACCACGGCCAGCGCCTGGGCCGCAATCCGATAGCGCATGATCCGGTTTGCATGCTTGCGGTTGAAATCACCGCCCCTTGCAAATCCACCGATCCCGATCATCAGGATGATCAGAACTCCGATCGCGGCGACGGCGACGAGAATGAAAAGCGGATCGCTGGCCATGGCGGCTCCTGTCGTGACGCGTGCAACTTAATGCGAACACCGGGCGAGCGCGAGGGGGTTTCATGGCGGGTCACCCTTTGGCAAGCAGCCAATCCAATGCCCGGGTGGGCAAGAACCGCCTGAACGCGCCCATGATATAGGTAGGAGTGGTTACGTAATAGCGGGGCTTTGGGGCGCGGGCCTCGAGCGCGTGGATGAGTTTTTTGGCGACGGCCTCGGGCAACAGCTCGAACCGGTCGCGGCTTGGCGGGCCGTAGAGCCGATCGCGCAGGCCGGCATAATCAGCAGCGCGGGCGGCGCTGTCGGGGTCGATCCATTTCTCGAAATGCGGGATGGCGTTTTGCCGGATGCGGGTGGTGATGGGACCGGGCTCGATCAGCGACACGCCGATACCGGTACCGCGCATTTCGATCCGCAGACAGTCGGTCAGTCCTTCGAGCGCGAACTTTGTTGACACGTAGGCGCCGCGAAAGGTCATCGGTACAAAGCCCAGGACCGACGAATTCTGTACAATCCGCCCTGCGCCCGCGCGGCGCATGACCGGGATCGCGCGGCGGGTCAGATCGTGCCAGCCAAAGAAATTGGCCTCGAATATCGCGCGCAGGGCCGCGACGGGCAGATCCTCGACCAGCCCGGGCACCGCATAGGCACCGTTGTTGAACAGCGCACCAAGCGTTCCGCCGGTGGCCTTTTGAACCTGGTCGAAACCAGTGGCGATTGTCTCGGGCGCTTCATAGTCGATCAGCGCGGTCTCGAACCCGTCATCGGCCAAACGCGCGCAGTCCTGCGGCGTGCGACAGGATGCAAAGACCCGCCAGCCCCGGTCGCGCAGATACTGGGCCGAAGCCGCCCCGATGCCCGACGAACATCCGGTGATGAGGATGGATTTCTCGACTGCCCGCATCTAGGATTTGCCCACATGATATTGCGAGGTTGAAATGCCAGAGCATCGGGCAAGCTGTCAATGCGGGGCGCTGGTGGTTCAGGCCGCGGCTGACCCCGATTTCGTGGTCGTCTGCAATTGCCGCGCCTGCCAGCGCCGGACCGGGGCGGCCTTTGGAACCGGCGGGTATTTCCGGCGCGAGGTTCTGACCTTCGAGGGGGCGAGCAGGGTCTGGGCGCGCGCGGCGGATACCGGTCGGGCGCTGGAAAATCACTTTTGCCCGGCCTGCGGAACCACGGTTTTCTGGACGTTGGAAATGCGGCCCGATTATCTGGGCGTCGCCTTGGGCTGTTTTGACGGACCGCTGCCCGAGCCTTCGCGCGCCGTCTGGACCGAGGCCAAGCACGACTGGGTGCGCTTTCCCGATCACTGGTCGACCTTTGAAAAAGGCGCCCCCGAATAGGGTTTCACGTTGGGCAGGCGCGTAAATTATTGAAATATAACAGTAAAATCCTTGAAGGTCGGAATGGCGTTTTGGCCGCAAGACCGGGAAATTGGGCTGACCGGTAGCGCAGAGAAGCATGGGTTGGAATCCCAACCTGCGACGGTCTCGGCCTGTGTATTGCGCAAAATCCCCATGGATTGTTGCCAACCGCCAAGCTAATACCAAATGAATGACCGAGCAGTCAGACAAAGAACCCGGTGCCACGCTGGCCGAACCTTTGCGCCGCGCCATAGGCGAGCGCTATCTGACCTATGCGCTGAGCACGATCATGAACCGCGCGCTGCCCGATGCCCGCGACGGGCTGAAACCGGTGCACCGGCGCATTCTTTTCGCGATGCGCGAGTTGAAGCTGGCCTCGACGGGGGGCTTTCGCAAATCGGCAAAAATCTCGGGCGATGTGATGGGCAATTACCATCCGCACGGCAACCAGGCGATTTACGACGCCATGGCGCGGCTGGCGCAGGATTTCAACGTCCGGTATCCGCTGGTCGACGGGCAGGGAAATTTCGGCAATATCGACGGCGATAACCCGGCCGCCGAGCGCTATACCGAAGCCCGGCTGACCGCAGCCGCCGAGGCGCTGCTGGACGGGCTGGACGAGGACGCGGTCGATTTCAAGGACAATTACGACGGTACCTTGCAAGAGCCAGTGGTCCTGCCCGCAGCGTATCCCAACCTGCTGGCCAATGGGTCGAGCGGCATCGCCGTGGGCATGGCCACTAACATTCCGCCGCATAATATCGCCGAGTTGTGCGACGCGGCGCTGCATCTGATCAAGGTGCCGGATGCGCGCGACGAAACGTTGGTTGGACTGGTACCGGGGCCGGACCTGCCAACCGGCGGGGTGATCGTCGAGGCGCGCGAGAACATCCTTGAGGCCTATCGCACCGGTCGCGGCGGGTTTCGGACGCGCGCCCGCTACGAGATCGAGGATCTGGGGCGTGGGCAGTGGCAGATTGTAGTCACAGAGATCCCATATCAGGTGCCCAAAAGCCGCCTGATCGAGAAGCTGGCCGAGTTGATCCAGTTGAAAAAGGTTCCCATTCTGGCGGACGTCAGGGACGAGAGCGCCGAGGATGTTCGCATCGTTCTGGAACCGCGGTCGAAAAATGTTGATCCGGAAGTTCTGATGTCGATGCTCTACCGAAACTCGGACCTTGAGACCCGCATTAGCCTGAACATGAACGTGTTGATCGACGGTCTGACGCCCAAGGTATGCAGCCTGAAGGAAGTTCTGCGCGCGTTTCTCGATCACCGGCGCGAGGTGATGCTGCGGCGCACCCAGCACCGGCTGGAAAAGATCGACCACCGGCTGGAAGTGCTGGAAGGGTTCATCGTGGCCTTCCTGAACCTCGACCGGGTGATCGACATCATTCGCTACGACGACGACCCCAAGGCGGCACTGATGGTCGAGGGGTGGTCGGTTGCTCATCGTCGCGCGATCAACGAGGCCGATTATGTGCCGCCAGTGCCGGGCGGCGAGGATGGCCTGAGCTCGGTGCAGGCCGAGGCGATATTGAACATGCGCCTGCGGTCCTTGCGACGGCTGGAAGAGCTGGCATTGCGGCGCGAACGGGATGATCTGATGCGCGAGCGGGCGGAACTGGATGACCTTCTGGGCGACGACGGGCTTCAGTGGGCGACGCTGTCAGACCAGATACGCGCAACCCGCAAGGCCTTTGGCAAGAACCATCCGGCCGGCGCGCGGCGCACCACATTCGCCGAGGCGGCAGAAGTGGTCCAGGTGCCGCTGGACGCGATGATCGACAAAGAACCGGTCACGGTGGTCTGTTCGGCCATGGGTTGGATCCGCGCGATGCGGGGGCATATCGATCTGTCGCAACCGCTCAAATTCAAGGACGGCGACGAGGCGCGGTTCACGTTCCACGCCGAGACCACCGACAAACTGCTGATGTTCGGCTCGAACGGGCGGCTGTACACCATTCCGGTGGCGAACCTGCCCGGGGGCCGGAGCATGGGCGAGCCGGTGCGCCTGATGGTCGATCTGCCGAACGAAGCCGCGATCGTCAGCCTGACGATACACCGACCGGGTGGTCGCCTGATCGTTGCCTCGAGCGCGGGCGACGGTTTCGTGGTGCCCGAGGCCGAAGTGGTGGCCCAGACGCGGGCCGGCAAACAGGTGCTGAACGTCAAGGGCGACGTGGTGGCGCGCATTTGCCGCGCGGTGGCGGGTGACACGGTTGCGGTCGTCAGCGAGAACGGCAAATTCCTGGTTTTCCGGCTGGACGAGCTGCCCGAGATGACGCGGGGCAAGGGCGTGCGTATTCAAAAGTACAAATCCGCCCGTGGACGGCAGGGCGTGCTGGAACTTGACGGTGGCCTCAGCGACATTACCACGTTCAACTGGGCTGAAGGTCTGAGCTGGGAGATGGGCGGCGGGCGCACCAGGCACGAGCCCGATCTGACCGACTGGCTGGGCAAACGCGCGAGTGTAGGGAAAAAACCTCCGCACGGATTTCCCCGCAACAACAAGTTTCTGACATAATTTTGTCACCGATTTTGGCGACAATAACCCGTGTTACAAGTCATTTGGCCGGGTTTGGCCGCTAGAAAATTTCAGGACCTGATCCATGACCGAGACCAACCCTGACACCTTGAACGGTCGCTATACCGGCGCTATCGGCGCGTTCTTCTGGCTGAACTTCCGACTGGGGCTTTTGACCCTGATTACCCTGGGCCTGTACCGGTTCTGGGCGCGCACCCGGGTGCGGCGCTATATGTGGTCGGCGACGTCGCCCGGAGGCGACCCGTTTGAATACACCGGCACCGGTCTTGAAAAGCTGCTGGGGTTTCTGGTGGCCATGGTCGTGCTGGCGGTGGTGCTGGGGATCATGCAGCTTTTGCTGTTTTATGCCGGAATGTCGGTTTTCTCGGGCTATGCGAACGAGGCCGAATTGCAGGTGCAGATCGCCATCGCGCAGCTGTCCTTGCTGGTGCTTTACCCGCTGATCCTGTTCGCGCGCTATCGTGCGCGGCGCTATATCATGGCGCGCACCCGGTGGCGCGGGCTGCGGTTCGGCATGGAAAGCGAGGCGTTTGGGTACATGTGGCGCGGGCTGGCGCATGGGCTTTTGTCGGTGCTGACGCTTGGGATTTTGGTGCCGCGCCAGACCTATTACCTGACCAAGTTCATGGTGGACCGCACCTGGTACGGCGATCACCAGCTGCGTGTCGGCGGGCGCTGGCAGATGCTCTATCCGGCGATGAAGCACATCCTTTTCGGCGTCGTCCTGGTTGTCGCCGGATTTGCGGTCATCGCGGCGGGCGCGGCAGCCGAGACGCCCGCAGTCATGGTGGCGGGCGGTGCGGCGATTGCCGTCGGCTATGTCTGGCTGATCGTCGGGTTTATTTTTTACAAGGTGCGAACTTTCGAGCTGATGGCCGACGCGACCGGGCTGGGCGAGACGGTGACGTTCCGGGCCGGGCCACGGACCAGGACTGTGGTCAAACACATATTCCTGGGCGGCCTGCTTGCCAGCGTGATACTGGGTCTGGCCGGCGCTGCTTATACGACGATGCTGGCAGGCGTTGGATTTAACTCGCTGGACGCGAATGGCCTGCCGAACTTTGGTCCGTCCGAGATCGCGGTGCTGGTGATCGGCGGTCTGCTGCTGCTTGCGCTTTGGGGTGCGCTGTCCAAGGCGCTGATCATCCAGCCGATTGTATCGCACGTGGTGACCAACACCTGGGTCGCAACGCCGATGGGTCTGGCTGCAGTGCGCCAGCGCGAGGCCGACGAAATGGTCGACGCCGACGGCTTTGCCGACGCGCTGGATGTGGGCGGCGCGATCTGAGGGCAGAGGCGAACATGCAGTCGCGGGGTAGATTTCATGACGGCGAAACTGCAGCGCGTCGGGAAGTTTCGTTTGAGATCGATGCTGCGGCGGGCTTGCTGAAAATCAGTGCCGAAGATGGCCTGACGCCGGTCACCTGGCGGTTGGCTGACCTGCTCGAGGCGCGCGACCACGGCTGGGGCAAGGCCTTGGTTGTCTATCCCGAGGGCAGCGATGCGCGGCTGGTGATCTCGGGGGTCTACGAAGTTCGGCAAATGCGTCTGGCCGCCCCCAACATGCGGCGCACGGTCATTGACCGCACCAAGTTGCGGCGGGTCTTTAAATGGGCGGTGGGTGCTGTGGCGGCGCTGGCGCTTTTGCTTTTCGTCATCCTTCCTGGATTGGCCGATCAGTTGGCGCGCTGGATCCCGCCCGAGCGCGAGGCGGCTTTCGGGCGCGGGCTGCTGACCCAGTTTGCGCGGCTGCTGACCGACACCGAAGATGACGACGGCCTTTGTCCGGACCCGGTCGCCGATGCGGCGCTGGCCGGTCTGGCGGCGCGTCTGACCGGGCCGACCGACCTGCCCTATGACATCGAAATTCACATAATGAACCTCCCGATGGTCAACGCATTCGCGCTGCCGGGCGGTCAGATCGTGCTGATGCGCGGGCTGATCGACGAGGCCGCCGATGGCCAGGAGGTAGCCGCCGTGCTGGCCCACGAGATCGGCCACGTCGTTGCCCGCGACCCGACCCGCATTGCCATGAGGGCGGCCGGATCGGCCGGTCTGCTGGGGCTCTTTTTCGGAGATTTCGCGGGTGGCTCGGTCGCCGCGGCGCTCAGCGAACAGCTGATGCAGGCCAGCTACACACGCGAGGCCGAGACGGCGGCCGATGCGTTTGGCCATGCGGCGCTGGCCCGGGCCAACCTGCCGCCCGAGGCGATGGCGCGGTTCTTTGAGCGTCTGCGCGCCGAATTTGGTGATGCCGACGGGCCGGTGGCCGCCTTTCTGTCGCACCCGCGGTTGACCGACCGAATCGCAGCCGCCGAAGCGGCCGACGGCGGTGTGTCCGAAGCACGCGCTTTTTCCGACGACGACTGGGCGGCGCTGCGCCGCATTTGCCGTGACGGCGATACCGCAAAGCCTTGATTTTTCGCGCCCAACCAAATACACGGCGCGCGATGTCAGACCGGGCCGCATTGGCCCCCCAGAACGCGAGGCGCAAAGCCCATGGCGAAGGAAAAGTTTGAGCGTACGAAGCCGCATGTGAACATTGGCACGATCGGTCATGTTGACCACGGCAAGACGACGCTGACGGCGGCGATTACCAAGTATTTTTCGAGTGATTTCCAGTCGTATGACAGCATTG
>JAKZRT010000208.1:0-5612 GCA_047518005.1 Brevirhabdus sp.
GCGCCCCACATCGATCCACGGAGGCCCGGAGCCTCTTCCGCGGGGCTACCGGCGCCAAACCGCCGGACTACGTGGGATCGCGGCAAATCATGGTGACCCAAACCTCCATCCCCGCCACCCAGAGTTTTCACACGGTCTGGACCGCAAAGGCGCTAACCACCAATCCGGGGTCACGGTCTGACATCCGCGACCTCGGCTGGTCGCATTCGGTCCCGTTTGAGTGGTCGAGCCGCCAGCTGATGGACCTGGGGCTGATGGAACCGGGCCAGTGGTTTTGATGTTCAGCGCGGACGCAGCCGGATCACCACATTAACTTTTGATATTTCCGCACCTTCCGGGGGCGTGGGAAGGCGCGCGAACTGAAGCTCGTGGGCCGGCGCGTCGGTCAGCCTTCCCTCGGCTTCCCAGAAAAAATGCGGATGGTCGTCGGTGCGCGTGTCGAAGTAACTGCGGGTCCCGTCGACGGTTACTTCCTGCATCAGGCCCGCGTCGCAAAAGGCGCGCAGGGTGTTATAGACCGTGGCCAGCGAAACAGCCTCGCCTGACGTCTGCGCCGCATCGAACAGCCATTCGGCGGTGACGTGTCTGTCATTACCGTCACCGACCAGCAACGCGGCCAGCGCGACGCGCTGTTTGGTCGGCCTCAGCGAGGCGTTCGTGAGCCACTTCGAGCCACGCTCAAGTCTTTGCCTGTCCATCGGCGATCCGTTCATTTCCGCGCACCAACCTTATAGGGGTTTAAATCTGATTTTTTCAAACCAAATCCTTCAAAGGCCTCCTGATCGCACGGTATTGTTGCGGCTTGCACGGGGTTTCAGGCAGATGTTAGACCGGCTGGGACAACAGATCCTGAACGGCGAATGAATCGAGCGGATGGCGGAATTTCCAACCAGTTTTGACCGCGAGGCACTTTTGGCCTGCGCCCGGGGCGAGCTTTTTGGTCCCGGCAACGCCCAGCTGCCCGAACCGCCAATGCTGATGATGGACCGGATCACCGACATATCCGGCGATCGCGGCCCTCACGGCAAAGGTCACGTGGTGGCCGAGTTTGATATCCGCCCCGATCTCTGGTTTTTCGATTGTCATTTTCCCGGCAATCCGATCATGCCCGGCTGTCTGGGCCTCGACGGCCTCTGGCAGCTCACCGGGTTCAACCTTGGCTGGCGCGGCTGGCAGGGGCGCGGATACGCATTGGGCGTTGGCGAGGTCAAACTGACAGGTATGGTTCGCCCCGACCGCAAGATGCTGACCTATTACGTTGACTTTACCAAAGCCCTTCAGACCCGCCGCCTGACCATGGGCGTGGCCGACGGCCGGGTCGAGGCGGACGGCGACGTTATCTATCTGGTCAAAGACATGAAGGTCGCTCTTTCCGAGAGCTGACCAAAGAATGAGGAGTGCGCACATGCGCCGAGTCGTCGTCACAGGGATGGGCATCATCTCGTCCATCGGCAACAACGCCGAAGAGGTAACCGATGCGCTGATGTCCGGAAAGTCGGGGATCGTGGGCTCGCCCGATATGGCCGAGCACGGATTTCGCAGCCAGGTCTATGGGCTACCGAATATCGATCCCGCCGAGCATATCGACAAACGCCAGATGCGGTTCATGGGGCCAGGGGCCGCCTATAACTTTCTGGCGATGGAGCAGGCCATCGCCGACAGCGGGCTGGAAAAAAACGAGGTTTCGCATCCCCGTACCGGCATGGTCATGGGCTCGGGCGGGCCGTCAACGTCGAATTTTTTCAACGCCCATCAGACCGTTATCCAGAAAGGCGCGCCAAAACGCATGGGTCCTTTCATGGTGACACGCTGTATGTCGTCCACCAATTCGGCCTGTCTGGCGACGCCGTTCAAGATCAAGGGGGTGAATTATTCGATCACCTCGGCCTGCACAACCAGCCTGCATTGCATCGGCAACGGCGTCGAGCAGATCCAGTTCGACAAGCAGGACATCGTTTTTGCCGGTGGCGGCGAGGAGCTGGACTGGACCCTGTCCTGTCTTTTTGACGCCATGGGGGCCATGTCGTCGAAGTATAACGACACCCCCGACAAAGCGTCGCGGGCCTTTGACGCCGACCGCGACGGATTCGTGATTTCCGGCGGTGCTGGCGTTGTCGTTCTTGAAGAACTGGGCCATGCTCTGGCCCGCGGCGCAAAGATTTACGCCGAGGTCACCGGCTATGGCGCCACATCTGACGGGCACGACATGGTGGCGCCCTCCGGTGAAGGTGCCGAGCGGTCGATGAAACTTGCGCTGGCAACCATCGGCGACCGCAAGGTCGGCTATATCAACGCCCACGGAACCTCGACGCCCGCCGGTGACGTGACCGAGGTCCGCGCCGTGCGCCGCGTCTTTGGCGAGGGCAACACGCCGCTGATCACCTCGACAAAGTCGGTGACCGGCCATTGTCTGGGCGGCGCGGGCGTTCACGAAGCGATCTTTTCGCTGATCTTGTTGCAGGGTGATTTCATTGCGCCGTCAGCAAACGTCGAAACCCTGGACCCAGAGATCGATCCATCAGAGATTGCGACCGAGTACGTCGAAAACGCCGGGCTCGACACCGTTTTGTCCAACAGTTTCGGCTTTGGTGGAACCAACGGCACCATCGCCATGAGCAAATATCACGGATGACGCCAAATGCCTGATTTGATGAAGGAAAAACGCGGCCTGATCATGGGCGTCGCTAACCAGCAGTCGATCGCCTGGGGCATCGCCAGCGCCATGGCCGCTGAGGGAGCCGAACTGGCCTTCAGTTATCAGGGCGAGGCTTTTGGCAAGCGCGTCGAACCGCTGGCAGCCTCGGTCGGGTCGGATTTTCTGGTCGATGTCGATGTTACCGACGACGCATCATTGGACGCCTGCTTTGGTAAACTGGCCGACCGATGGGGAACGATAGATTTCGTCGTCCACGCAATCGCGTTTTCCGACAAAAACGAACTGACGGGGCGGTTTATCAACACAACCCGCGAAAATTTCAAAAACACGCTGGCGATCTCGTGTTTTTCCTTCATCGACGTGGCGCGGCGCGCAGCACCACTGATGCCCGAGGGTGGCACGCTTTTGACCCTGACGTATCAGGGCTCGAACCGAGTCACACCATTTTACAATGTCATGGGCGTTGCCAAGGCGGCGCTGGAATCGACGGTGCGATATCTCGCCAATGATCTGGGCCCCGACGGCATTCGGGTCAACGCGGTCAGCCCGGGGCCGATGAAAACGCTGGCGGGTGCAGCTATTGGCGGGGCGCGAAAGACCTATCGTCAAACCGAGGCCAACGCGCCCCTGCGCGCCAACGCCACCCTGACGGCGGTCGGCGGCACAGCGGTTTTTCTGGCGTCAGATTACGGCGCTTGTACAACGGGCGAGATTGTTCGCGTCGACGGCGGCTATCACGTGCTGGGCATGCCGCAGTCTGAAAATCTCTAGAGCGCTTTCCAAAAATCTACACCAATGCGTTTCAGGCCGCTTCGAAGCGGCTTGAGACCAGAATCGCAAGCGTGATCGGCTCAGAATTTTTGGACGTTGCCATAGACTTTTGCATCTTGGACAAACGTGCCAAGCTTGAATTTGAATTGGAGGGAAAATTGGCCGTCAAAATCTGCGCGTTTGATGCCTATGGCACCCTTTTCGACGTTGCCGCAGCGGCGCGCGAGGCCGCCAAAGAACCGGGGCGGGAAAAATTTTCCGCCTGCTGGCAAACGGTCGCCCGCGACTGCCGGCTGAAGCAACTGCAATACACCTGGCTCAGGGCCATTGCGGGCGCGCATACGGATTTTTGGGAGGTCACGCAAAACGGCCTCGACTGGGCGCTCGAGGCTAATGGCCTGGCCGGTGACCCCGATTTGCGCGAGCGCCTGCTCGCGCTTTACTGGGAACTTTCGGCCTACGCGGAAGTTCCCCGCATGCTGACGGCCCTCAAATCAGACGGATATACCACCGCGATCCTGTCGAACGGATCACCTGATATGCTCGCTGGCGCGGTGAATTCCGCCGGGATCGGTGACATGCTTGACGATGTCCTATCGGTCCAGGACGTCGGCATTTTCAAACCGGCCAACCAGGTTTACGCCTTGGTAAACACAAGGTTCTCAGTCAGGAACGACCAGGTTTTGTTCGTCTCGTCGAACGGCTGGGACGCAGCTTGCGCCGCCGGTTACGGGTTCAATTCGGTCTGGGTCAACCGCGCCAGCGAACCGGTTGACCGGCTGCCCTGGAAGCCCGCCCATATTCTGACCGATCTCACCACGATCCCCGATCTTGCCGCGTCGATATGAACGCCACTTTCACCGCCTCGGACGGGCTTGCCATTGCCTTTGACCGATCAGGCGAAGGCCCGGCACTGATCTGCCTTGCCGGACTGACCCGCAACCGGTCGGATTTCAATTATGTGCGCCCGCATCTTCGCGGCGTTGGCGTGGTACGCATGGATTACCGCGGTCGCGGCGCGTCTGGTTGGGGCGATCCCACCTCGTATTCGATAGCGCGCGAGGCCCGCGACACGATCGAACTGATGGACCACCTCGGTATCGACCGCGCCGCGATCCTTGGCACTTCGCGCGGCGGGCTTATCGCGATGACGCTGGCGTATACCGTCAGGGACCGCCTGACCGGCATCATGCTGAACGACATCGGGCCAGTGATTGAAAACGACGGTCTGACCAATATCCGCGATTTTGTCGGTCTCAATCCTGCGCAAACGACTAATGCCGAGGCCGAGGTTACCCGGGCCCGCCTGCTGCCGGGTTTCTCGAACTTGCCGCCGGGAAGATGGGCCGAAGAGGTTCGCAAGCATTACGTCGAAACGCCCACCGGTTTGAAAATCAACTATGACCCTCGGCTGCGCGACCCGGTGATTGCTGCGGCCGATCAACCGGCACCCGACCTGGGTAGTGTCCTAATTTGAGGTCGCGTCCACTAATTCCTCAAGCGACCATAGCCGATCACTCACACCGGCTGCCATGGCTGGGGTGCAACGTAGCGTCTTATGTAGGCGCACGAAGTTGTAATGCGCAAAGTGCAGGGCCACCGCAGCTTCAAGGTTTTCCAGCTTCTTGCTGAACGCATTTGTCAGCCGCGTGAAGCGGCGCATGCTCATCCGCATGGTCAAATTCTGGCGCTCAATAAGGCTGGTTGAAATATGTCTGCGGTCGGGGGTGCCGGCCACCACGACCTTTTTTTGGCTCACAACGCGGGGAGGCGCGTACCGACCGGGGCCAATTGGTTCTGCGTCATAAAATTTAACCACTTGCCCGTAATCGACATCCGCCCCGAAGGCCCGCTCGACTGCATCAACATAGCTACTCAGTGCATCGCTCGAAATCTGGACGCGGTTGTCTAGACGACCGGAGAGATCGTTCATAAATGCTACCGCATTCTTGCGTGTTCGCTTTCCAATGAGATGGGTCGGGACGAGCTTCGTATGGGGATTATAAATGATACTTGACGGAAGGGCGAGGATCGGCATGATGCACTGTCGGTAACACGCGATATGTCCGGTTTATGTACCAGATGATCTGTCCGGTTTTAGAACGCCTCCAAGCCATGGAGGGAGGCGATGCGTCGGACGGAGCAGGTACAGGGACTGAGATTGATGAAGTTCGAGGAGGTTTAC
>JAKZRT010000209.1:0-21960 GCA_047518005.1 Brevirhabdus sp.
CCCAGGGGGTTGAGCACGATGTCGATCGGCGTTCCGTCCTCGAGATACGGCATGTCCTCCATGGGAACGATCTTCGAGATCACGCCTTTGTTGCCGTGCCGTCCGGCCATCTTGTCGCCGGGTTGAAGCTTGCGCTTTACCGCGACGAAAACCTTGACCATCTTCATCACGCCCGGCGGCAGGTCGTCGCCGCGCCGCACCTTTTCGACCTTGTCGTCGAAACGGTGATCGAGCGCACGTTTTTGTGCCTCGTATTGTTCGTTCAGCGCCTCGATCTGGGCGGCCTGCTTGTCATCTTCAAGCGCCAGTTGCCACCATTGACCGCGAGACAGCATTGCCAGCAGGTCTTCGGTAATCTCGGACTTCGGCTTGACGCCTTTGGGGCCCTTGACCGCGACCTTGCCCATGATCATGCCCTTGAGGCGCGCGTAGATATTGCGCTCCAGGATGGCCAGCTCGTCATCGCGGTCACGCGCCAGGCTTTCGACCTCTTCACGCTCGATCTGCAGCGCGCGCTCGTCTTTTTCCACGCCGTGGCGGTTGAAAACCCGCACTTCGACGATGGTGCCGAAATCGCCCGGCGGCAGACGCAGCGAGGTGTCGCGCACGTCCGATGCTTTTTCACCAAAGATGGCGCGCAGCAGCTTTTCTTCCGGCGTCATCGGGCTTTCGCCCTTGGGGGTGATCTTGCCGACCAGAATGTCCGCCGGTCCCACCTCGGCCCCGATATAGACGATGCCCGCCTCGTCGAGGTTGCGCAGCGCCTCTTCGCCGACGTTCGGGATGTCGCGGGTGATCTCTTCGGGCCCAAGCTTGGTGTCACGGGCCGCAACCTCGAACTCTTCGATATGGATCGAGGTAAATACGTCATCGCGCACGATGCGTTCCGAGATCAGGATCGAGTCCTCGTAGTTGTAGCCGTTCCAGGGCATGAAGGCGACGACCACGTTCTTGCCAAGCGCCAGTTCCCCCAGATCGGTCGACGGACCATCGGCGATAACTTCTTGCTTGCCGACCGTGTCGCCGACTTTCACCAGCGGGCGCTGGTTGATGCAGGTGTTCTGGTTCGACCGCTGGAACTTCCTGAGACGGTAGATGTCAACGCCCGGGTCGCCCGGCCCAAGGTCCTGGGTCGCGCGCACAACGATCCGGGTCGCATCGACCTGGTCGATCACGCCGGCCCGCTTGGCCATGATGGCAGCGCCCGAATCCACGGCGACAACGCCTTCGATCCCGGTTCCGACAAAGGGCGCCTCGGCCTGCAACAGCGGCACCGCCTGACGCTGCATGTTCGAGCCCATCAGCGCCCGGTTGGCGTCGTCGTTTTCCAAAAACGGGATCAGCGAGGCGGCAACCGACACCAACTGCTTTGGCGACACGTCGATCAGGTCAACCGATCCGCGTTGCGCCATGGTGTATTCACCCGACTTGCGGGTGTTCACCAGTTCATTGATAAAGTTGCCCTTGGCATCCAGCGTCGCGTTGGCCTGCGCCACGGTGTGGCGCATTTCCTCGGTCGCGGTCATATAGACAACTTCGTCGGTGACCTTACCGTTCACGACACGGCGATAGGGCGTTTCGATAAACCCGTATTTGTTGACGCGCGCGAAGGTCGCCAGGCTGTTGATCAGACCGATGTTCGGGCCTTCGGGCGTTTCAATCGGGCACATCCTGCCATAGTGGGTCGGATGCACGTCACGCACCTCGAACCCGGCGCGTTCGCGGGTCAGACCGCCCGGTCCAAGTGCGCTGAGGCGGCGTTTGTGGGTCACTTCGGAAAGCGGATTGGTCTGGTCCATGAACTGCGAAAGCTGGGACGAGCCGAAAAACTCGCGCACCGCTGCCGCCGCCGGTTTGGCGTTGATCAGGTCCTGCGGCATCACCGTGTCGATCTCGACGCTGGACATGCGTTCCTTGATCGCCCGTTCCATGCGCAACAGGCCGACGCGGTACTGATTTTCCATCAGTTCGCCGACCGACCGTACCCGGCGGTTACCCAGGTGGTCGATGTCGTCGACGTCACCTTTGCCATCGCGCAGATCGACCAGCCCCTTGATGCAGGCGACAATGTCGTCTTTGCGCAAAGTGCGCTGCGTGTCTTCGGCATCGAGGTTCAGGCGCATGTTCATCTTGACCCGGCCCACGGCGGAAAGGTCATAACGCTCGCTGTCAAAGAACAAGCTGTCGAAAAGCGTGCTTGCGGCATCGACTGTGGGCGGCTCGCCCGGGCGCATCACCCGGTAGATGTCCATCAGAGCACCTGCGCGGTTCATGTTCTTGTCGACCGCCACGGTGTTGCGCATGTAGGGACCGACGTTGATATTGTCGATGTCCAGCACCGGCACCTCGGTGAACCCGGCGTCCATCAGGTCTTTGAGGGTTCCACCGATCAGTTCGTCGGCCTTGTCGTATTCAAGCGTAAGTTCTTCGCCGGCCTCGGCATAGATCGCGCCGGTTTCTTCGTTGATGAGGTCTTTGGCGGCAAACCGGCCAACGATGTTTTCGTAGGGCACCAGCAGATTGGTCACCTTGCCGTCGTCGATCAGTTTTTTGACCGCGCGCGGCGTGATTTTCTTGCCGGCCTCGGCAATCACCTTGCCGGTTTTTGCGTCAACCAGATCGAAAGTCGGGCGCGTGCCGCGCACCCGCTCGGGGAAGAATTTTGTGACCCAGCCCTTCTTCTTTTTATACTTGAAGGTGACCGTGTCGTAATAGGCATCCATGATGCCTTCCTGGTCCATACCCAATGCGTACAAAAGCGTCGTCACGGGCAACTTGCGGCGGCGGTCGATCCGGGCGTGAACGATATCCTTTGCGTCAAACTCGAAATCCAGCCACGAGCCGCGATAAGGAATGATGCGGCAGGCAAAGAGAAGCTTGCCCGAGGAATGCGTCTTGCCACGGTCGTGGTCAAAGAACACACCCGGGCTGCGGTGCATCTGGCTGACGATCACCCGCTCGGTGCCGTTCACGACAAAGGTGCCGTTCGGTGTCATCAGCGGCATGTCGCCCATGAACACGTCTTGTTCCTTGATGTCCTTGATCGACTTGTTGCCGGTGTCCTCGTCAATATCATAGACGATCAGCCGCAGCGTGACCTTCAGCGGCGCCGCATAAGTCATGTCGCGCTGCTGGCATTCCTCGACATCGTATTTCGGCGGCTCAAGATCGTATTTCACGAACTCCAGCACCGCCGTTTCGTTGAAATCCTTGATCGGGAAGACCGACTGAAAGACACCCTTGATGCCATCACCGTCGGTCGGCTCGGGCTGGTTGCCCGAATTCAGAAATAGGTCATAGGAAGACTTCTGAACCTCGATGAGGTTCGGCATCTCAAGCACTTCCCGAATTTTACCGTAATATTTGCGAAGTCGTTTCTGGCCAATGAAAGACTGAGCCATGCGCAGCGTCACCTTCTTTTCTCACCAGGCGTGCGCATCGTCGGGGCCACGGTCGCGCGCCATCAGAGACAGGGTCTCAAGGTCCATTCCCGGCCACCTGCCCGAGTGGCGGCCTCCCGATCCTTGAACGCTCCTTAGAAAACTCCGCACGGAACCTTTCTAAGACGCGTTCGGCTGGACCCGGATTTCCGGACCCAGCCAACGATTTCGCACCCCGGCGAACCCGGGCAGATGTTATTTCAGCTCGACCTCGGCACCAGCCGCTTCAAGCTTGCCTTTAATCTCTTCGGCTTCGTCCTTCGAGACCTGTTCCTTTACGGCCTTGCCACCGGCCTCGACCAGATCCTTGGCTTCTTTCAGGCCAAGACCGGTCAGCGCGCGGACCTCTTTGATGACGTTGATCTTCGATTGGCCAAAGGCTTTCAGGATCACGTCAAATTCGGTCTGCTCTTCGGCAACTTCGCCACCGCCATCGGCAGGTCCGGCCATCATCACCGCGCCACCGGCGGCAGGTTCGATGTCGTAGTCGTCTTTCAGGATGGTTTTCAGTTCCTGAGCTTCGAGAAGGGTCAGACCCACGATCTCTTTAGCAAGTTTTTTCAGATCAGCCATTTTGCTTTCCGTTTCCTAAATGTGTTCCAACGTCAGGGTTTCAACCCCCGCGCAGGTATCAGCGGTTCATGCGGCTTCCGCACGCTCCTCGATTGTCGAAAGAATGCTCGCAATGTTTGAAGCAGGCGCGCCAATGGCCCCGGCGATGTTCGAGCCAGGTGCAACGACGCAGCCCACGATCAAAGCGATAAGCTCGTCACGCGACGGCAAGGCGGCAACGGCTTTGACAGCGGCCCGGTCCAGCGTCGTCTCGCCCATGGCACCGCCAAGGATCTGGAACTTGGCGTTCCCCTTGGCGTAATCCTCAGACGCTTTGGCGGCTGCCACCGGGTCTTCGGAATAGGCGAAAACGGTCATTCCGCTCAGAAGGTCAGCTAACGAAGCGTTCGGCTTTCCCTCAAGGGCGATTTTGGCGAGCCTGTTCTTGGCAACGCGAACGGACCCACCCGCTTCGCGCAAACGCGCCCGCAGGTCCTGCATTTCGGCAACCGTGAGACCTGCGTAATGGGCAACGACCACAACGCCAGAGCTTTCAAAGATCTGGCCGAGTTCGTCGACCACTTTCTCTTTCTGGGCTCTATCCACAGTTTCACTCCAAAATTGGAGGGCAAGACCCTCCGGCTCATGCTTTGCCGGGCCAAGGCCCGACAATCGGGTCCTTACGGGTCCTTCGCAAAATCACCCTCGAAGGGCCAAATGGCGCTCCGAAGAAAATGCTCATTTCCCATCTCAGGCAGGAATTATGGACACCCAATTTCAGGCTCCACCCGCCGTCTCGGACGAATCACGAGGGCCGCCTCACGAAGTGGGGCGACCCAAGCTGGCGTGTCTTAGGGCGTTTTGGGCAGGAAGGAAAGGGGGTTTGGCTGTTTATTTCGGCAATCGAACCCGGCTTGCGAGAAGACCCCGGCACAGCCTGCGCCCCTTTATTGGCCCCAAAACCCCGCCTTTAAGCCCCGAGGCAATGACCGGTCAGAGCCCAATGCGGCCCCCCCTGCCGAGACGCATCGCAAGCCGGGCAAGGGCCTGCCCGTGGGATGGCGCCGCGACGGCGGCCCTGCGCGCTTTATGGCAGCAATGCACGTCTTCCGGTGCGTCGGTGCGCGGGGTTGCCAAAGCGCCAGCCCGCCGGAACGGGCAGGCGCTTGCCCGGCGCCTTCGGCTTGATTCCGGGCCTAAGAACGCTTGGATCGAACGGCGGCTTCGTCCTGCAAACCCGCCAATCAGAACGTGTAAACACATTCAATATGCAATAACAACAGCTTACCCTACTTTCTCACTGTGAGAAACCAGCGCGGGGGGCTATCTGACCTCACGCCCCGCCACCCAAACCGCCTCGATCGCCCGGTCGTCGCCCATCATGATGGTCGGGAACAGCGCTTCCCAGAAGTCATTCGCCTCCGCCGATCTTTGCGCGATAGCAGGCGTCGAGGCCAGGTCGACCACGATCAGGTCGGCGTCCGAACCTGGGACCAGTGTTCCGATACGATCCTCCATGCCCATCGCGCGCGCTGATCCTTCGGTGGCGAGCCACCAAAGTTCGGATGCGTGCAGGGGCCGCCCGCGCAGCTGTCCGACCTCATAGGCCGCCGCCATCGTGCGCAGCATTGAAAACGACGACCCGCCGCCGGTGTCGGTGGCCAGGCCTACGCGGATGCCCTGGCGCGTCAGCCCGTCCATGTCGAACAGCCCTGACCCGATGAAGGTGTTCGAGGTCGGGCAGTGCACCACCGACGCCCCGACCTCGGCCAGCCGGTCACGTTCGCGGTCGCTCAGATAGATCGCGTGGCCGAAAAGCCCGCCTGTCCGCAACAGGCCCGCCGCCTCGTAGGTATCAAGGTAATCGCGCGCCTGCGGGTAAAGATTGCGCACCCATTCGATCTCGTCCGTTTGTTCGGAAAGATGGGTCTGCATCAGGCAGGTCGGCCGCTCGGCCCAGAGCGCCCCCATGGCGGCCAGTTGTTCGGCCGTCGAGGTCGGCGAAAACCGCGGCGCGATCGCGTAAGTGGCCCGCCCCTGACCGTGCCACCGGTCAACCAGTGCCTTGGACTGGTCGTAAGCTGTCTGAGCGGTATCGCAGAGGCCCGCGGGCGCGTTTCGGTCCATCGCCACTTTGCCGGCCGCAATCGCCATGCCGCGCGCCCCGGCCGCCTCGAAAATCGCATCGACGCTGGTCGGGTGGATGGTGGCGAACGTGCAAACGCTGGTGGTCCCGTGGGCCAGGATCAAATCAAGGTACCGATCCGCAATCATGGCCGCGTACTCGGGGTCGCCAAACCGCATTTCTTCGGGAAACGTATACGTGTTCAGCCAGTCGATCAGGCGCTTGCCCCACGAGGCAATCATCGCCGTCTGCGGGTAATGCGCATGCGCATCGACAAATCCGGCGCTGATCAGCCCGTCGCCATAATCGGCAACCTCGGCGCGGGGGTGGCGGGCGCGCAGGTCGTCGCGCTCTCCGACCTCGGAAATCATTCCATCCACCACCAATACGCCGCCCTGGGCACGGTGACGCGCGGCACTCGGCCCCTCGTCGAAGGGGCTGGCGGTAAACTCCAGCGTTTGGCCTAGCAGAAGGGTCATCAGGGGCCCTTGGATCGTGTCACATCAAATTACGGCCATTCGACCTGCCGCGGACAGGGTTATTTTATCTTCGCGCCGCTGAACCCCCCTGTTTCCCAAGAAAGAGATTGTCTAAGTTCCGAACAATTCAATCCCGGAGCCGTCGTGAACAACCAGAGCATCAAACCCGAAGACCGCGATGACGGCGGCTATGCGCTGGAGGTGGCGCTGGTCTACCGCGTGCTTGCGGCGACTGCAGACGGCGATGCCGCAGCCTTGGATGCGCTTCTCGAACCGCTGCATTCGGCTGATATTGCCGACCTTCTGGAACAGATCAGCAGCGAAGAACGCGCCGCCCTTGTCACCCTGACCACCAAAGGCATCGACGGCGACGTGCTGAGCGAATTGGAAGAGGGGCTGCGCGAAGAAGTTATCGCAGCCCTCAGGCCCGACGATCTGGCCGAGGCGGTGCGCGATCTGGAAACCGACGACGTCGTCGATCTGCTCGAAGATCTGGACGCGCCGCAGATCGACATCATCCTCAGCGCGCTGAAAGACGCCGACCGGGTCGCGGTCGAGGCGGCGCTGGCCTATCCCGAAGAAAGTGCGGGACGCCTGATGCAGCGCGAGGTGGTGATCGCGCCCGAACATTGGAGCGTCGGCCAGACCATCGACCACATGCGCGCGCACGACGATCTGCCCGAAGCGTTTTACCATGTGATTCTTGTCGATCCGGCCCTCAGGCCAACCGGTTACGTGACTTTGGGAAAGCTTCTGTCCTCGCGCCGCGACGTGGCCATGGCCGACCTGACCGAGGACAGCTTTCGCACCATCCCCGTGACCCAGCCCGAAGACGAGGTCGCCTATGCCTTCAACCAGTACCACCTGATTTCCGCGCCGGTGGTTGACGCAAGCGACCGCCTGGTCGGCGTGATCACAATCGACGACGCCATGGGGGTGCTGGACGAAGAGGCCGAAGAGGACATCATGCGCCTGGCCGGGGTCGGCGAGGGCTCGCTTTCCGACCCGGTGATCGAGACAACCAAGCGCCGCCTGCCGTGGCTGGCGGTCAATCTGGTTACCGCGATCATGGCCTCGTTGGTCATCGCCCAGTTCGATTATGCCATCGCCCAGATCGTGGCGCTGGCGGTGCTGATGCCAATCGTCGCAAGCATGGGCGGCAATGCGGGCACTCAGGCGCTGACCGTTGCGGTGCGCGCGCTGGCCACCAAAGACCTGACCTCGGCCAACGCCATGCGGGTGATCCGGCGCGAGGTTCTGGTGGGCCTGATCAATGGTGTCTTCTTTGCTGTGGTCATGGGGTTCGTGGGGTATTTCTGGTTTGGCACTGCGATGCTGGGACTGGTGATTGGCATCGCCATGGTGATCAATCTCGCCGTCGCAGGCCTGGCCGGGGTGCTGGTGCCGCTGAGCCTTGAAAAGGTTGGCATCGACCCGGCGCTGGCCTCGGGCGCGTTTGTGACCACCGTCACCGATGTGGTGGGATTTTTCGCCTTTCTCGGGCTCGCGGTTCTATGGCTGATCTGAGCGCCGCCAAAGACGCGGCGCGCAAGGCCGCCTTTGACCGCCGCAAGCGCGCGCAGAGCGCCAGTGCCAGCGACAGGGCAGTTTCGCACCTTGTTGAATTCCTGCAATCGATGCCGGGGCAGGTTATCTCGGGATACTGGCCGATCCAGACCGAGATCGACCCGCGCCCGGCATTGCAGGCGCTGTCGGCCAGCCGCGATATCGTTCTGCCCGTGGTCGCAGGCAACGGACTGCCGCTCGAGTTTCGATCGTGGTCACCCGGAACGCGGATGATCCCGGGTGACTTTGGCGCGGCCATTCCAGCCGACCCGACCGGGTCAGACCCCGATATTCTGATCGTCCCGCTTGCCGCCTATAACGCCCGCGGATACCGGCTGGGATACGGCGGCGGTTTTTATGACCGAACGCTGGAACGCCTGCGGGCGATCCGTCCGACGCTGGCGGTCGGCTTTGCCTATAGCGCTCAGGTGACACCCCAGTTGCCGGTCGAGCTTACCGACCAGCCGCTTGATGCCATTGTCACCGAAAACGGCGTGCTGCACTTCGCCTGAGCCTGGGCCACAACCAAACGCTTGCACATCGCGGCGCGCGGCCCTAGGGCAGGATCATGCGAATTCTCTTTCTGGGCGACGTCGTGGGCCGCACCGGCCGGACCGCAGTCGGCGATAATCTGCAACGACTGCGTCAGGATTGGCGGCTGGATTTCGTCGTCGTGAATGGCGAAAACGCAACCAGCGGCATCGGCATCAGCCCGACCCACGCCAAGGGGCTTTTGGCGGCGGGGGCCGACTGTCTGACCATTGGCGACCACGCTTTTGATCAGCGCGAAATGCTGGAGTTTATCTCGGGCGAACCGCGCATTCTGAGGCCGCTGAACTATGCCAAAGATGCGCCGGGGGCCGGGGCGCGGATATATACCGCCGCCAGCGGGCGCAAGATAATGGTGGCGCATGTCCTGGGTCAGGTCTTTATGAAACGCCCCTTCGGCGACCCGTTCAGTGCGATTGACGCCATCCTCAAGGCGCATCCGCGCGGCGGCAAGGTCGCGGCCAGCCTGATCGACATGCATTGCGAAGCCACCTCTGAAAAAATGGCCATGGGGCATTTCGCCGACGGGCGCGCCAGCGTCGTGGTGGGCACGCACACCCATGTGCCGACGGGCGACGCGCAGATCCTGCCCGGCGGCACCGCTTATCTGACCGACGCCGGCATGAGCGGCGATTACCTTTCCGTCATCGGTATGGACACGACCGAACCGCTGCGCCGTTTCGTGACCGGCATGTCACAGGGACGGTTCCGGCCCGCCGGGGGCGAAGCAACCCTGTCGGGGTTCTTGGTCGAAACCGACGACACCACCGGGGCCGCCATATCGGCGCAGGCGATTCGGACCGGAGGCCGCCTGCAAGACCAGACCCCGTGAACCGGACGCCGGTTTTGGTGGTCATGCTGATCGCGATGGGCGCTGGCTGGGGTCTGACCCAGCCATTGGCCAAGATTGCCGTCAGCGAGGGATACCGAAATTTCGGGATCATTTTTTGGCAAATGCTGATCGGTGCAATGCTGTTGGGCGCGATATTGGCCTATCGCCGCCGATGGCCGCGCTGGAACCGCGCCCAGATCGGGTTTTGCACCTTGATCGCAGCGACCGGTACCATCCTGCCCAACGGCGCGTCCTATCAGGCGGCGGTCTATCTGCCTGCGGGCATCCTTTCGATCGTCATCGCCACCGTGCCGATGATGGCATTACCGCTAGCCGTGTCCTTGGGTATCGACCGGTTTAGCGTGTTGCGCATCGCGGGACTTGCGGCGGGGCTCGTCGGCGTGGCGCTGCTGGTTTGGCCCGACACCAGCCTGCCCGACCCGGCCATGGCGGTTTTCATCCCGCTGGCGCTGGTCGCACCGGCTTTCTATGCAATCGAAGGTAACGTCGTCGCCAAATGGGGGACCTGGGGCCTTGACCCGGTCGAAGTCCTTTTCGGAGCTTCGGTGCTTGGGTGCCTGATCACACTGCCGATCGCACTGGCCACGGGCACCTGGATCGACCCGCGTCCGCCGTACGGCGCGCCCGATGCCGCGATCGTTCTGTCGTCGGTCATTCACGCGCTGGTCTATTCGACCTACGTCTGGATGCTGGGCCGCACCGGCGTGGTCTTTTCAGGTCAGGTCGGATATATGGTCACCGGCTTTGGCGTGCTTTGGGCGATGGCGCTGTTGGGTGAACGCTATTCCTCGCTGGTCTGGATCGCCATGGGCCTGATGTTTTTGGGCCTGTTCCTGGTAAAGCCCCGCCAAGCCGAGGCGGTTGCAGAGCCGGGTGCGTCTTGCGATGATCCCCCCGAGACCCCTGATCTCTTGACTGGAACGAGCCGCTGATCGACCTGACCCCAAGCGACATGTCCGAAGCGGTGGCAGCCCTTGCCATCGTCGCCGCGATGTTCGGGCTTTTCCTCAGCGAAAGGTTCCCCGCCGAAGTCGTGGCGATCGCCGGTGCCTCGGCGATGCTGGTCGCCGGGGTGCTGCCTTATGACGATGCGCTGCGCGTCTTGTCGAACCCCGCACCCTGGACCATCGCGGCGATGTTCGTGGTCATGGGGGCGCTGGTGCGGACCGGGGCGCTGGCCTGGTTCACGCGCCTGGCCGAAGCCCAGGCCGATGCGCGCCCAGCGGTGGCAATTGGGGCGATGATGGTATTTGTGGTGCTGGCTTCGGCCTTCGTGAACAACACGCCCGTCGTCGTTGTCATGATCCCGGTGTTTGTTCAGCTTTCCAAGCGACTGGGCATCCCGGCCAGCAAGCTGTTGATCCCGCTTTCCTACGCCGCCATTCTTGGCGGCACCCTGACCCTGATCGGCACCTCGACCAACCTGCTTGTCGACGGCGTCGCCCGGTCACGCGGGCTCGAGCCGTTTTCGATTTTCGAAGTGACGCCGCTGGCGATTATTCTGGTCGCCTGGGGCGCGGTTTACCTGCGTTTCGTCGCCCCGCGCCTGCTGCCTGACCGGCAATCGATGGCGGTTCTGCTCAGCGACCGGACCAAGATGAAGTTCTTCACCGAAGTCGCGGTTCCCGACGACAGCGCGCTGATTGGTGACGAGGTGACAAAGATCGATCTATTCCGTCGCGACGGCGTGCGCCTGATCGACGTGCTCAGGGGCGACGCATCGCTGCGCCGCGACCTGGGCGCGGTGACGCTGGAAGCGGGCGACCGGGTGGTGCTGCGCACCCAGATCGACGAACTTCTGGGCCTTCAGTCCAACAAGGACCTGCGCATGGTCGACAAGCTGAGCTCGCGCGCCAGCACCACGGTCGAGGTGCTGATCTCGCCCGGCTGCCGGATGATCGGGCGGGCGCTTGGGGCGCTGCGACTGCGCCGCAGGTACGGGGTCTATGTGCTGGCGGTTCACCGGCGCAACCAGAACATCGGCCTGCAACTGGACGAACTTGTGGTCCGCGTCGGCGACACCTTGCTGTTGGAAGGCGCGCCCGAGGATATTCAGCGGCTGGCGGCTGAAATGGACATGGTCGACATCACCAGGCCCTCGGCGCGCGCCTTTCGCCGCAGCCACGCGCCGATCGCCATCGCGGCACTTGCCGGGATCGTCCTGCTGGCCGCCTTCGGCGTGGCCCCGATCCTGCTGCTGGCCGTCCTTGCGATGGCCACGGTTTTCCTGACCCGCTGCATCGATTCCGACGAGGCGTTTTCGTTTATCGACGGGCGGCTTCTGGCCTTGATATTCGCTATGCTGGCGGTCGCGACCGGGCTTGAAGCCTCCGGCGCGGTCGATCTGATCGTCGATGCCTTTGCGCCGGCAATCGCAGGGTTGCCGCCGTTTTTCATCATTTGGTCCATCTATCTGCTGACCTCTTTTTTGTCCGAAGTGGTCAATCACGCCGTCGCCGTGGTTCTGACGCCGGTGGCCATCGGCCTTGCCATCAGCCTGGGCGTTGATCCGCGCCCGCTGGTGGTCGCCGTGATGATCGCGGCCAGCGCCACCTTCGCGACCCCGATCAGTTATCAGACCAACATGATGGTCTATGGCCCCGGCGGGTACCGGTTTACCGATTTCCTGAAAGTGGGCCTGCCGCTGAACCTCAGCGTCGGTCTGATTGCCTCGGCCTGCATTCCGTTTTTTTGGCCGCTATAGGTCCGGGTGTACCCGCGCGCAAACCGCTCGGGTTCGAAGGCGGCGCAACCAGGACATGTCGGCGACCGGGCACAAATCTTGGCGCCGCCAGATGTGATAAACCGGGACCTTGGCCCGAACCGCGATCTGGACCGCGCGCAGGGTCGATCAGATAAACTCGGCGGTTTTCTCGGGCACTTCGGCGGCCAGCGCCATTGCGTCTTCGATTGCGATGGTTTTGTCGAACAACGCGCGCCCCAGTATCGCACCGGAAATACCGGGCACATACTTGATCCGGGCAAGATCGTCGAGCGACCGCGACAGCCCGCGCGCAATCACCGGTGCCCGGGCAACCGATGCGAGATGGGTGATCAGCGCCAGGGGTTCCTCGGTATCGCCAAGGTCCGCGCCGATGTCGGTGACAATGATCGCGGCCAGGGGATCTTCGCTGAAACTGCGGATAAAATCCTCGGGCGCGAAGGTGCTGGGCTGCCGCCATCCGTCGCTCATCACCCGGCCCTCAAATACATCCACCGCCAGAACGATCTGGTCGGGGAAGTACCGCGCCGCAGCCTTGACCAGGTGCGGATTGGTGACCGCCAGCGTGCCGACAACGATCCGGCCAACGCCAAGATCGATCCATTCGGCGATGGTTTCATAAGACCGAAAGCCGCCGCCCAGTTGAATGGGTGCCTCGGCCCCCACGATAATGCGCTTCAAAAGCTCATTGTTGGCTGACCCGCCTGCGACACCGTCAAAGTCGGTCACATGCACCCACTGGGCCCCGGCATGGGCAAAACCAAGCGCTGTCTGCACCGGGTCAACATGCCAGATCTGAGCTTCCTCAAGCCGACCTCGGTAAAGACTGACACAGCGCCCGTTCTGAATTTCGATTGTTGGGTAAATAATCATCTGCTGATCCTAATGCGCGCTCCCGCTTCGCAGAATACACCGAATCACCGGTCTTCCCTAGGCGTTTTCCCCAAAGCTGTATTTGTCAGGCTGTGCGTTCACGCGATCTGCCCGATGCGACCTCAAAAAACCGACCCGCGTCACCGGCCGATTCTGCAGCCAGGCCAAAGCTTGAACCGCCCCCGTGTCCTGCCCTATAGGGGCCTCGATCGGATACGAAACGGAAGGGACAAGATGGCCGGCCATTCCAAATGGGCCAACATCCAGCACCGCAAGGGGCGGCAGGATGCGGTGCGTTCCAAGCTGTTTTCAAAGCTCGCCAAGGAAATTACCGTGGCGGCCAAAATGGGCGACCCGGACACTGACAAGAACCCGCGCCTGCGGCTGGCGGTGAAAGAAGCCAAGTCAAGCTCGGTGCCAAAGGACGTGATCGACCGCGCGATCAAGAAATCGCTGGTCGGCGATGGCGACACTTTCGAGGAAATCCGCTACGAAGGCTATGGCCCCGGCGGCGTGGCGGTGATCGTCGAGGCGATGACCGACAACCGCAACCGCACGGCGTCATCGGTGCGCTCGACCTTTGGCAAACACGGCGGCAACCTGGGCGAAACCGGATCGGTCAGCTTTATGTTCGAACGCACGGGCGAAGTGACCTATGCCGCCGACGTCGCTGACGCCGACACCGTGATGATGGCCGCCATCGAGGCGGGCGCGCAGGACGTTGAAAGCTCGGATGACGGCCATGTCATCTGGTGCGCCGACACCGATCTCAACCAAGTTTCAACCGCGCTCGAGGCCGATCTTGGCGAAAGCGAAAGCACCAAGCTGATCTGGAAACCCAACACCACGACCGAACTTGACCTTGACGGCGCGCAGAAACTTATGCGCCTGATCGAAGTCCTGGAAGACGACGACGACGTTCAGCGGGTGACCGCCAACTTCGACATCTCAGACGAGGTGATGGAACAATTGTCAGCCGAATAGTCGGTTCAGAGGATCGTGAACGGCGAAAAGATGCCGCTGGCGTGCCACCAGTTGATCACTTCCGCAACCGGAATCAGCCCCAGAAACACCAGCGCGTCAGCGAAATTCACCTGCAGAGTTTTCACCCGAAACGTCACCTCCGCCTCGGACCGAAACAGCGAGAATCGCGGCAATATCCGCGGCGTTTTCCGGGCGTAATCGCTATAGGCGGGTCCCAGCAGTTCGCGCAGTTTGGCCTCTTCGTTGGCTGCGGTCGCGAACAGGACCAGAAAGACCGATGCCGTCAGGAAAAGCGCGAATAACAGGCTTTGCAGCATCAGCGCAAAGCCGAAAGAGGCGATTGTGGAAAACAGATAAAGCGGGTGACGGCATAGCGAATAGGGGCCGTCGCTGATGACCTCGGCCGATTTCCTGCCGCCGATGTAAAGGATGCTCCACAGCCGCCCCAAGATGCCAAGGAATATCAGGACAATCCCGATATCCCACATCACGCGCCCCCAAAACGTACCCAAAAGCTTGGGGTCAATAACCAGTGCGACGGCCAAAAGCCCGATGCTGAGCACCCGCAGCAGATTGATCCTTATTCGCGCTATTCCGGTTTGCACGGCAGGTTCCCTTCGAAGACGCCTCTGGTCTGCGCTGCGGGATAGAAACTTTGGTGACCATAGGCAAGCACCTCGGCGCTTGCAGCGCACAAGGGGCCACGATATGCCTCTGCGACCGCCCGCCCGGAGCCTCAAATGACCGCGCTGACCGCCGGATTTGCCCTGTCTTTGTCGCTGATCCTGGCCATCGGCGCGCAAAACGCATTCGTCCTGCGTCAGGGCCTGCGCGGGACCCATGTCTTTGCCGTTTGCCTGACCTGTGCGCTGTCTGACGCCATTCTGATCGCAGCGGGCGTGGCGGGTTTCGACGTGCTGGTAGGCAGTTTTCCCTGGCTCGTCGGGGTGATGAAATGGGGGGGCGCGATTTTTCTGGCGGTCTACGGCGGGCTTTCGTTTCGCGCGGCCTTTGGCACGGCCGAGGCGCTGGACCCCTCCGAGGACAGAAAATCCGGGTTGGGCCGAACCCTGATCACCTGCCTGATCCTGACCTGGGGAAATCCCCACGTTTATCTGGACACCATCGGCTTGCTGGGCTCGGTCTCGACCCAATACGACGCAGCGCTGTCATTCGGTATCGGCGCCGTTTCGGCGTCATTTGTGTTTTTCTTTTCGCTCGGCTACGGCGCGCGGGGATTACGGCCGCTTTTTGCCCGGCCAGCGGCCTGGCGCGTCCTCGACGCGGGCATCGGAGCGACCATGTGGGCCATCGCCCTCGGACTGGTGATGTCCTAGGACCACCGGGGACTTGAACCCGGGGCCCCAATCGGACAGAGGCAGCGCATGAACCAGCCGAACAACCCCGTTATGGGCGTCTTTTGGATGTTGGTGACGGGCCTGTGCTTTGTCGCGGTCACGGCGCTGGTGAAATTCGTCGGCAGCTCGCTTCCGGCAGCGCAGGCCGGGTTCATGCGCTATGCCCTCGGGCTGGTGTTTCTGATCCCGATGATCCCGGCCATGCGCCGCGCGCGTTTTGACAGGGCCATTGTCGGGCTTTTTGCTTTTCGCGGATTCCTCCAAAGCATGGGCGTCATCTTGTGGTTTTTCGCGATGACCCAGATCTCGATCGCCGAGGTTACGGCGATGAGCTATCTCTCACCCGTCTACGTGACCTTGGGCGCGGCATTGTTTCTGGGTGAAAGTCTTGCGCTACGGCGCATCATCGCGGTTCTGGCAGCCCTTGTCGGTGCCCTGATCATCCTGCGCCCCGGTTTTCGCGAAATCAGCCCCGGCCATTTCGCGATGCTGGCCAACGCCATCACTTTTTCCGCATCCTACCTGATCGCCAAACATCTGACGGCGCGCTACGAGGCGGCGGTGGTCGTGTTCATGCTGTCGATCTTCGTGACGCTTTTCATGGCCCCGGTCGCCTGGATGGTCTGGGTGCCGCCAACGCTGGCGCAGGTTGGCTGGATGTTTCTGGTGGCACTTTTCGCCACCGCCGGACATTTTTGCATGACGCTGGCGTTTCGCGCGGCCCCGGTCGCGGTCACCCAACCGGTCACGTTTCTCCAGCTCATCTGGGCCACCGCCCTGGGCACGTTCGTCTTTGCCGAGCCGGTGGACATCTGGGTCGTCGCCGGCGGCACGCTGATCCTTGTCGCGATCAGTTTCATCACCTGGCGCGAGGCGGTGCTGAAACGCCGCACGATCGCGCCGCCACACATGGCAACCAAAGTTTAACCACTATTAAGCCCAGGCGTTGCGCTGGAGGCGTCAACGCGGCACCCTTCGGGCGTGGTGAGGTTTTTGATCTTCGCAGCCGTGCTTGTCGGTTTTGCGGTCTTTTTGCCGTCCGGCCCCAGCCCGGACCGGCTGTCGGGGGTCGCAGAAATTGTCGATGGCGACACGTTCCGCTTCGGTGAAACGCGGATCCGCATTTTCGGCATCGACGCGCCCGAGGCCAGCGATCCGATGGGGCCAGCCGCAACCGCGTGGCTGACAAACCGTCTGTCCGGTCGGCCCGTGAGTTGCGACCAGCGCGACACCGACCGCTACGGACGCATCGTGGCGGTCTGTTATGCTGATGGGCGCGACATCGGCTCGGACATGGTGGCCGACGGCTGGGCGACCGCTTTTGTCCGCTTTTCACGCGACTACATCGACGAGGAATCCTCAGCACGGGCGGCGCGACTTGGGATCTGGTCCGGCGAGGTGGTCAAAACGTCGTCGGGTCTCACACAAGAATGCGCGATCAAGGGCAATATCTCGGACAACGGCCGCATCTATCACGTGCCGGGCTCGCGCTATTACGACAAAACCCGCATCAGCCAGGCGCGCGGCGAACGCTGGTTCTGTTCGGTGGCCGAGGCGCGGGCCGCAGGCTGGCGCGCGCCGCGACGTTAATGGCGGCACGCGGCAAACCCTAGCCGGGGCTCAACCCCCGCATCCGTTCGGACCGGCGCCGCAGCATTTCGAGTGTGGCCAAAAGCGCGACCGACATCATCACGAGAATCGTCGCTACCGCCAGAATTGTCGGGCTGATCTGTTCGCGCAGGCCGGTGAACATCTGCCAGGGCAGGGTTTTCTGACTGGCCGACCCCACGAAAAGAACCACCACAACCTCGTCAAACGAGGTGATAAAGGCGAACAGCCCGCCCGAGATGACACCCGGCAATATCAACGGCATCTGCACCCGGAAAAATGTGGTCAGCGGGTTCGCCCCCATGTTTGCCGCCGCCCGCGTCAGCGACCGGTCGAACCCGACCAGCGTCGCCGTCACCGTGATGATGACAAAGGGAATGCCCAGCACAGCATGCGCCAGCACAACCTTGACATAGCCCACGAATTTCTTGGGCAGGCCAACCGTGCCTTCCAGAAAGTTGCCGATGTCCGAGTAGAAAAAGAACATGCCCGTCGCGGAAATGATCAGCGGCACGATCATCGGCGAAATCAGGATCGCCATGATCACACGTTTCCCCGGCACGTGACTTTGGGAAAGGCCAATCGCTGCCAAAGTGCCCAGGCTGACCGAGATCACCGTCGCTATGGGCGCTATGATCAGCGAATTCTTGAACGAACGCTGCCATTCGTTGTTGGTGAAAAAGTCGCGGTAATGCTTCAGCGAATACCCTTCGGGGTCGAACCGCAGCATCTCGGGCGTGAACGTAAAGAAATCTTCGGCGTTAAAGCTGAGCGGCATCACAACCAGAATTGGCGTGATCAGGAACACAAAAACCGACCCGCAAATGACCCGGAAACTATAGTGCCACAGCACCTGTCCGGGGGTCAGATAGGGGTGCAGGTGGGCGCGGTACCGGCCCTCGAATATCCAATAGGTAAACCAGCCGAAAAACCAGCCGAACGCAGCACCGATCACCAGTCCCGGCGCGCCGCCCAACAACAGCCCGCCGACCGCCATCACGCCAATAATGATCCAGCGCCCAAGCCGCTCGTTGTTGAGCATCGTGACAAAGACCCAAGCCACGCCGGCCATTGCCGCCGCACCAATTATCAACCCAAGAAACCCCGATCCGTTCGCGGTTCCGACCAGAATACCGGCCAGCGCACCGGCCGCGCCGACGGTCGGTAGGACCATCGACATGGGCTTGCGCGATATTGGTGTTAGTGCCGCCATGCCCTCAGCCCCCCAGCTTTACGTTGTCGATGCCGACAATCTTGTCATAGGCCCAGTAAAGGATCAGCACCGCCACCAGAAGGAGCGTGCCAAGTGCCGCTGCCAGACCCCAGTTCAGTGAGGTCGAGATGTGATAGGCGATCCGGTTCGAGATAAAGACACCCTTGGTGCCGCCGACGATTTCGGGCGTGATGTAATAGCCAATGGAAAGGATGAAAACCAGGATCGACCCGGCCCCGATCCCCGGCACCGATTGCGGGAAGTAAATCCGCCAGAAGGTGGTCCAGTTGGTCGCGCCCAGGCTTTTCGCGGCGCGGGTGTAATAGGGCGGAATGGTCTGCATCACCGAATACATCGGCAGGATCATGAACGGCAGCAGGATGTGCGTCATGGCGATGATCGTACCGGTCTGGTTGTTGATCAGAACCAGTCGGCTGTCGTCGGCCACCAGCCCCAGCCAGACCAGCGTATCGTTAACAACGCCCTGTTGCTGAAGCATGACCTTCCAGGCCGAGGTTCGCACCAACAGCGATGTCCAGAATGGCAACAACACCAGGATCATCAGCATGTTCGAGGTCCGCATCGGCAGATTGGCCAGAATATAGGCAACCGGATAAGCCAGCAAAATGCAGCTTCCGGTGATGATCAGCGACATGATCATGGTACGCCTGAATAGCTTGAGAAGGACCTGGCGATCATCGGGCTGCCACTGCGCGCCTTCCGGCGTGCGGCGCATGTCGATGGCGTTCAGGAAATATCCGTTGGTATAGGTTCCCGAATGGGTCTGGATGACCTGCCAAATCTCAACCTTGCCCCAACCGTCGTGAATGTCGATCAGCGTGGCCTTAAACGGCCCGTCGGTGGCCGGGTCCAGCTTTTTGATCTCGCGCCCCGATTTGCGGAACAGCGACGACATGCCCGTTTTTTCATAATTCAGCCGACTGCCAAGCCTGGTGTGTCTTTTCGCGTCGATGGCAACAACCATATCCTGAACGAAGGCGGCATAGACATCCTCGCCCGGCAACTCACCGCTGTCTGATTCCCAATTTTCCAGCGCTTCAATGGTCAGGGGAATCGTATTAACCACAATGTCGTTTTCGACCGACCGGAACAGCATCGAAATGATCGGAATAACGAATGAGATAAGGACAAATAACAGCAACGGCGCGATCAGCATCAGCGCCCGCATCTTTTGGTTCCGGAGCGATCGTGCAAGGCTGCGCTTCAGAGGCGTGCCGTCGGCCGCCAGCATCGGTCCGTCTTGGGTCGCGTCAGTCATGTTTCCCCCGGGGTCGCTCGAATGTGGCCCAAAGCGGTAGGTATCAGGGTGAAGGGGGCATCCCTGCCCCCTTCGCGTTTCAAACCGGCCTTATCTGGCCAGCCACGCCTGGAATTTCGCGTCGATGTCGTCGCGATAATCCGCCCAGAACTCGAAGTTATAAAGGAACGTGTTCTTGGCGTTGTTGGGATCGGTCGGCATATGCGGTGCCATCGCGATACCCAGATCGGCATGATTGCCCACCAGCGGTGCCGAGCTCAGACGCGCAGGGCCATAGCTGATGTACTTGGCTTGATCCGCAAGGCGCTGCGTGTCGGTCGCGAACATGATGTAGTCGAGCGCACGTGCTTCACGCTCAGGGCTCAGACCTGCGGGAATGATCCAACCGTCAAGATCAAACACCTGTGCGTCCCAGAGCATGGCGACCGGCTGGTTCTGCTCTTCAATGACGCTGAACAGACGACCGTTATAGGTCGAGCCCATGACAACTTCGCCATCGGCCAAAAGCTGCGGCGTGTCAGCGCCCGCTGACCACCAGATCACGCTGTCCTTGATTGTATCCAGCTTGGCCAGCGCACGATCCTGACCTTCTTCGGTTTCCAGAACGTCATAGACATCTGCCTTGGCGACGCCGTCGCACAGCAACGCCCACTCGACATTGTTGATCGGGCGCTTTTCAAGCGAACGCTTGCCCGGGTAAGCTTCCAGATCGAAGATAGCACAGATGCTGGTCGGTGGCGTATCGCCAACCATATCGGTGCGATATCCGAAAGTCGTCGAATAGACGATCTGCGGAATGAAGCATTCCGAGACAAGGAAATCGCCAAAGTCTTCCGACGCAGGTGTCCCATCGGGTGCCGCAGCAAGTTGGGTGTCGGCGTCAATCTCAATGGCCAGACCTTCGTCGCACAGGCGCATTGCGTCTGCGGCAACAACATCGACCACGTCCCAGGTTACGTTTCCAGCTTCGTTCATGGCGCGCAGTTTGGCCACGGCCTCGCCCGAGCTGTCATCGTTGATGATGGTCACGCCGGTCATTTCCGAATAGGGCTCGTGATACGCACGAAGTTGCGATTTCGAATACGCGCCGCCCCAAGAGACGATCGTCATCTCTTCTGCCACGGCCGCGCCGGCAACAACCGCACCTGCGGCAGCCACCAGTAGGGTCTTGGTGAATTTCATTTTCTTCTCCCATTTTTCCCGTTGATTTTGTCGGGGCCATGATCACGGGTCGGATCCCGGCCTCCTCGTCTGTCGTCGCCAGCACTCAGGCAGCGACGTTAGTCATCCGTTATGCGTCCAGCGCCCGGCAATCGCGCGGATGCCAGCCAATCTCGATCTGGGCGCCGGGTTCCAGGCGCACCTGATCGGGTGCGTTGCGGGTCTTTATGACAAAGTCATCGTTCCCCGCGACCTTCAACCGGGTCCGAAAGATGTCGCCCATATAAATGAATTCAAGCACTTCGGCTTTGACCGTGTGGCTGCCCTCGGGCAGGCGGTCCTTGTTAAACTCAACCCGCTCGGGCCGGATTGACACGCGGGTGCGTTCGCCCGCCGCGGTCACGTTAATCGGCTTGCAGTCGATCAGTTCGCCGTCATCCAGCCGCACCACCGCCTGGTCGCCGTTGATCTCCTGCACCGTACCTTCCAGCGTGTTGTTTTCGCCGATGAACTGGGCGACAAAGCTGTTTTCCGGCTCTTCGTACAACAAGTCAGGCGGCGCCAGTTGCTGGATGATGCCATCGTCAAAGACCGCGACCCGGTCCGACATGGTCAGCGCCTCGGTCTGGTCGTGAGTCACATAAACCGTGGTAATACCCAGCGAATGCGCAAGATTGGTAATTTCGAACTGCAGTTGCTCGCGCAATTGTTTGTCGAGCGCACCAAGCGGTTCGTCCATCAACACCAGCTCGGGCTCGAAAACCAGCGCGCGTGACAGCGCGATCCGTTGTTGCTGACCGCCTGACAACTGCGCCGGACGGCGGCCACCAAAGTCACCCATCTGAACCATATCCAGCGCGCGCTTTACTTTTTCTTCGCGTTCCGACTTGCCGATCTTGCGAACTTCCAGCGGAAACGACAGGTTTTCGGCGACCGTCATGTGCGGGAACAGCGCATAGTTCTGGAAGACCATGCCGATGCCGCGTTTGTGGGGCGGGATGTTGTTGATCTCTTTGCCGTCTAGCCGAATATCGCCGTGCGTGGCGGTCTCGAACCCCGCCAGCATCATCAGGCAAGTGGTCTTGCCCGACCCTGATGGCCCGAGCATGGTCAGAAACTCGCCCTTCGGCATTGACAGATTCAAATCTTTTACGACAAGCGTTTCGCCATCGTAACTTTTCTGAACGCGGTCGAATTC
>JAKZRT010000210.1:0-5157 GCA_047518005.1 Brevirhabdus sp.
CTGGCGAAGCTCGCCTGCGGACTTGTCTTTGCGCGTAATCCTTACTGCCATCAAAGCCTCCCTTGCCTTGATGCCACTGAATCAGATCACGCCGCTCGTGGGAATCCCCTTGAGTCAAATCTGGGGGCCGTTGGTATCAGATCACCGGATTCGAGGCGCTGGCACGCTGGTCGCACCCCGACCGTGGGTTGATTCCACCGGGTGAATTTTTGCCCGCGTTGGAACAGGCCGGGATGCAATCGCGTCTGGGCGAAGTGATGATGTATCACGCCCTGACCGCGCTAAGGAACTGGGACAAGGCCGGGGTCAGCGTACCGTCGGTCGCAATCAACTTTTCCGAGAATGAACTTCGCGACCCCAAGCTGATGGAAAAAATCAAGTGGGAACTTGACCGTTTCAACCTGACCCCAGACCGATTGACAATCGAAATACTCGAAAACGTGGTGGCCGAAGTCGATGATGACTCGATCCCCAAGAACATAGCCATGCTGAGCGAGATCGGGTGCCGCATCGATCTCGATGATTTTGGCACCGGGCACGCGTCAATCGCCGCGATCCGCCGATTTGCGGTCAACCGCATCAAGATAGACCGGTCCTTTGTTGCGCGCATCGACGAAGACGCCGAACAGCAACGGCTTTTGTCGGCGATCCTGATGATGGCCGAGCGGCTGGAACTTGAAGCGCTGGCCGAAGGCGTTGAATCGCTCGGCGAACGGTCGGTCCTGGCCCAACTGGGTTGCGAGCACGTCCAAGGTTACGGCATTGCGCGCCCGATGCCCTTCGAAGATACGCTGATCTGGATCGCCGGACATGTCGAGAAACTGAAGGCGGCACCGTCAGTTTTTGGGGGCAGAACCGGTTCGCGTCCGACCTGAGCCGATGCGCCGCTAGATCGGCATCAACGCCCAATAGTCGAGGTCCAGCAGAACCTCCGGTTCGTAGTGACCGCTTTCATCTTTCAGCACAAACGGTGCCCCTGTGGTCGCCACCAGCCTGAGCCGCAGCGCCCCGACCCCAGCCACTTTCGTTTCAGCCTTATCCAGCACTTCGGACCAGGCGCGCACTGTCAGACCAGCGGTGCAAGGGTTAGCGTGTGATCCGCCGTTCAGCCCGACAATCATCTGCGCATTGGCAAGGCCGTTGAAGCTGAGCGTCCGCGCCAGAGAGATCACATGCCCGCCATAGATCAGTCGATCGCCACTGGAACGCGCGGTCACGTCGAAGTGCACTTTGGCCGTGTTCTGCCAGAGCCGCGTGGCCAGCATATGCTCGGCCTCTTCGACCGTCACACCGTCGATATGGTCAATCTTCTCGCCAACCCCGTAATCGCCCCAGCGATGCGGCTCGCCCGCCAGCGCAAAATCATAGCCCTCGAAAGTAAGCCCCGCAGGTATTATTAGGTCGTCCACAGTCAGCGCCGAGCGCAGTTCGGGCACCGACACTTCGGGCGCGGGCGCGCTGACATCGCGTTTGCGCACCATGACCCAACGAACATACTCCAGCACTGCCTGGCCCGCGCTATCAAGCCCGCGCGACCGCACCCAGACAATGCCGGTCTTGCCGTTTGAATTTTCCTTGAGGCCGATGACTTCGCTTTCCGACCGCAGAGTTTCGCCCGCGTAGACGGGGCGCAAAAACCGCCCTTCGCCATAGCCGAGGTTGGCCACCGCATTCAGCGAAATATCGGGAACGGTTTTGCCGAAGACCGCGTGAAAGACCAGCATGTCGTCAAGCGGCGACGACGGCAGGCCACAAGCGCGCGCAAAATCGTCGGACGACGCCAGCGCGTGGCGCGCCGGGTAAAGCGCATGGTAAAGCGCCCGTTCGCCGCCCGATATCGTGCGCGGCACCGCGTGAACAATTATCTCGCCCAGCCGGTAGTCTTCGAAAAACCGGCCCGGATTGGTCTTGGTCATTCAGGCCTCGCCCAATTCCATGGTGGCGTCATAATCGCCGGGCGCAACCTTGGTCATCGCCTGCCCGCACCGCATCACGCCGCGGCCCGCGTCAATGACGCGGGTGGGTTGCCCGTAAAGCTCCCAGCCGGCGTCAAGCCCGGCCGAAACCTTGTGGCAAAAGTCCGATTTGTCGTGGTCCGAGAGGAATCGGTAAAGCCGCATCACGAACGCCCCAGAAGTGACTTGAGTGCCTGATCGACCTGCCAGCCGTCCCAGAACGGGTCAGGCCCGATCCAGCCGTGGAAAAAGATGATGCCAACGTAGACCGCCACCGCAACGATCGCCACGCGCAATTCGCGCGTAATCGGTGCCCGGTCCGGAACCTCCCACGGGTCGGCCCGGTTGATCAGCGCGCGTTCCAGGAAGGCCCAGAAAATCAGCCCGCCGAACAGCACCAGGTCTTCGCCGTTGCCGTTGACCAGAAGATGGGCAATTCCCCAGACAATCATCCCGTTCAGCATCGGGTGCCGCATCGACCGGGCCAGCCGGGTTTTTGCCCCCGCTGCCGCGAACAGATAAACAGCGACAAACATCAGTAAATTATTGAAAATCATCAATATTTGCGGAGGAGTCCAAAGATAGATCGATTCGGCCGTCCGATAGCCAAAAACCATCAGACCAAGTCCCAGCAAGTTCAAAGCAGCAATCACGCCGCGCCCGCGATCGCCCATGGCATCGCGCAGTCCGGGGGCAATCCTTTTGAGCGTATGCGCCAAGCCCCAGATCAGCAGTCCTGCAACGATGAAAATCATGATTGCCTCCAGGCATCGATAGCTTCGCTGCGCGCAATGATCCCGCGCGCGGTGGCGACATGCAAGTTCTCAACAATCCGCCCGTCCACCACGGCAATCCCCTGCCCTTGTGCGCGCGCCGCTTCAAAAGCGGCAATCTGGCGTCGCGCCAGATCAAGCTCGCCCTCGGTCGGCGCAAAGGCCGCGTTGGCCGGGCCTATCTGCGACGGGTGGATAAGCGTTTTTCCGTCAAACCCAAGGTCGCGCCCCTGTTTGCACTCGGCGACCAGACCGGGTTCGTCGCGAAAGGCGTTATAAACCCCATCTATGGCAACGATCCCTGCCGCCCGCGCCGCCAAGAGGCTGAACTGGAGCGCCGCCATCAAGCCACTTCGGTCGGCCGACAGCCTCGCACCAAGGTCTTTTGCCAGATCGTTGGTGCCGACGACGATCCCGGTCAGCCGCGGCGCGCGCGAAATCTGGTCCGCGTTCAGAACCGATTGCGCTGTCTCGATCATTGCCCAGATCCGGGTGTTATCAAACGCGGGGTTCGCGTCGAGCCTGCGCACGAAATTTTCGACGTCGGCTGCATAACTGACTTTGGGAAGCAAGATCGTCTTGGGGCGCGCGTCAGCCAAGGTGGCCAGATCATCTGTGGCCCAGTCGGTTTCAAAGCCGTTGATCCGGACGATACAGGCGCGTGGCTCGTACCCGCCGGTGGCCAGCCTCTGCGCCAAAAGCGCCCGCGCACTTGCCTTTTCCTCGGCGACTACCGCGTCTTCGAGGTCAAAAATAATCGCATCGGTTGGCAGTTCGCGCGCCTTTTCCATTGCGCGCGGGCGTGAGGCGGGAACGTAAAGAACCGAACGATAGGGTCTTGTGCGATTGTCCAAACTTGGCCTCCAGCAACAAAGTTTCGCAAAGTTTGGCAAAAACGCATCGAATCGCAAGCGGAATATTGCTGCGACGCAGAAATCCAAAGTGCGTTGCCCAATATCGATCGCTCACCGTTCGCAGGGTTTACCAATTTTTGGTTTGTCTCTGCGCATGATTGCCAGATGTCGGGCACGGCTGACAAACGCCAATAATGCCAGCAGAAAATCAGACCCGAATTGCCATTCAGGGAACCATCTTTTCAACGGGGCTTTGCCCTGTTGGGTCACTTGTGCGCTCCCGCTGACGTCGAAGGACGCGAAATGAAAAAACAACTATTTGTGCTTTCACTGGGCATCGGCGCAATGCTCTTGGCGACCCAGAATGGGTTTGCCCAAAACTCGCGCAACTGTGGCGAGCATGCGCAAGTTGTTAACCGGCTGGCCGAAGGCTATGGCGAAACACGGCGAAGCCTTGGAATAGGTACCAATAATTCAGTCATCGAAGTTTTTGCCTCGACCGAGACCGGCACCTGGACGATCATCGTGACTTTGCCCACAGGCATGACCTGTCTGGTGGCCGCCGGTCAGGCTTATGAAGAGATCAACGAAGAGCTCGAGCCCGCCGGGATGAAACTGTAGGACGGCTGCTCTGACTCAGGCCAGACCATCCCAGACAATTTTGGCGCCGGTCAGTGTCAGCGCCACGTAGGTGATCGCGAAGAACCCCTTTTGCGGGATCACCCGGTGCGCAACTACACCGACCCAGACGCCCAAAAGCGCAAATGGGGCCAATATCAAATCAGCGCGCAATATTTTCGCCGTGAAAATACCAATGCCTGCGTAAAATCCCAGCTTCATCAAATTGATAGCCCAAAAAGTGACCACGGTGGTCGCCTGGTAGGCTGTTTTACTCAGGCCCCGGGTTAACAGATAGACCGCGACCGGTGGCGCGCCTGCGTGGCTGACAAAGCTGGTGAATCCGCCAACTGCCCCCGCCACTACGCCCGCCAGCGCCCCAAGCCGACAGCGGTTCGCGCCCAGCAACCCGCGCGAGCGTGCAAGTTGATGCGCGACGAAGGCAAGCGCCAGGATGCCGATCAACAGGCGCAAAAGGTCCGGATCTGCAGAGCTGAAAAACAGCGCTCCAAGCACAACACCCGGCACACTTCCAAGGATCAGCCGCCCGACATCGACATGGCTGTAGTCGTGGCGATATGTGCGGATCGCCGAAAAATCCATCAAGATCAGAACCGGCAACATCAGCCCAAGAACTGTCGCCGGATCGATCACCAGCGCCAGCAGCGGGGTGATGGCAAACCCTGCGCCCGCCCCGAATCCCTCCTTTGAGATACCCGAGAAAATCACCGCCGGAATTGTGATTGCAAAAAAAATACGGGCCAAGTTCGGGCACGGCGTTCATCCTTTGGAAACCGCGTTGTGTCAGCCCTCTATAGCCAACAGACGGCGGGCGAAACCCACGGCGCGGCCTTATGCTGCAGTGCGGCGCACTTGCGCGCCCGCCGCCAAATAGCTAGGCAAGCGCCAGGATAAATCCAACGGAGCATATTCCATGGCCAGACCCAAGATTGCGCT
>JAKZRT010000211.1:0-5538 GCA_047518005.1 Brevirhabdus sp.
GACGCGACCGACCGGCGCCCTGTGGACAAGTGGACAGCCGCTCCGCGACCGACCACTTCCCCACAGGGCCAGAAACCGCAACAGAAGCGGTCAACTCATATGGTACATAAACCGGTCAACTCAGAATGTTCTCGACACATGAGATTGACGTGACTTCAGGCGATCGCATCCCGACCAATCTGCGGCCGCTGCTGATATTGGAGGCGGTCGCCAGCAGCGACGGCGCGCTTACGCCGACCGAAATCAACCAGCAGATCGGATTGCCGAAACAGACCATTCACCGCCTGATCACGATGCTGGTGGCCGAAGGCTTTTTGATCCGTGAACCCGCCGCCAACCGGTTTCGCCCGAGCCGCCGTTTGCGGTTGCTTGGGGCCGGGTTGCTGCACGCGTCGCGTTTTCACATCGTGCGCCATCAAATCCTGCAGGAAGTTTCGGATCGGGTAAACGAGACGGTCAATTTCGTCGTGCCAGAGGAAAGCGGTATGCATTATTTGGACCGGATCGAAACCGATTGGCCGTTTCGAATACAGATGCCAATTGGGTCGAACGTGCCGTTTCACTGCACTGCCAGTGGCAAGATTTTCATGGCAGGTCTTTCCAAATCTGCCCGGGTGAAATTCGTGGCGGGCCTAAGTTTGACGGCACGCACCGCTAACACCCATACACGGGCCGAGACGCTGCTGGACGACCTGGCCGTGTGTGCAAAACGCGGGTATGCGCTGGACGCCGAAGAATACATGGAAGATATGATCGCCGCGGCAGTGCCGGTGACGGACAGCCTGGGCAATTTCGTTGCCGCGCTTGCGGTCCACGGCCCGAAACAACGTCTGTCACTTGCTCAGGCAGAGGGCTATCGCGGCATCCTGCAATCTGGGGCCATAAAGTTGAAAACGGCGATTTTCAGCTAGGTCCGTTTCCCAAAACCGTCTGGGGAAGTTTCCTGACCTTCCGGAGCGGATCCGCAACCGCGATACCGCGACATCTGCGAAACCGTGGCCGGGCAACATTCACTTTTTTGCGCGACCGCTAAGGGCCGCCCCTGTGTCGGTGATTGCCCAGAGTTACCCGTCGGCAATGGTTGACTTCGAAAACAGACCGATCATATTGAACATAATGGGCGTCCGGGATACCAAGGGCACCCCAATGGGTGCCAATGCCGACAAAATGATGCAACGTCGTGGGCTTTGGGCATGTCCGACGCCGTCAGCCGTGCTTAGCAAGGAGTTTCTGTTGCACAGAACAGTAAAACTGGCACTTGGCAGCGTCGCCGTCGGTGTCCTGGTTCTCGGGCTAAAGCTCTTGGCCTATCGACTGACCGGAAGCGTTGCGATTTTCTCGGATGCGTTGGAAAGCGCCGTCAACATCGCCGCCGCGTCCGCCGCCGTCATAGCACTGAAAATAAGCGTCGCGCCTGCAGACGCCAACCATCCGTTTGGGCATAACAAAGCGGAATATTTTTCGGCGGTCGCCGAGGGCGTGTTGATTATTGTGGCCGCTCTTTTGATCCTGCGTGCGGCCTATTTCAGCTTTCTGAACCCTACGCCCCTGAATGCGACCGCGGCCGGGTTGTTCATCATTGTTGTGGCTTCGGTCCTTAACGGGGCTTGGGCCTATGTCCTGATCCGCAAAGGGCGCGCGTGGCGGTCGCCGGCGCTGATCGCTGACGGAAAACACCTGTTTGGTGACGTCCTTACGTCGACGGGTGTGATCGTTGGCGTGGCGCTGGTTGGATTGACGGGATGGCTTGTCCTTGATGCGTTGCTGGCCGCGGGTGTTGCCGTTTACATTCTGTGGTCGGGCTGGAGGTTGGTCAGGGACTCGGTCGGCGGCCTGATGGACGAAGCCGTTTCCCCCGATATTCTGGAACGCATCCAAGCCACCATCGCAGAACAGGGTGACGGCGCCCTGGAAGCCCATGATATTCGCACGCGCTATGCAGGGCAGCGAACATTCATCGAGTTTCATCTCATTGTATCAGGCACGATGGATGTCGCAAAAGCACACGAGATTTGTGATCGCATTGAGCTGGCGTTGAAACGCGATGTCGCTGGCATCTCGGTGACAATCCACATCGAACCCGAGCACAAAGCCAAGCATTCGGCAGCGGTTGTATTTTGACCGGACCCTGCCTGGGGCGATGTCAGATTTTCACCAATGCCGCGGTTGCGTACATGAAGATGACGCCAGCCGACAGACCACCCAGCACCGATGGCCTCACGAACGCCTCAAACCCCAACCGATTGCTTTGCATGACATATTTTCCGACCTGAACCACGACCTGAAGAATGGCACCGGCACCGACAGCAAGGGCAAACGCACCCCACTGCGGTGAAAACGCAAAACTGCCGAGCCACATGCCAACGACCGCTGGCCCGCCGGCAAGCAGGGCGAGGCCGGCAAAGGCCCACATTGCGGGCCGCTTTTTCAGGATCGGCGCGGCAATGCCGATGCCCTCGGTCACGTTATGCAGGGAAAACCCCAGGATAAGGTAGGTTCCGAGACCCGCCGATCCGGCCGCGAACGCGGCACCAATCGCAAGACCTTCGCCAAGGTTGTGCAAGCCAATTCCAAGCGCAATATAGGTCGAAAGCGCAAGACCTGTCGGCGGCCCGCTGCGTTGCCCAACAGCCATGAGAAACAGAAATGTCGCCAAAGCCACGATCACGACCATGACTGGTCCCTGAAAAATTGCCGCTGCGCCGGCCACGATTTCCAAGGCTTCTTCGACCGAGTCGATCATAAGAAACACCAGCAGCCCGATCGTGAGCGCCATCAGAAAATTCAAGCCGTCTCGGCCCACGCCGCGCAGAACCGGATAGAACATCAGGCCGAAAACGATCGGGACTATGCCAACAAAGACCCCCACCAGCGCCTGTAATCCGATCTGGTTGGCGGTAACTTTGGGCGTCGGGAGAGCGACGTCAATTTCATGCGTAAAGGTCGCACCCGAATTGGTAACAACGGTGATTGCGTGTGGTTCCCCAAGCATCCAGGGAAACGGCAGGTTCAGCCAGGCGGTTGACCCCCGGGGAATGTCTCCGGGTGGGTCTTGCACAAAGTGCCAATAGGCGGCATCGACCTGAACCTGCGCTATGCGCATGGGATCAGAGCCACCGGCCCTGACCAGAAGCCGCAAAAGTCCATCGTCCAGAACCACCCGTTCGAATGTCAGGTTCTCAACGGGCGGAATGCCTTTTTTGAAACTGGCAAACGGGTCCGCAATCACAATCCACGCCAACGCCGACACCAAAAGTGACAGCGGCAAAAGCAGCCAGAGAAATCTGGCCGGACCGGCGGGATCTGAACTTGTGGTGTCGCCCATCTTATGCCTCCACAACATCAAAGTTTGCCATCCAGCCCAGTTCGGTGAATTCAGCCTGATGGGCATGGAACATATACAGACCCGGTTCGTGATCGGCGAAGCTGAATTCAATTATTCCGCGTTCCGCCTGACACTGAACGATTACATCGACTGTTTTCAATGTCGGTGTAAGCGTGGTTCCCTGATTGTAATAATCAAAAAAGTTGCCATGCAAATGAAACGAGTTGATCGGATCGAATTCGACAGTATTGATCAGATAAATTCGAACTGGCCGATTTTTCTCAATTCGGATTGGTTTTTTCATATATGCAAACGCGACAGTGTTGGCGGCGTAAAATTCGTTCTCTTCGTCAAAATTAGTGTCAAAGGCATTCATGACCATGACCATTTCCTGCCAGTGATCATTCTCGGGTGTCCCGGTCAGCCGCGACCGGGCGACATCGACATGTTCGATGTGGCGATCCGGGTCAGGGTCAATCACAAAGGCGCCGTACATGCCCTTGGCCATATGCCGTTTCAGCGGCAGCGCGTGGCAGTGATAGAGGTGGCAGCCAAACGGCTTGGCATCAAATTCATAGGTAAATTGCTCGCCCGGCGATACCATTCCAGCGGTGCCGTTGACGCCGTCCATTCGCGCCGAATGGATCCCGTGAAAGTGCATCGAATGCGGGTGCGAGCCGAAATTCCGGAAATTGATACGAATTCTATCGCCTTCCTTTGCGCGCAGAGCAGGACCTGGCACACGGCCATTGAACGTCCACGCGGGGTAATAGACACCCGGCGCGATCTCAATTTCCTTGTCCTCGGCGACGATCTCGAATGTTCGCAGATTGCGACCATCAGGAAGAGCTTCGACGCTGCCTGTTTCCCAATCGGTCAGCATAGCCATCGGATCAAAGCCGTTCGCTGCACTGTCGACTTCGCCGACAGTCATCATCATTCCATGCGAATTCATGTAGTCGCCCGAGGCTATTTCCATGGTCGCGGCTTGGGCCGATTGTTCTGCCTGGCCCATTGCGCTTTTACCATAAGCCGCTGACCCTCCGGCGACTGCCAGACCGGCCATCAGAACCCCCCTGCGACTTACCGGCGCTGTTTCTTTTTCAGTACGGGTCATCAGAGTCTCCGATGTTAAAAGCTGCCCAGAAAAGCCAGCGGCATTCGTCTGGGCTGTTCGAGGTGGCGCGGGTGACACACCTGCTTGTTGCGAATCACTCGCATTTACCAGCATGTTACAGGTTAATGAGAATGACTTGCAAATAATTTCGACGCCAGGCTGTTGCGCGGCGGCCATATTCCCGGCGCGGTGTGCGTCGTCGGAAGCAAAGCCAAGCAATCCGACGGAACGTTTAAGCCTGTAGAGGAGCTACGGGAGATTTACGCCTATTTCGGTGTCAAGGCCAACTGTGCCGCCACCCTTGCCATTGGCAGGGACCCGGCGCAACTTTGGGGTCAGTTTCATTGTCCTTCTAGAGACTGGTTCGAATTGGCCTGACACCACCAGAGTAAGCGATGCCAATCTTCCTAGACCGTCATGAAATGGTCGAACAATCCGCAGAAGACACCAATTCTGTTTTCCCCGATGCGAAAAGACCGGTACCCCAACGGCGATAGATGAAAAGCCAAGGATAATTTTCTGTACAAGCTGATTTTGCGTCCTGTAGAGAACTGCAAAAAGCCGTGCTAGCGTGCCGACAAAATGGGGGCAAATCCTGGACGACACAGAACCACTCATCAGGATCGATGACCGCGAAGAATTGATTTATATGCTGGCAGAAGCCGCCGAGATCGAACACAACCTAATGTGCGGCTATCTCTATGGTGTCTGGAGCCTGAAGCGCGGAGAGATCGACGGGCTGACCCCCGAGTAGACCAATATTGTAGACGATTGGCGCGCCCACATTAACGGTGTGGCAATCGAGGAATGACCCATTTGTCGCTGGTCGGAAACCTGCTTTGCGCAATCGGGGCACCCGCGCATTTGTCGCGCTCAAACTTTCCAATACCGGCCGGCGACCACCCGGGCGATGTGGACCTTGAACTCTATCACTTCTGTCATGGCCTGATCGATCACTTATACCAACGGCCCCCAGATTTGACTCAAGGGGATTCCCACGAGCGGCGTGATCTGATTCAGTGGCATCAAGGCAAGGGAGGCTTTGATGGCAGTAAGGATTACGCGCAAAGACAAGTCCGCAGGCGAGCTTCGCCAG
>JAKZRT010000212.1:0-11345 GCA_047518005.1 Brevirhabdus sp.
CAGCCCGATGTACCTCGCCCATGACGCGGGCATCGACCTGCACGTCTGGGTAGACGAGACGCGGCCCCGCAATCAGGGCGCGCTGACCGCCTGGGAGCTGGGATCGCACGGCATCCCGCACACCTATATCACCGACAACGCCGGCGGGCATCTGATGCAGCGCGGGATGGTTGACATGGTGATCACTGGCACCGACCGGACCACGGCGGCGGGCGATGTCGCCAACAAGATCGGGACCTATTTGAAAGCGCTGGCCGCGCACGACAACGGGGTTCCGTTTTACGTGGCCCTGCCCTCGCCGACCATCGACTGGACGATCGAAGACGGCATCGGCGATATTCCGATCGAAAACCGGGCCGAAGCCGAAGTGGCGCGGGTTCAGGGGCGCCTGGACGGCCGCGTTGCCGAGGTCGAGGTGACGCCCGAAGGCAGCGCGGCGGCCAATCCGGCCTTTGACGTGACCCCGGCGCGGCTGGTGACCGGATTGATCACCGAACGGGGCGTCGCACCGGCCTCGGCGACGGGTCTGGCGCAGCTCTTTCCAGAGCGGACACGGGCACCCGAATGACCGAGTTTCATGTGTCCCCGTGCAGGCATGGGGCTAAGCTCTGAAACAGATCGATGAGTGCACCAGCAAACCCGAGACGCGATTTTATCCAGGGGCGGCTGGCCGGGGATCGATCGGGGTCGTGTCCCAGCCAACGACCGCCTCGATGAACGCCGCGACCTGCAACAGCCGCGCTTCGCCGCGGGGCGGGCCGATCAGTTGCAGGCCGACGGGCATGCCATCAGCGGTGCAGCCAACGGGAAGCGACAACGCCGGCAGGCCGGTGACCGTGGCAAGAAACGAAAACTTCAGCCAGTCGACGTAGCTCGAGACCGGCTGTCCATCGACGATGGTCGGGTATTCCTCTTCGACCGGTCCGGGCGGCAGCCCGACCACCGGACAGGCCAGCACGTCGTAGCGGCCGAGAAATTCGCGCATGGCATGGTAGATCACGGTCCGGTTGACCTGCGCATCATAGACATCGTCGATGGACAGGTCGCGACCCATTTGGATATTTTCCGCCAGCGTGCGTTTGTAATGCTTCTGCACCTCGACGCCCAGCCGACCGGGGCCAACCGCCCAATTCATCGCACGCAAAACCACATAGGTGCGTTCCAGCGTAGCCAATTCAGGGCAGTTTTCTTCAACCACAGCGCCCTGCCCCTCGGCCGAACGCAGCGCTGCGGCCAGCGCCTCGCGCACCGCAGGCTCGCACGGGGCAAAGTCGCCGAGCGTCGGGGCCCAGGCGATCCGCGGCACCGCGACGCCCGCGCGCACTGCCGCGCGAAAGGGCGTGCGCGGGGCCGGGAAGGATATTGGCCAGGCGGCGTTGTAGCCCGACATCGCGTCGAGAAACAGCGCTGTGTCTTCGACAGTGCGCGCCATCGGTCCGGACAAACCTTCCACGTTGAAACCAGCGTCGCGCGGCCCTCCGCAGCGCCCGGGCGAGGGCCTGAGACCCACGACCCCGCAAAAGGCTGCCGGGGTCCGCAGCGACCCGGCAAGGTCCGAGCCGTGGCTGAGCCAGACTTCGCCCGTCGCCAGCGACACCGCCGCCCCGCCCGACGAACCTCCGGCGTTCTTGGCGGTGTCATAGGGGTTGCGAGTCGTTCCGAATACCTCGTTGAAAGTATTCGCTCCGGCCCCCATTTCCGGGGTATTGGTTTTGCCGATCACAATGGCTCCGCGCCGTTCCAGGGTATCGACCAACGGATCGTTTTCGGGTGCGACAAAATCGGCAAGTCCCTTGGTGCCCCAGGTCGTGCGCACTCCCGCAACTTGGGTCAAATCCTTGACGCCAATCGGCAGCCCGCCCAGCCAGCCGGGATCGTCCGGATCGCCACCGTCCCAGGACCCCGCCGCCGCACGCGCGCGGTCGTCGGCGATGGTGACCACCGCGTTCACTTGGCGGTCAACATCGGCGATGCGGGTCAAGCTGGCTTCGACCAGTTCGACGGGCGAGACTTCGCGGCCTCTGAGCATGTCGGCAATTGTGCAGGCGCTCAGGCGGCAGAGGTCGGGGCCGGTATATCGTGGCATGGTCTGTTCCTGGGTTTCAACGCCGGATCAGCGCGTCCGCAGCACTTTGCGCTGTGAGTCCCGGATTGGCAATCGCGCGGTGACCCGGCCCTTCTGCGCCGCAAAAATCTGGCGCGATTGCCGGGTCGGAATATCATTGGATTTCGTGCTGGTATCGGCCAAAAGGGGCCAAGGCCAGCCGGACCACGACACAGCAGGGACCCAATGCAGACACTCAGAAATCCATTCCGGGGGGCGGGTCTTGAGATCGCCGCGCTGGCGAATATTCCGGCGCCATCAACCGACGCGAGGGCTGTCGCCGACCTGTTGGCGCACTGCCCCGATCATGCAACGACCGCGATGCGCGACGCGACCGATCTGGCGCGGGCGGCGGGGCTTGGGCTGGGCGCGCTCTGGGTCAAGGACGAAAGCACGCGCATGGGGCTGGGCAGTTTCAAGGCACTGGGTGCTGCCTATGTGATTGCCCGCGATGCGCAGGCCGGGACTTTGGCGGGCGTGACTTACGTCGCCGCCTCGGCGGGCAACCACGGGCTGTCGATTGCCGCCGGGGCGCGGGTCTTTGGCGCGCGCGCGGTGATCTACCTGGCCGAAACCGTGCCCGAGGCCTTTGCCGCGCGATTGCGGGCCCAGGCGGCCGAGGTGGTGCGCGCGGGCGTTATTTACGAGGCCAGCCTGGCGGCGGCGATTGCGGCGGCAAGGGCGAACGGCTGGCAATTGTTGGCCGACACATCCTGGCCCGGCTATACCGAACGCCCCTACCGGGTGATGGAGGGGTTTCTGCAGCTGATGGCCGAGGCGGGCGATCAGCTGGACGAGGCCCCCACACACATCTTTTTGCACGCGGGCGTAGGCGGGCTGGCCGGATCGGCGGCGGCGATGGCGCGCGTGCTCTGGGGTGACCGCCCCCGGATTGTGGTGGTCGAACCCGATGCCGCGCCGGCGCTGCATGCCTCGATCAAGGCCGGTGGCCCGGTCGTGGCTCGGGGTCCGGTCTCGGTCATGGGGCGGCTGGATTGCAAGGAACCGTCGCTGATCGCACTCAAAGGGCTGGCCCGCGACGCCGATGATTTTGTGCTTATCACCGAAGATGAGGCCCAAGCCGGCACCGAACTGGCGGGCCAGCACGGGCTGGGCTCGACGCCCTCGGGCGTGGCAGGGCTGGCGGCGGTGTTGCTGGCGGATGACGCGACGCGCGCCGACCTTGAACTCGATGCCAAGGCGCGGGTCCTGACGATCCTCAGCGAAGGCCCCGAGACGTGAGCACCTTTGAGGTCAGCGAATATCGGGCGCGGGTCGCCCGCGCGCAGGCCCTGATGGCCGAGGCCGATCTGGCCGCGCTGTTGCTGACCACCGAGCCCGAAGTGCGCTATTTCTCGGGCTATCTGACCCGGTTCTGGGAAAGTCCGTCGCGGCCGTGGTTTCTGGTCGTGCCCGCGGGCGGAGACCCGGTCGCGGTGATCCCCGAAATCGGTGCGCCCCTGATGGCGCGCGGCTGGATCGAGGACATCCGGACCTGGCGGTCTCCTCAACCCGAGGATGAGGGCATCAGCCTTTTGTCTCAGACCCTTGGCGAGCTTGTTGGTCCGCAAGGGCGGATCGGTATGCCGATGGGCCCCGAAACCCATCTGCGCCTGCCGCTGGATGATCTGGCGCGCCTTGGCAACGCGCTTGGAGACCGTCAGCTTGGACCGGACGCGGGCATTATCCAGCGCCTGCGCATGGTCAAATCCGAGGCCGAGATTGGCTGTATCCGCGCCGCCTGCGCGGTGGCCGACCGCGCCTTTGGCCGGGTCGGCGAAATTGCCCGCGTGGGGGTACCACTTGCAGAGGTCTTTCGCAGATTTCAGATGCTGGCGCTGGATGAAGGGGCCGATTGGGTGCCATATCTCGCGGGCGCTGCGGGGCCCGATGGTTATGCGGATGTAATCTCGCCCGCCACCAGGCGGCCATTGGCGCGGGGCGACGTATTGATGCTGGACACCGGGCTGGTGCGCGACGGGTATTTCTGCGATTTTGATCGGAATTTTTCTGTAGGAACGCCCGACCCGGCGATTGCCGAGGCGCACAGACGGCTGATCGAAGCCACCCACGCCGGGTTTGCCGCCGCCCGGCCGGGCGCGCAGGCGCGCGATCTCTTTCACGCCATGGACCGGATCGTGGCCGGTGGCGCGCGCGGATTGGGGGTCGGGCGGCTGGGCCACGGGCTGGGTATGACGCTGACCGAGTGGCCGTCGCTGAGCGCCAGCGACGCCACGGTGCTGGAGCCGGGCATGGTGCTGACACTGGAACCGGGAACCCGGACCGCGCCGGACCTGAGCCTTGTGCACGAGGAAAACATCGTGATCCGCGCTGACGGGGCCGACTGGTTGTCGACGCCTGCGGGCCCGGATATTGCGGTGCTGGAGGGCGGCGGATGAGCGCCATAAGGTATGAATTGCAGGACTTTGACGGGCCGACTGCGGGTCTGGTGGTGCTGCAGAGCGACGAGGTGATCGAACGCGAGATGCGGGCGATGATGCCCGAGACACTGCGCCTGATGATCACCCGCATCGCGTCGGGTCTTCGGGTCACGCCCGAAAATCTGGGCGCGATGGCGGCGGCGCTGCCGCGCGCGACGGGGCTGTTGCCGCGCGGGGTCACGTTTGACGTGATCGGATACGGCTGCACTTCGGCCACCGCGCAAATCGGACCCCAAGCGGTTGCCGAAGCGATCCGCCTCGGCGCACCGGCGCGCGCTGTGACCCAGCCGGTCAGCGCCCTGATCGCCGCCTGCGCGGCGCTTGGCGTTGCCCGCCTGGCCTTTTTGTCGCCCAATATCGAAAGCGTTTCCGAGCCGCTGCGCGACGCTCTGGCGAAAAGCGGGATACGAACCCCGGTCTTTGGCAGCTTCAACGAGGCCGAAGAGGCCCGCGTGGCGCGAATTTCGCCCGCCTCGATCGCCGAGGCGGCAAAATCGCTGGCCGCGCAGGGCGGGGTCGAGGGAGTGTTTCTGAGCTGTACTAACCTCGGCTGCCTGGGCGTGATCGACGCGCTTGAGGCCGAGATCGGTCTGCCGGTTCTGTCGTCGAACCTGGTGCTGGGCTGGCACATGGGTCAGCTGGCCGACGGCGTGGCGATCACTGCACCCGGCCGGCTGGCCGCCTGCGTTCTGCCAGCGCCGAAACCGCTGCCAAACTGAACACTTTCAGTGCAATCGATCATCTGCGCCTGCCTTCGGCGCGGATCATTTCAACCACAAGATGGCAAGATGCAGTGCCATTATTGGGATCACCTTTCCAAAAATACTCCGGTGAGCGCGAGGCGGGCTGGCCCCCCTCGCCCCCTTGGCGACGCGTGAAACGCGGCGCAACCCTAAAGAATGACGCCAGGATCATCGCCCAGATCAAGGCCTGGAAAAATCGAACTCTCGATCACGCTGCGCTCAAGCCCGGCCAGATGCCGCAGCGTCCATCCGGCAACGGCGCGCAGGTCGCCCGTGGGGTTCAGGTCGCGGCGCGCGTAAAGGTCGGCTTCGGCCAACCCCGGCCAGCGCCCATAAACCCGACCACCGCGCACCGCGCCGCCGGCGATCAGCATCGCGCCGCCAGTTCCATGATCGGTCCCGCCGGTGCCATTCATCCGAGCGGTGCGGCCGAATTCGGTCATCGCCAATACCGCGGTTTTCGACCAGTTGGCCCCCAGTTCGCGTTTCAGCGTCAGGATGGTCTCGGCCAGTCGGGGCAGCAGGTTGCCCAGCATCGCCGTCTGATTGCGGTGCGTGTCCCAACCGCCGATGGAAAATGCCGCGACCCGCGTGGCCCGGTTAAGACGATCCGCCGCAAAGGCGGCCAGCGCCGCTTCCGGCCTGCCGCGCGGTGACGCTTGCATACCCTCGACCGAAGCCGCCAGCACCACCGCCTCGTTCGCGGCAGCGTGAAACAGCGGGTCCGAGCCATAGGCGTGCTGCAAAAGTTCCTGAGCTTGCGGCGAGATATTCAAGGGCGTGTCGGGGGCCCAATTGGCGACCGGCGCGTCGCCGACCAGAATTTTCATGTTCTCGCGACCGATGGCAAAGGCGGTTTCGCCGGTCACGCCGGGCACCGCCTGCAACATCCGGTTGAGCCAGCCATCGCGGGCGATCACCGTATCGCCGCCGGTCCCGGCCTCCAGCAGGTCCTGCCCGTCGAAATGGCTGCGCTTGTCGCGATAGGGGGTCGAGACTGCATGAACAAACCCAAGCTCGCCAGCGCGCCACAGCCCGCCAAGTGGCCTAAGACTTGGATGAAGAGCGAAAAATCCACCGTCCAGCGGCGTCGACTCGGCCGTCCCGACGGCGCGCAAAGCGGCGAAATTCGCGTCCCCCACAGGGCGCACCACATCGAGCCCGTCCATGGCGCCGCGCAGGATGATCACCACCAGTCGCGCATCCCAGGGGGCGGCGGCAAAGGTCATTGTCGTGGTCAGCGGCCAGGCCGCCGCCGAACAGCCGAGCGCACCGAGGCCGCGCAGCACATCACGTCGGTTTGTCGATTGGTCGGTCATTTCGCGCTCCTATCGTCGGTTGAACTCGGCCGAGGCCAGGGTCAGGCCCACGCCTTCGGCACTGGTTGCGGCCGCAGCCACGGCAAAGCGCAGATTCGGACCGGCCAGACCTCCGAGCGTGCGGTCGAGAAATTCGCGCGGGTCGCCCGCCCGCATGGCCAGCTTTCCCGCCACCGCCATCGACCAGCTGATCCGGGTCGCCAACCCCTGCGGCGTTATCCAATGCGCGGCCTCTTCCGGCCAGCCGTCGGGACCCGGGGCCGACATGAACCGCTGCCCCATGCCCGCCATCGGCTGAAACAGGAACCGCCGCAAATCGCGTTCCTTCATGGCCATAACTTCGCGGCCCTCAAAGCCCAGGGCGACAAGCGATGAGGCAATGAAATCAAACGGAGTTTTGGCTTTTTCCAGCCGGTCGGACCGCGCTGCCGGATGATCCAGCAGCACCCGGTAGACCGGCAAAAGCGCCCCGTCGCTTTGGCGATACGCCGTCTCGAGCGCCGCCACCAGCGCGCGGTCTGGGGTCTCGGACACAAAATGCACCGCGATCTTTTGCGCCAGATGGCGCGCGGTGTCGGGATGCACGGCGATATCCTCCATCGCCTGCATCACGTCTTTCAGCCGCCCGCGCGCGCCGCCGTACGATTTTCCCAGCACCGTCTCGGCCCCCGGCTCGGCTGCCGGGGCGCGAAACACAAAGCCCTTCTCGGGCGCGATGCTGAGCCCGGTCATCAGTTCGGCCAGTTGGCGCACGTCTTTCTGCGTATACGCCCCGCCAACCCCCAAAGTGTGCAATTCCAGCACTTCGCGCGCCAGATTTTCGTTCAACCCCCTGCCGCGCCGTTTGCCAAAACGCGAGTTTGGCCCGACCGACGCGACCTGGTCGAGATAGGCCAGCATGAAGGGGTGCGTGACGACAGCTTTGAGCATGTCGGAAAAGCGACCGGCCAGATGCGGGCGGATGGCTTCGTCCAGGTAAGCCCCGGCCGCACCACGCAACACGCCGGTCTTGGCGGTGGCAGTGAAATGGTCAGCCCAGAACCACGCCAGCCGTTCGCGAAACGGCGTCGGGCTGTCGACGACCCGGGCCACGCTGGCCCGAAATGTCTGACCGAATGCGTCGCGCAGCGCCTTTTGCGCCGCCTCGTATTGCGCCTGGGCATCGCTTGCGCCGCTATCTATGGCGCGGCGGCTGTCGCGCAGGTCAACCATCAGTTTCAAGGCTGCCCGCGTCGAGGCGGTGGGATAGCGTCCAGCCATGCGGTCGCGCCCGCCAAGCGCATCGATCATCGCCGATACCTTTGGCGGGGCAACGCCCGGCCCTTGGCCGTATCCAAATCGCACCGCGCGTATCGTTTCAAGCTTGCTCACAAAAACCCTGACCTGACGAAGTTTATCAACTCTGCCCCTTTATACGGATGGCGCGGATGTTTCCGTCGCACGCCTGCCGGCAACTTTGTGGTCTGGATAATTCCCAAAGCGCATCGGCGTTTTCGCGCAGAAATTTCTTGGGCGATCGACGAAAGAAGAATTCGTGCCCGTTCTTTTTCCATAAGTGGTTGAATTTCAATGGGTTGGTGCGCCGACCGGCCTATTCGAGCAATTTGATGTAACTTGTTGGCTTTACACAATTTTTATCCGACCTTTCTAACCAATTTGGGACATCGCAAGAAGGAGAATGCTTATGTCTGTCTTATCCCGTCTGATCGTCGCAGGCGCAGTTTTGGTTGCTGCGACCAGTCTTACCTATGCTGGGTCGCTCGAAAGAACGACCCTTGATCCAATGGACCACAACGCCGCCCAGCTTACGGTCGTCGGTCCCGAGGCCACGATGACCTATTCGCCTGCCGATCTTGAGGCCATGGAAACCTACCGGATGGTGACCCACACACCCTGGCGCGAGGCACCCGCGGCCTTTGACGGTGTCCTCTTAAGGGATCTGCTGATCGCCAATGGTATGGAAGACATCAGTGAACTGCGCATTGTGGCCGAGAACGATTTTGCCATCACAATGCCGCGCGAGGTTTGGGAATCGATCCCGATCCTGGTGGCCACACGCGTCGATGGACAAGCTCACACCCGCCGCGAAAGGGGCCCGATTCAGTTTGTGATGCCTATGGACCTGTATGAAAGCGCGGACAATCTGCGCGAAGGCTATTGGGTCTGGATGGCAGCCCGGATCGAGGCCGGCTCCTGATCTGCAAAGGACGTGAAACTTGCGCGCCTGTTATTGGGTCCAGCCACCAGGCTGGGCACGCTGGCCTCGGTCATACTTATCGTTTTGGCCGGGGCCGGTGCGGCGCTTTATGTGCGTTACGTGATCGCTGACGTCGAACTAGAAAGCACCGTTTTTGACAGCAAAAGAATGCGCGAGGGATTTGTCGCGCTCAGCGATATTCACCGCATGAGTTTTGCGCTGCAAGGCAGCCTGTCGCCCAACGCGATCACTGAAACCGACGCGCAGAAATTCGAAGAGGCGCTGGATATTCTCTATGTGCGGTCAGTGTCGTTTGGCCGCTGGCTGGCCCAGGATCGGGCCGTGGCCGAGGCCTATACCGCCCATAGTGCGCTCAAGTCGATTATTGACCTTGGCGACGAAATAATAGCCGATGGCTATGCCGCACCCGCGCAGAATGCAGAACGGTTTCGAAGCGCCGCCGAATCCGCGCGCGGGGCGCTGGTTTCGTATATCGACGAGACCCGAAGGGTTCACGAAGTGGCACTGGTGCGCCAGTCAAAAACACTTTCCCTGTTGCAGCTTTATCTACAGATCACCCTGCTCTTCGTCAGCGGCATCGGATTGTCAGCGATCTTGCTGTTGCACCGCGAGATCGTAGCCCGAAAACAGCGCGAGGCCGCCGAACGCAAGGCTGATTATCTGGCCTACAACGACCCGCTGACCGGACTGGCAAACCGGCTGCGGTTCAACGAACATCTGGCCGAATTGATGAAGAATGGGCGCGACGCGGCAATGATATTTCTCGATCTCGACGACTTCAAGGGCATCAACGACACCTACGGCCACGGGTCTGGCGACGTGGTTCTTGCTCAGATAGCGGCCAGGTTGCGCGATTCTGTCGAACGCTATGGCGGTATGGCCGCGCGCCTGGGAGGCGACGAGTTTGGGGCGCTTTTGACCACCGACAATCGCACAAAACTGGCCTATCTTTGCGACGAGATACTGGAATCCTGCGCTGGACCAATCGCCGAGGGTGGTATCACGATCCATTGTGGGGTCAGTCTGGGCGTGGCGATGTCGTCTGAGGTGAGCATCGCCAGCGAATTGAGCGCCGAAACCATGTCGCGGTCGGCGGATTTTGCGCTCTATGAAGCCAAAGCCGCCGGTCGCGGTACTTATCGCATCTATGACAAAGCGCTCGACGACCGTTATGTCGCGCACCGTGACCTGCTGGACGCGATTCCGGCAGCCATCGAGAACCGCGAGTTCTTTGTGATGTACCAGCCCAAAGTTCACCTCGACGGATTGCAGATATATGGATTTGAGGCGCTTATCCGGTGGCGCCGCGACGGTGTGGTCGTCCAGCCTGCTGATTTTCTTCCCGTTGCCGAAGAGGCGCGACAAATCTTCAAGCTTGACTATTTCGTGCTGGGCGAGGCCACACAACAGATCGCCCAGTGGAACACCGAATTCGATGCCGAGCTTGTGGTCAGCGTCAATCTGTCAGCGCTTCATTTCGAAGATTTCAGAATAATTGACGAGATCAAGCTTGCGCTGGCAGACTCGGGGCTTGCGCCGCATCTTTTGACCCTGGAACTTACCGAAACAGTGCTTTTGGAAGATTGGGACAAGGTCCGTGAAATTCTGGGTCAAATGCGCAGCCTGGGATGCAAGATATCGCTTGACGATTTTGGCACCGGGTATTCAAGCTTGGCTTATCTGCGCCGCATCCAGGCCGATGAATTGAAGATCGATCGAAGCTTTGTGGTCGATATCGAATCCAGTCGCGAGACCGCGTATATCCTTGATGCCGTTGTCGATATTGCGCAAAGCCTTGGCATGATCATCGTCGTTGAAGGCGTCGAAAACGAATACCAGGCCCAGATTGTTGCCGGGTATGGCTGTGATCTTGGACAGGGCTTTTACTTCGGCAGACCGGCAGAGGCCTTGGTTGCCCGGCAAAAATTCATGGCCGACGATGGCAAAGTGGGCGGCTTCAGCTTGCCCCGTCCCGGCAACGCCGAGGCGTTACAGGGTCAGGCGCAAAGCGCCTGAAAGTGCGCGGTAAAGCGGCAAGAGCCGGGAAAAATCATCGACGGCGTGGCGGGCCGCCGTAGGCCCAAGGGCGCGGCGGCGATTGGCGTGCTCGATCCAGGCGCTGAACGCTTTCATCCGCAAGAACTCGGCCCGCGGATGGTCGGCGGGATACCCTGGCGGCACCCTTTTGAGCGCCGGTTCAGATATTCGGATCCCGCCGTTGCGCAGGTCGTTGACCAAGTTCGCGATCACTGCCCCCTTGTCGCTTGCCATGAAATCTCGAAACGCCTCAAGCCCCGCTCGGTCAAAACCAAAGACGCCCATTCCCATGCCAAAACCCCGCGTATCAAGGCCCCAGAACCACATCGGCGCCGATGCCGCCTTATACCAACGGTCATTGATCAGAACCCATGCGCCCATTTGCGCATGCCGAGGGACATGATCTTCCATGGTTGGTCGATGAGGTTGTTCCAGGCTTGGCAGCACAGCGCGACGATGTCTTCGTAGGATTTGAAGATCCGG
>JAKZRT010000213.1:0-2637 GCA_047518005.1 Brevirhabdus sp.
CGCCGCCGAGCGCGTCCAGTATCAGCCGCTTCATACACCCCCGGTAGGCCGGATAGCCCATAATACGCGGTATGGGGATGCCCCTGAGTCATAACAGCGCCTCAACCTGGCCCTGGCCTTCCAGCCCACCCCGGATGATCAGCTCTCGCAGCGCCAATAGGGCGTTGTCTATGGTGCGGTCCTGCATGGCCCAAGGGTAGGCTAACCCGCTGGATTCAGGTATTTTTTACGTGGTGCGTTTGATCCATAATGCCGAGTATTTGCCGAAACGATAAAAATCGCGAGGTTCACGGCGCGCCACGACCACCGACCGCCTCGCGCCAGTGGCGGCGGCAGAGCGAGACATAGGTTTCGTTGCCGCCGATCTGAACCTGTGCCCCGTCGCGCAGGGCGCGGCCTTCGGCGTCCATCCGCACGACCATCGTCGCCTTTTTTCCGCAATGGCAGATTGTGCGCACCTCGCGCATTTCATCGGCCAGCGCCAAAAGTGCGGCCGAGCCGGGGAAAAGCTGCCCGCGAAAATCGACACGCAGGCCAAAACACATGACCGGCACGCCCAAATCGTCAACCGCGCGGGCCAGTTGCCAGACCTGGGTCTCGGTCAGAAACTGCGCCTCGTCGATAAAGACACAGGCACACGGGCCCGCTTCAAGGCGCGCGGCCAGAATCGCATATAGATCGGACCGGGCCGAAAATAGATCGGCATTCGCGGATATGCCAATGCGGCTGACGATCTGGCCTTGGCCGCCACGGTCATCCAGCGCGAAAGTCAGGAGAAACGTCTTCATGCCGCGTTCGACGTAGTTGTGCGACGCCTGAAGCAACGCCGTCGACTTGCCGGCATTCATCGTGGAGTAGTGGAAATAAAGCTTGGCCATTGCCCGAGAAAGTGCCGCGCGCGAGGCCGATGTGCAAGGGCAACCGCCCCCTTCCCGGGGGGTGGGAGGGGGGCAACACTCATCACCGGTAAACTTGGGAAAAGGGCCACTCGCCACTGGGGTACCTGATCCCGGTCTAGGCCCGAATGCTTGTCAAAGTCTTAACGACAACGCGCAGTATCGACACGATTTTGCGAAAAATTTGATTCAAACCCAAGCAGTCATACCGGCAGTCAGCACCGAAGGCGGTGTCAATAGGCCCGCCCCTATCCTGTCCAACAAAGAAACCGCGCCCGAGCGGCAGATGCCGAAAATCGCGGGGGGCTAGCGTGGCGTGGCGGACTTGGGCGCCCAACAGAAACGGAATGTCGCTGGCGGCAAGAAAAAGCGGCGTCAGCAAAATTAGATAGCGCATCACGATGCCTCGTTTGTTGCTTGGTGCTGGCAGTCTAGTTGCTCAACCCAGGTTTGTCGCTGCCGCCGCACAAACTCGCTGGTTCTGGCGGATGGGCGCGCGTCCGTTGGGCCAATTGCAGTCAAATCGGGGCCGAAGACCCCGGTTGAGTTGTGCGTCTTGCAGCGCCTCCACGTCTTGCCCGACCCCACGGGCCGCTTTCCAGGGCAGAGGAGCGGCCTGCTCCAGCGGAGTGAAGCGGCGCAAATTTTCGACTTCCGAGGTTCTGGCGCGATTTTGAGTTCTGAACGCGGTCATCCGAGACCCGATACCTCACCTGCCTTCACAGCCCCGTCACCGCTGTAGAATCACGGTCGCCTTTCCACTAACCTTTCGCCCTATGGCTAAGACGAAACCTCCATGCGTTCTGATCTGATCAATGCCCTGTTGGGCGGCGTCGCCGGAACCGCGGTGATGACCGCAGCGATGGACTTTGGCGCGCCGATGATGATGGACATGGGCATGGGCGAGACCATGCGCTCGGCGATGAAGACGGCCATGGATATGGACACGGCGGCGATGGTAGCCGACGGGCTGGGCACCAATTACGGCGTCGGGCTTTTGATCCATATAACGCTGGGCGTGGTGGTGTTTCCGCTGGTTTATGTTTTCGTGTGCTATGACTGGCTGTTCGGGCCGCCGCTGGTGCGGGCGCTGACCTGGGGGGTCGGGCTGTGGCTGGCGGCCGATCTGGTGGTGTTCCCGATGCTGGGGGCCGGTATGCTGATGGCCAACGTCGGCGGCGGCGCAGCGGTGGCGGCGTCACTGGTGGCGCATTTGCTTTATAGTGGCGCGATTGGTCTGGTCGCCGGGCAAAGGCAGCGGGTGGTGATATAAACGCATTTTCAAATAGATTATGGCTTCAAATTCGGCGGCGAGCGTTACCAAGGGTCGCGCGAGCAGCGCAAAGCCGGTTAATGATCAGCCCCCGACATACGGGCGCGGCGCTTTGGGCATATTGGCTATATTGGGCAAGGAACTGACCGGTCAAACCGACGCCTGCAAGCTCCGCACCTCCAACTCGCCTTCCCGCGCCACCTTCATGGCCAGCGCCGCGGCGTGGGCGGCGGCAAGTGTGGTGAAATAGGGGATGCGGTCCATCAGGGCGACGCTGCGCATCGGCCGCGAGTCTTCGACCGCCTGCGTGCCTTCGGTGGTGTTCATCACCAGCACGATCTCGCGGTTCTTCATGACGTCGACGATATGCGGGCGGCCCTCATAGACCTTGTTCACGACCTCGGCGGCAACGCCCTGATCTTCGCAGAAGGCCGCGGTGCCGCGCGTGGCAATGATTGAAAATCCAAG
>JAKZRT010000214.1:0-16774 GCA_047518005.1 Brevirhabdus sp.
TCGACGCGACCGACCGGCGCCCTGTGGACAAGTGGACAGCCGCTCCGCGACCGACCACTTCCCCACAGGGCCAGAAACCGCAACAGAAGCGGTCAACTCATATGGTACATAAACCGGTCAACTCAGAATGTTCTCGACAGCTGCCGACCCAGGCAATATCAGCGGTCACGCCGTTTGTCGCCGCAGACGCCCGGGCAGTTGCCAAGGCAGTGGATGAAATCGCGCGCGAATTCCCGACGATGGAAAACGAATTTGCGGCGCAGAACCAGGTCTATCTGGCGACCGGTGTCGTGCTTGATACCTATCAAGTGTTCAGCACAAAACCGATCGCATCAGTTTCCGATATGGAAGGGCGCAAGGTCGCCGGCGCGGGCATGAACCTGCGTTATCTGGAAGGTATCAAAGGCGCGGCAGGTGTGCGCGGTGGTCTGACCGATTTCTACAATATGTTGCAAACCGGGCTGGTGGATCAGGCGATGCTGTGGCCAGAAGCTGCGAAAACCTTCAAGATCGCCGAAGTCGCGCCTTACATGTTGCGGGTCGACCAGGGCGCGGTAAACTCAAAAACCGTCACTGTTAACAAAGACTATTGGGATGGTCTTCCCGAGGAAGTGAAATCTGCACTCGAGGCGGTTGCCGTGCAGTATCGCGACCATGTTGCGGGCATCGCAATGGACCGCGCCGCAGCCAGCCGTGATGCCTATGTTGCGGCCGGGGGTACGATTGTCGATGCCTCGGCGGACGACCGCATTGCCTGGGCCAATGCAATGCCGAACATCGCCTCGGAATGGGCCGCCGGTCTTGACGCCAGCGGCGAGCCAGGCACTGAAATGCTTCGCGCATACTTGGGTAAACTGCAGGCAGCCGGCTACACCGGTGTGCGCGATTGGACGGCCGAGTAAGACCGGCACCTGACAGCTGAAAGGCCGATGATCGCATGCGCGAACTGATCAAAACTGCGATCAACGGCCTGTCGGTTTCAGCCAATCGTATAGCCATCGGCGCCAACATCGCCGGGACCCTGGTCGTCCTGGCGCTTGTTGGCGTTGTCAACTACGACATTGTGGCGCGCGGCCTGTTCAACGCGCCGTTTCGCGGCGCAGTCGAAGCCGTTCAATTTTCCATAGTGCTGATTGTATTTCTGCAGCTGCCCGATGTCGTCCGCGTGAACCGTCTGACCCATTCGGACGGTTTTCAGTTGTTAATCGGGCCGCGCTTTCCGCGCTTCACAAAATTCCTTCGCCACGCGATCAATCTGTTGTCCGCCGTGTTTATGGCCATCGTTGCCGTCGCGATATTTCCGGAATTTACAGATATGTGGCGAACCCAGGACTATTTTGGCGTTCCGGGCGTATTTACCGCGCCCTGGTGGCCGCTCAAGCTGGCGATCCTGTTCGCCGCAACTCTGAGCGCTGTGATCTTCGCATTGAAAATCTTAGTGCCGTCAGATGCTATCACGCTGATTCGACTGCCGGAATCCGAGGATGAATCGAAGTGACACCGCTTGAAATCGGTCTGGTTTCCGTCGTCGCCATCGTGATACTGATCTATCTTGGCGTCTACATCCCCATAGCCCTCGGCGCGGTTTCCTTCGTGTCCATTTGGCTGATGCGCGACAATTTCACCTTGGCGATGAATCTGCTGAAAATTGCGATCGGCGACAGCGCCATGGAATACACCTTCGCAACCATTCCGCTTTTCGTTTTTATGGGTCTGATTGTGTCAAAGGCCGGCCTCGGCAGTGATGTCTACGAGGTGATGAGCACAGGATTTCGCCGGGTCAGAGGCGGCATTGGCATGGCCACTGTCGGCGCCAACGCGGTCTTTGCTGCTGTGACCGGATCGTCAATTGCGTCGGCATCGGTCTTTTCCAAAGTCTCTGTCCCGCAAATGATCCGATACGATTACAATCCGCGATTTGCGGTCGGGGTCGTGTCCGGTTCCTCGGTGCTGGGAATGATCATCCCACCCTCGGCCATGCGGATCATATATTCCTTCGTCGCCGAACAATCCGTCGGCGATATGTTTCTCGCCGGAATATTGCCCGGGGTGATGCTGGCCGCGGCATATGTGCTGGCGATATGGGTCATGGCGCGCCTGACCCCCGGATTTGTTGGCGGTCGCCCGGCGTCTGAATATGAAAGGATGTCGTGGTCGGAAATCGCGTCAAAAACACTCCCTACCATCGGGCTGATCACGATCGTTCTGGGCGGCATTTATAATGGTTGGCTGACGCCGGTCGAGGCAGGTGCCGCAGGCGCATTGGCGGCCCTTGTTATTGCCCTTGCGCGTCGATCGATGGGGGTGCGAGATTTCTGGGACGCGCTGCTGGAAACCGGCCACATTACCGCGTTCCTGCTTTTTCTCATCACGGCGGCCTCGATCTACAGCCGAATGCTGGGTCTCGCGGGCGTTCCCAATCAACTTGGCGATCTCTTGGCCGGCAACAACGCCAGTTTTTTTCAGATCATGGTGCTTTACGTCCTGCTTATGCTTGTTCTTGGAACCCTGTTGGACACGGCGTCAATAATCCTGATTGTGGTGCCGCTGTTTCTGCCATTGGTCGAGCCTTTGGGCATGTCGCTGGTCTGGTTTGGGATCATTACCGTGGTAGGTGCCGAGATTGGGCTCTTGACACCGCCGCTTGGAATTTCTTGTTTTGTGATCAAAGCAACCCTGGCCGACGACCGAATATCCCTGAAAGACGTTTTTATGGGGGCTTTACCGTTTGCGGGCGTGATGCTGGTCGTACTTATCCTGCTCATCCGGTTTCCGGTGCTGAGCCTTGCCTTACTGAACTAGGAGCCATCCATGCGTAGCGTCACAACGGAAAATATCACCGAAGTGTTCGCGGGTTACTTTGCAAAAGACTCCGATCCGAGGGTCAAGGAAATTCTGTCCTCATTGGCCAAGCATATGCACCAATTCGCGCGCGAGGTTAACTTGACCCATGACGAATGGCGCGCCGGACTTAAGTCACTCGAATGGGCCGGAAACATAACCACACACGAGCGGAACGAGTTCGTGTTGTTGTCTGACGTGATGGGAATGTCGTCGTTGGTCGACATGTTGCACTCGACCCCAAAGGCGACAAGCTCGTCGGTTCTTGGGCCATTTCACGTGTCAAACCCGCCGCCGCTGGCGGTCGGCGGTGACATGAAGCGTGATTATGAAGGCGAAATATTAATGGTTGAAGGACACGTTCGCGACACCGACGGGAACCCTCTGCCCGGTGCGACGATCGATATTTGGCAAACCGCCCCGAACGGCATGTATTCCAGCCAGGATCCCGAACAGGATATCAATTCATTCCACGCCCTGATGACCACTGACGACACCGGCCGCTATGCTTTCACAACGGTCCGACCGGTAAGTTATACGGTGCCCGATGACGGCCCTGTCGGCGATATCCTCAGGGCCGCTGGACGTCATCCGTGGCGACCATCGCATCTGCATTATATTGTTCATGCCAAGGGCCACCGATCTCTGGTAACCGAAATATTCCCCGACGATGATCCATACCTGGACGGCGACACGGTGTTTGGTGTTCGCGACGATTTGGTCATGACTTACGTCAAACAACCAGCTGGCAGCTTTCCCGAGGGATTTGCCCTTTCGGGAATGGTCGACGGTGCGTATTTGCGCGTCGATTTCGACCTGGTCCTTGCCAAAACCTAATCAATCAGTTCGGCCAGGAATGCACCAGTATTTCGGTAATGCGCGATCAAAAGTTCTGATGCCAAGTTGGCGTTTCGGTTGACCACGGAATCCAATATTGCACGGTGTTCTGCCTCGACGTCCCGGCTGCCGTATGACTTCGACGTGCCAGCCAGATACCGGTATCGAACGTTTAGATCGTAAAGCTGGCTGCAAAACCGCATCAAGATCGGCGATCCGCAGGCGGTCAGCAAGGCCAAGTGAAAATTCTTGTGCCGGGCCTCGAATTCATCTGTTTGCTGTCGGTCCGAGCGCGCCAGGTAATGGTGGGCCAGCACAAGTTTTTCTTCCCATTCCTGATCCGCGCGGTCGATGCTTTGGCGTACCGCCAGATCCTCGAGATTGCAGCGCAAATCCAATATCTCGTGAAACTGGGTCCGGCTGGTCCGGGCCACCCGAAACCCTCGCTGATCCAATCGTTCAACCAGTTGATCCGATGTCAGCAGGCTCAGGGCTTCGCGTACAGGCGATGCGCCCGTATCCAGACTATCCTTTAAGGTATCGACTTTCAGACGCTGACCCGGGGCAATCTTGCCTGTGATGATTTCGCCTCTCAGTGTCAGATAGGCGCGCTGGGTCGATGACTGATTTGACGGCGGTTTGCCAAGTGGTTGGTCCATATCGACTACTAAACTGCTTTTCATTGGCCGCGCAATTATTATCGATATTTTTCGGTCAAAATCAGAGGTGCAGTTTTGGGTTCGACTGCGGCTCGAGCGATAAATGCGGCGCGAAACTCGGCCTTTTCAAATGTTTGGGGCGAGCGATCCCCAGTCCGCTCATCCGGCAAGGTGCCAGGCGCCACTCACTTTGCTGCTGAATTCTGGCAAAAATGTCGTTTTTCCGTTGATTTCAGCCGAAATATCCACGAAAATAATTAGGCGGCAATCAGGGAGCGAAGTGATGCGTGAAAGCCATTTTGAGGACGGAAAGTGGTGGGTTAGCCCGTATAATTTCGTGCCCGAAGTCCGAAACCAGCTTCTGCTTCCGCCAAAGGTTCAAATCCACGATGCGACTTTGCGCGACGGCGAGCAGACGCCGGGTGTCGTATTTTCGATTGACGATAAAATCCCGATTGCGCGCAAATTGGACGAGATCGGTGTCGACCGGATCGAGGCCGGAATGCCCGCCGTTTCACCCCAGGACGCCACGGCGATCACCGAGATCACCAAGCTTGGACTGAAGGCACGGATTTTCACCTTTGCGCGCGCCCTGAAACAGGACATCGACATGGCACTGGAATGCGGTGCGCACGGTGTGATCATCGAAGTCCCGATCGGATATCCCAAACTGACCACACAATTTGGCTGGACCTGGAAAGATGTGTTCGAGAAAAGCCGCGACGTTATCAATTATGCTCGCAGCAACGGCCTTTATGCGGTCTTTTTTCCCTACGATACCACGCGCGCAAGGCCCGATGACCTTGAAAATCTCTGCCGTGCGGTGATGAATGAATCGCCCCCGGATTCAATTGGGATTGTCGACACGATGGGCTGCGCCACGCCCGAGGCGATCAAGTACATGGTGCGCTGGGTCAAAGACATGACCGGCCTGCCCATAGAAATTCACACGCACAATGATTTTGGAATGGGCGTCGCGACCGAACCGGCCGCTGTCACGGCAGGCGCCGAAGTCGTGCACAGTTGCGGTAACGGGCTGGGCGAACGGACCGGCAATGCGGTATTGGAAGAACTGATGCTGGGGCTGGATCTGCTTTACGGCTACGACACCGGATATAAACTCGAGAAACTGCCCGAACTGGGCGAATTGCTGGCGAAGTTATCCAATATCCCGATTGCGCGGAACAAACCGGTTCTCGGGTCGGGCAATTTCATCCGCGAGTCCGGTATAGGCATTCAATACGTCATGCATGATCCGCTGGTCATGTTCGGCACCCACCCGGCGCTGACCGGCCGATCGGGTGAGGTCGTGCTTGGCAAGAAAAGCGGCAAAGCGTCGATCGAATATAAGCTGGCAGAATTGGCGCTTGGCGAAGTTGCCGACCAACAATCGTCCGAAATCCTGGCCCGGGTGAAACAAAAGGGCATGGAAAAGCGTGATATTTTGAACGATCAGGAATTTACCCAGATCGTTCAAGAGGTCCGCGCGGGCTAGACGGCGCGGGCATTCGCGGGTTCAATCCGGTAAATTTACCCTCAAAGGTTGGGTTTGACTGTTGCCGAATCCAAAGTCCATTCTGCGCAAGATCGGACAATGGGAATTCGGATGACCGACACCAAACTTAATCTGATTGCGGGTGACAGGGCCGCAGGCAGGGCCGAGATTTTTCGCGCGCGCGAGCACCAGCCTGATGCGCATTGACAACCTGCAATATGCGAACTGGTCCGAAAAAATATTTCGCCAGATGCGCGAGGGCGGCGTGGACGCGGTGCATGTCACGATCTCGTATCACGAGAATTTCCGCGAAACGGTGCTGAACTTCGAGACCTGGAACCGCTGGTTCGAACGCTTCCCCGATCTGATCATGAAAGGCCAATGGGCGTCCGATATCGACAAAGCCCGTGAAACTGGCCGCACCGCGATTTTCTTCGGCTTTCAGAACCCTGCCCCGATCGAGGACGACATCGGGTTGGTCGAAATCGTTCACGCCCTTGGTGCGCGCTTCATGCAGCTCACTTATAACAACCAGTCGTTGCTGGCGACGGGGTGCTACGAGGCCGAAGACGCAGGCATCACCCGCATGGGCAGGCAGGTGATCCGCGAAATGAACCGGATCGGTCTGGTCATCGACATGAGCCATTCGGCCGACCGGTCGACCATCCAAGCCGCAGAACTTTCTGAACGTCCTATCGCCATAACTCATGCCAATCCGCACGCGTGGCAACCGGCGCTCAGAAACAAGAAAGACGACGTGATCCGGGCGGTGATCGAAAACGGAGGGATGTTCGGCTTTTCGCTCTATCCGCATCATCTGAAATGCAAATCCGACTGCACGCTGGAAGATTTTTGCGAAATGATCGCGCGGACGGCGGACAGGTTCGGCATCGACCACCTGGGTATTGGTTCAGACCTTTGTCAGGACCAGCCCGACAGCGTCGTTGAATGGATGCGCGTCGGGCGCTGGACCACCGAGATCGACTATGGCGAAGGTTCGGCGTCGGCACCGGGGTTTCCGCCGATGCCGCGCTGGTTTCGCGATAACCGCGATTTTGGCAATCTCGAAGCGGGCTTGCACGCCGTGGGTATGAATGACGACGAAGTTGCTGGCGTTATGGGCCGCAATTGGTATCGTTTTTACGGCGAAAGTTTCAGGCCACGGGGGTAGCAAAATGCACGTTGGTGCCAGCGTTCCGCGCCGCGACCCGGCGCAGGTGATGCGGCTGTCGCGTCTGGGGTCACTGCACCAGTGCCGTCTGAGTTTCATGCGGCAACTGACGCGGCGCATGGCGCGCGAAGGCTGGACGTTCGCGCGGCCTGTGTTCAGGATCGACGCGACCGGCGTAGGCCATGCGGTCTATACGGTCAACACTCGCGACCGCACCTATTCACTGGTCGCCTTTGCCCATGATTTGCCCGACCAGATGCGCTCGGACAGGGTGATCGCCGAAGCATGGGATGCGACGTTTACGCTTTATGACGGGGTGCCGACCGAGGCCGACATCGAACGGCTGTGCCAAAACGTGCCGCTGCAGGAAGCCGGGCGTGTCAGCGAAAGCGAATTGTCCTTGTCGCGCGCCAACCGGTCGGCGCGGCTCTGGAGCCTTGTCGTCGATGCTTTGGCGTCGGGCCAGCAACCCGACCCCGATCAGATTGAAAAGATCGGCTACCTGATGCGCACCACGGCGGTCTATGCGTCGGGGAAATTCGGGGCGGCGGACCGCCAGACAATCGCGGATCGACCCGAAATGATGTCGCCGTTTCAGGCCGAGATGCTGTCGGTCTATTTGACCCGCATATTTGTCCGGGACCTGGTTCAGCACGCTGCCAACACAAAAGGCGGCGATCGCGCCGTCCAACTCAGCACGGCCATCGCCCAAAGGCTGGGTATCGGCAATTCGACCGGGCTTGGGATGGCCCCGTTCATCGTCAATCACCCGGTGCTTTTCAACAACTGGATCGCCGCCCGCGAAGAGGCCATCGCGCGCGTCCGATCGGTTGAAAAAGCAACGGCGGATGAAATCGCCTGTTTTCTAACGCTCTATCACCAAAGCAAAATTTCGGTTTCTCGGTGGAATTCAGTCCACGAGAATCAAGTCGCCAAAATTGCGGCTCTCAAGGCCGATTTGGCAGCAGTCGACGAATTTCTGAAGGGCGATGTTCTTGATGGCCGGTCCCCGTGGAACGGGCTTGTCGAATGGGCCGAGCAGGCGTTGTCTGAGGAAGGTCAGGAAATGCTGGCCTCGCTGATCCTCGAACCTTACGCCGATCTGGTCGACGACCTGGCATCGCAGATGTCGGACAGCAACGCCGACGCGTTTCGAATTGACGGCGAAATGCCTGTGAATGATGTTCGTGCGCTGATTGAAGACAGCTTTGGATGGGCGCTGCCGATTAACTGGAACGCACGGCAACATTGCGCGCGGGCCTGGTATGTCTCGGAAGAAAAGCTCGAGCCGCGTTTGGGAGAACGCTTTGACGAGCCGATAGCCGATTACGAACAGCCCCTCGCCCCGGCCCGCGACGCGGCGGCGGCCCATGGCGCTATGGCGCATTGGCAACCGGATCGCCCGGTAGCCGAATTTTTGCTCAGGCACCCCGAACACCGCCACACCGTTCGACGCGCGCAGATCAGCGCGATCGCACCCTACGGCGAGATAAGGGACAACACGGTCAGCGCCGAGGTCATGCCGATTGACATGCTGCGCGCCAAACTTTCATTCTTTGGGGCGACTCACTTCGACCCGCGATCAGACCGGTGGGTCCGGATCTGCATGTACGCAGGCGCGCCCTACCCCCAAGAACTGACCGCCGACACCGCCGATCTCTGGGTCTATCCTGGGGCAGCCTCGTGACCAGGTCGCTGAACGAGGTGGAGGCAATCGCGAAGAAAGCCGCGCGCGGTGCCGGATACAGCTGGGGCATGGCCGAAGAGGCGGGAAAGGCCACCAGCTGGCTTTGCGCGCGCGGGATGGACGGCTGCAAAGCCATGTCCGCGTTGTTGGCACAGACCGATGGGATGGCCTTGGCGGAACTGGCGCCCGCCCAGCTCTCGGGCGAATGGCGCGCGAAATCCAAATTGATGTGCCCGATATTGGCCGGGTCGGCCGTATCCGACTGCGCCTATCGTCTGAAAACCGAGGAAATTATCTTGGGCCCAGTCGCCGAGCCGTTGTTGGTCCTTGCGTTCGCGGCGGGTGCCGCCCGGCAGGTTTCGACCACCCTCACTGCGATTTGGCACGGCGTCACTGCGGTCACGGACGGCGACGCGATCAGCGTCAGCGCGTCGGGTAACACTCTGCAAGCGCCTATGGCAGATCGGGTTGTCATTCGCGCGGGCGGTGAACTGGGGTCGACCCAACCGCGACAATCGCGCGCCACACCAGATGCCGCCGCCTGGACGCGGCTCGAACATCTGGCGCACCGCACCTATGCCCCGGCGACCGAGGAATCGCGCCTGAAAGGTGCCGGTTCCGGCCTGATCGACATCGATTAGGCGCTGGCACGCCAGGAACCAATCGCGTCGATTCCCGCAACGACGCGGCGACGTTTTCGCAAGAAACCATGCTTCTCTGGGGCAATTCCCATATCCCTTTTTTCTATTAATTTTTATATTTCAATGACATAAGGTAGGGTTTCACCGTGAAACCCCGCGCGCAACAAGTTGCGTTTCAGGTCCGGGGCGGGCGTCAATTCCCCAATATCCCCGGCAACCGCAACCCGTGCTCTTTGGCGCAGTCGATAGCGATTTCATACCCCGCGTCTGCGTGCCGCCAGACGCCCGAGGCCGGGTCGTTCCACAGCACCCGTTCGATCCGCTTGGCCGCCTCGGGCGTGCCGTCGGCGCAGATCACCATGCCCGCGTGTTGGGAAAATCCCATGCCGACGCCGCCGCCGTGGTGAATGCTGACCCATGTCGCCCCGCTGGCGGTGTTGATCAGCGCGTTCAAAAGCGGCCAGTCGCTGACCGCGTCGGACCCATCCTTCATCGCTTCGGTCTCGCGGTTCGGCGAGGCAACCGACCCGCTGTCCAGATGGTCCCGGCCGATCACGACAGGGGCCTTCAGCTCGCCGCTGGCGACCATCTCGTTGAACGCCAGCCCGGCGCGATGCCGGTCGCCCAGGCCAATCCAGCAGATGCGCGCCGGCAGTCCCTGAAACGCAATGCGTTTCTGAGCCAGGTCCAGCCAGTTGTGCAGATGGGTGTTCTCGGGGAAGAGTTCTTTCATCTTGGCATCGGTTTTCAGAATGTCTTGCGGGTCTCCCGAAAGCGCGCACCAGCGGAACGGTCCGATGCCCCGGCAAAAGAGCGGGCGGATGTAGGCCGGAACAAAGCCCGGAAACGCAAAGGCGTGTTCCAGCCCCTCGTCCAGCGCCACCTGCCGGATGTTGTTGCCATAATCCAGCGTGGGGACCCCAGCGTTCCAGAAATCGACCATCGCAGCCACCTGGACCTTCATCGACGCGCGCGCGGCTTTTTCAACCGCCTTCGGGTCACTCTCGCGTTTTTCGCGCCACTCGCCAATGGTCCAGCCCTGCGGCAGATAGCCGTTGATCGGATCGTGGGCCGAGGTCTGGTCGGTCACCATGTCGGGCCGGACACCGCGCCGGTAAATCTCGGGGAAAATGTCGGCGGCGTTGCCCAGAAGTCCGACCGATTTGGCCTCGCCCGCCTTGCTCCACCGGTCGATCATGGCCAGCGCCTCGTCCAGCGTCTCGGCCTTTTCATCCAGGTATTTGGTGCGCAAACGAAAGTCGATCGACTCGGGGTTGCATTCGACGGCCAAACAAGACGCCCCGGCGAAAACCGCCGCCAACGGCTGGGCACCGCCCATACCGCCAAGGCCGCCGGTCAGTATCCAGCGCCCGGTCAGATTGCCGCCATAGTGCTGACGCCCCGCCTCGGCGAATGTCTCGTAAGTGCCCTGAACGATGCCCTGGGTGCCAATGTAAATCCACGACCCAGCCGTCATCTGGCCGTACATCATCAACCCTTTGCGGTCGAGTTCGTTGAAATGGTCCCAGTTGGCCCAATGCGGCACGATGTTGCTGTTCGCGATCAAGACGCGCGGGGCATCGGCGTGGGTCTTGATGATGGCAATGGGTTTGCCGGACTGGACGATCAGGGTCTCGTCGGCCTCGAGGTCTTTCAGGCCCGCAACGATCCGGTCAAAATCTTCCCAGGTGCGCGCGGCGCGTCCGATCCCGCCGTAGACCACCAATTCGTGCGGGTTTTCGGCCACATCCGGGTGCAGGTTGTTCATCAGCATTCGCATCGGTGCTTCGGTCTGCCAGCTTTTGGCGGTGATCTCGGACCCTGTGGGCGGAAAGACGTCGCGGGTGTTCTTGCGGGGGTTGGTCATCGGTCAGCTCGCAGGGTGCAGGATTGGAAATTCGGGCCCGCCAAACGGTGCGCCGTCCTCAAAGTCAAGATCGGGAAACGCCGGCGACGTGGCGCCTGGGCGCTTGGCAAAAACCGCGTCGTCGCCGACCCAGCGGACCGAGATAACCCGCCTGCGACTGGGCGACGCGTTGGCAGGTGCCCCGTGCAGGGTGCGGAAATTGAAAGCGACGGCGTCACCGGGTTCCATCTCCCAGCCAAGAATATCCAGCTCGTCGCGGGCGCTATCCACGTCTGGCACCGCCTCAGACCCGTCGCCGGGGAAAAGATCAGTTCCGTCGAACCGTTTTGGCTTGAAATCCTTGCCCCAAAGGTGCGACCCGGCCACGTATTCGATGGTGCGTTCGCGCGGGATCGCATCGAGCGGCACCCAAAAACTGACACTCTGGCGGCCCTCAACCAGATAATAAGGTTGGTCCTGATGCCAGGGCGTCACCACCGCGTTGCCGGGTTCCTTGACCAGAATATGGTCGTGAAAAATGCGTGCCGTTGTTGAGCGCATCAGCCGCGCCGCCATCTCGGACATACCCGAGTTCCGGACCAGGTCGCGATAGCCGTCGTATTGGTTCCACACTACATAATCCTGAAAAAACGCCGCCCCGCCATCGTCAGGGCGATAAGTTCGCTCGCGCCAGCTTGGGTTGGCCTTGTTTTGCTCGATCGCCGCCCGGGTGCCCTCGACAAAATCCGCGAAACCACCCTTCAACAGCACCGCGCCAGCGGACTGGTATGTGTCGATCTGTGCCTTTGTCAGCATTTCGTTTTCCCTCGATTATTCTGCGCCCGAAATCGGGCAAATGTTTTTGCGACTTTCAATGTTCGCCGTCCAGAACCAGCTTTTCAAGCCCGCTCAGCACATCCGCCAAAACCGGCCGCAGACGATCTGCACGGTCCTGGCGGTAACTCCAAGGTATGGCCTCGTCCATATAGCTGCGTTGAGCAAGTTCCATCTGGACTGCGTGGATACCGGTTCCCGGTTTTCCGTAGTGCCGCGTGGCCCAGCCACCCTTGAAGCGTCCGTTCAAAACCGTGTCATAGTGCGGCGCGGCAAGGCAGGTATCGGCGATCATTTCCCCGATCCGGGGCGCACAGCTATCGCCACCATTGGTTCCGATTGAAAAGACCGGCAGAACGCCTTCGAACAAAAAAGAAATTTCCGACCGGATCGAGTGGCAGTCATAAAGAATTGCCGTGCCGTGCCTGGCCTTCACCCGGTCAAGTTCTTGACGCAGAGAATCGTGATAAGGCGCGTGAAAGGCAACGCGCCGCGCGAGAATTTCGTCCTCTGACGGTTCTTGGCCGCATTGCCAGATCGGGTTGCCTTCAAAATCGGTCGTCGGGCACAGCGCGGTGGTGTTCCGGCCGGGATAAAGCGACACGCCCGCCGGATCACGGTTGGCATCGATAGCGTAGCGATGGATATGCGCGCGAACCACCGTGGCCCCGGGCAAAAGCCCGTCATAAAGGCGATCGATATGCCAATCAGTGTCATCCATCCCCTGCCCGCGCGGGTTCAGTCGCGCGAAGATCTCGTCGGGAACATGCGTGCCGACATGGGGCTGGCCCAGCACAATCGGGCTGCCGCCCCGCGTGACTGAAACCACATTCATGCGTCCAGTTCCGGCAATTCGACCCGGCAGGCGGCGGTCAGATTTCCTGATCCAACCATATCGGCGGCGCTTTCCAGATCAGGTGCCAGATAGCGATCTTCATCGAGCGTCGCCACTTCGGCGCGCAGCTCATCCAGAACCTTCTCAAGCGGCTCGCTGGTCGTCAGCGGGGCCCGAAATTCGACCCCCTGCGCGGCGCACAACAGCTCGACGCCCAGAATACAGTTGAGGTTTTTCACCATCTGCGTCAGTCGCCGCGCGCCGTGCGCCGCCATGCTGACGTGATCTTCCTGATTGGCCGAAGTCGGGGTCGAATCGGTCACGCAGGGGTTGGCCAGATGCTTGTTTTCGCTCATCAAAGCCGCAGTCGTAACTTCGGCGATCATGAAGCCCGAATTCAACCCCGGATTGGGGGTCAGGAACGGTGGAAGGTCGAAACTCAGCGTCGGATCGACCATCAAGGCGATGCGGCGTTGGCTGATCGCACCTATCTCGGAAACCGCCAGCGCAATCATATCGGCGGCAAAGCCAACCGGTTCAGCGTGAAAATTGCCGCCCGACACAATTAGGTCCGGATCGCGCAGCACAAGCGGGTTGTCGGTGGCAGCATTGGCCTCGATCACCAGGGTCGCCGCCGCTTGGCGTAGCACATCCATCGCGGCCCCGGTCACCTGCGGCTGGCAGCGAATGCAGTACGGGTCCTGCACGCGGGTATCGCCGGTCCGGTGGCTTTCGCGGATGACCGATCCGTCCAGGATCGCCCGCATCGCCGTTGCCGCTTCGATCTGGCCGCGCTGGCCGCGCAGCGCGTGGATCTGCGGTTGAAGGGGTGCCGTCGAACCCATGATTGCGTCGGTGGACATGGCCGAGATCAACAGCGCGTTCTGCGCCGCCCGCCAGGCCCCGAATAAACCGGCCAGCGCGAACGCCGTGGAAAACTGGGTGCCGTTGATAAAGGCCAGCCCTTCCTTCGGGCCCAGCTGGATTGACCCAAGACCGGCGCGCGCCAGTGCTTGCGACCCTGGCATGACCGCGCCATCGTATTCGGCCTCGCCCTCGCCGATCAACACGGCGGTCATATGCGCCAGCGGGGCCAGATCGCCCGAGGCCCCGACCGACCCCTGGCCCGGGATCACCGGCGTCACACCGCGCGCAAGCATCGCCTGCAAAAGTTCGACATACTCCCACCGCACCCCCGAAGCCCCGCGCCCGAAACTCAGAAGTTTCAGCGTCATGATCAGCCGTGCCATGCCCGTGCTGATCGGCTCACCGACACCGCAGCAATGACTGAAGATCAGATTGCGCTGCAGTTTGGCCGTGTCGTCTTTGGCGATCTTGATCGAGGCAAGCTTGCCAAACCCGGTGTTGACCCCGTAAACCGGCTGATCGCCCGCGGCGGCGGCGGCGATGCGGTCTGCCGCGTCCTCGACGTCGGCGCGACGCGAAGGGTCCAGAGTTATCGCTGTCTCATTCCAATAGACCTTGGCAAGATCGGACAGAGTGACATTACCGGGTGTCAATTGCAGGGTGCTCACAACCGACCTCCAAAAATTCGCGCATGAAGGGGATTGAACCCAATTCGATAGGCCAATTCTGCGGGATGCCCGACATCCCAGACCGCCAGATCGGCGCGCTGGCCAACCGCGATGGTGCCGAAGTCGTCCAGCCGAAGTGCGCGCGCCGCATTGCGGGTCACCCCTGCTAGCGCCTCTTCCGGGGTCATTCGAAACAACGTGCAGGCCATGTTCATGGTCAAAAGAATCGAAGTCAGAGGCGATGATCCGGGGTTGGCATCGGTTGCCAGCGCCATGGGCACACCGTGCGCGCGAAGCGCCTCTATCGGTGGCACTTGGGTTTCGCGCAGGGTGTAGAACGCACCGGGCAGGATGACCGCGGCGGTTCCGGCTTCGGCCATGGCTTTGGCGCCTGCGTCATCGAGGTATTCTATGTGATCGGCGGACATCGCGCCATAGCTGGCAGCCAGTTTTGCCCCGCCCAGGTTCGAAAGCTGTTCGGCATGCAGCTTGACCGGAAGACCCAGTTCGCGCGCAACGTCAAAGACCCGCGCGATATGACCCGGCTGAAAGGCAATGCCCTCGCAAAAGCCATCAACCGCGTCAACCAGCCCTTGCGCATGCGCGGCCCGAAGCGTGCGAAGGCAGACTTCGTCGATATAAGCGACGTGCCGGCCGGCAAATTCCGGTGGCAGCGCATGGGCCCCCAGAAAACTCGTCAAAACCCGCACTGGACGAACTTCGGCGATCCGCCGTGCCGCGCGCAGCATCCGAAGCTCGGTGTCGTAGTCCAGACCATAGCCCGATTTGACCTCGATCACACAGACACCTTCGGCAATCAGCGCGTCGACGCGCGGCAATGCCTCGGCCAGCAAATTATCCTCGGTGGCGGCGCGAGTGGACTTGACCGTCGAGACGATCCCGCCACCGGCGCGCGCGATGTCCTGATAGCTTGCGCCTTCAAGCCGCATCTCGAACTCGCGCGCCCGATTGCCGCCAAAGACGATATGAGTGTGGCAATCGATCAGCGCCGGTGTGACCAGGCGCCCGCCAAGATCGACCTCTTCTTGGCCGGAAAATTCGGACGGAACATCGTGCGCGGCACCTGCCCAGGCGATCCGGTCGCCCTCGGTCACGATGGCGGCGTCTTCGATCATCCCGTAGGATGCCGTCACAGCCATTGTGGCGAGGTTCGCGTTTGTGAAGATCATCCGAAATCGGCCTTGTTCAGCCACTTTTGATATGCTTTATGTCTGCACATAATAAATTGTCAAGCAGGGAATCACGATGTCCGTGATCTGGGCAAATCAGGCGCTGACTGCGCGGGGGTGGGAAAGAGACCTTCGGGTCGGGGTTGGCTCGGATGGACGCATCGCCAGCATCAAGGCCGGTCAAAAGCCTGAAGGGCACAGGCTTGATGTGTTGCTGGCAGCGCCCGCAAACAGTCACAGCCACGCCTTTCAGCGCGCCATGGCCGGACTGACCGAAAGTCGCGGCGAAAACCCAACCGACAGCTTTTGGACCTGGCGCGATCTGATGTACCGGTTTCTTGACCAGATCAGCCCCGATCAGGTGCAGGCCATTGCGGCGCTTGTGCAGATGGAAATGCTGGAAGCAGGGTATGCCACTAACGTCGAGTTTCATTATCTTCACCATAGCCCCAATGGCACGCCCTTCGACAATCTAAGCGAAATGTCCGACCGCATAGCGGCAGCAGCCGAGACCACCGGCATCGGTCTGACGCTGCTGCCGGTGCAATATCAATTCGGCGGCTGCGACGGACGCCCGCTCGGGGCCGGACAGCGCCGGTTTGGCAATGAACCGGACCGGTTTGCGCGGCTGGTCGAGGCAGTGCGAACGACGTTGCAGGCCCTGCCTGCCGACACCAACCTGGGCGTCGCGCCGCATTCGCTGCGCGGCGTCGCGCCCGAGCAATTGCGCGACGCGCCGGGGGTTGCCCAGGGCGGCCCGGTCCATCTGCATCTGGCCGAGCAAGTCGCCGAAGTTGACGAGGTTCAAGCCACCTGGGGCGCGCGCCCGGTCGAATGGGTGCTGGACAATCTGCCCCTCGACGGGCGGTGGTGCATGATCCATTGCACCCAGATGCAGCCGCACGAGACCGCAGGCCTGGCCAGATCGGGCGCCGTGGCAGGCCTCTGCCCGATCACCGAGGCCTCGCTTGGCGACGGGATATTCGACGGCGTGCGCTGGATGGATGCAGGCGGGAAGATTTCGATCGGGTCCGACAGCAACATCCTGATCTCGCTCTCAGAAGAACTCCGGGTTCTGGACACGACGCAGAGGTTGCGTGATCACACGCGCGCGGCGCTGGCCGACGGCGGCCGCTCGACCGGACGGCGCCTCTTCGACGGCATCTGCACCGGCGGCGCGCAGGCAGCCGGACGCGGCAGCGG
>JAKZRT010000215.1:0-7924 GCA_047518005.1 Brevirhabdus sp.
GCGCGTGCATAATTCCGGCCACTGGACGCAGAATGGCGCTGCAATCGACCAGTTTGAACAACACATCCGCGCGGTCGCAGGATGGCCCCTGGGCCACGCCACGCGGCATTCAGATGTCGAAATGGAGAACCTGATCGGCGACGATGTCCTGCGCGCCGATGCAATCGTTGCCGACGGCCAAAGCGCGCTGCATCTTTACGGCAAGGCCGACGTTCGCAAGGGCCGGAAAATGGGCCACGTGAACCGGGTGCTGGGGCGCTAATTGGCAATTGTTGCGCCGCCAGCTTCTTCTTGGTGGAAAATCCCCGCCGAGGGCTTGAAAGTCGGGGCGAGCGCGCAAGGCAGGCGTGATATTGCGAAGGCCGATCACAGGTCACCGCTGTGATCAAATGCGCCGGTCGCCAGAAAGTGCTTGACCTGCGCGATGACCCCTGGGTTCAGCATCATGAACGTATGCGTGACCGGCAGCACGATATGGTCGTCCATGCCCTGAAGTCGCGTCGACGCGACTGACACCTTGCCGTCATCGACCCCCTCGATCACCGCCGAATAAAGCGGGTTCAGCGACTGGTTGCCGGCGATCACCCCGAGCGAAAACGCCGCCGGCGGGAGGTGAATTGGCACGCTGCCCTCGCCGGTCCCAAGCGCCAGACCGGCGGGCCCGTTCAGCCATTCGAATGGGTCCAGATCACCAAGGGCGTCGACCAGGTCCGAACCCTGATTGGGCGGGCCCATCATCACCACGCGGCCGATGTTTTTGGGCTGGTTGTCGCGCAGCCAGGCGCGCAACAGGATGCCGCCCAGGGAATGGGTCACGAAGTGCACCGGACCATCGACGCATTCGGCCACCGCCGGGGGCAGTGCCATCTCGACCAGGGTTCCGATCGGCAGCCGGGTCGAGGGATAGCCCCGGTTGACCACCTGATAACCGGCGCGCTCCAGCGCCACTTCCATCGCCACCATCGACCCGCGGGTGCGCGCCAGCCCATGCAACAGCACCACGCAATCGGCCGCCGCCATCGCAGGGACCAAAATGAAACAGGCAATAATCCAATATCGCATGGGCCAGATATAACGCCTGCGATGCCAGATCAAAGCGGCAAATGATCACAAAACTGCGCGAATTAGCCAGCCGCGCCGGCCTAGAGTTTGCGAGCCATTGCGCGGGTCCCGCCGATCACGCCATCGGCGAAATACCCCGCCACCTTTTCGTAAAACATCTGGATCGCCCGGCGGCCCTCGGCCCCGTGCCGCGCCTGGTAGGCGTCAGCGCCTTCGCGAAACGCGGCCAGTCGCTCGGCGGTGAAAGCACGCCAGTTGTCGGTCATGTCCACGGCGCTCAGATCGTCAAACCCCGCCGCGACCAGCCCCAGGTCATAGCTTGCCGGATCGACCAGCGAATTGGCGAACATGTGGCGCGCCAGATCGGCGTCGCCCTCGGGCGGAAGGGGGGCCAGGCGCACCAGATCTTCGGCCCAGAACGCACCGCCGGGGACCAGCAGGTCAAACGCCTTGGCCAGACAGACCGGGCGATCGGGGATGTGATAAAGCGCAAGCCAGCTGACCACTTGGGTAAACCCGGCGCGCGGCAGATCGACGGTCAGAAAATCACCGCGAACGTGGGTGACCCTGTCGCCAAGCCCGGCACGGGTGCTGAGTTGGGCACCAATGCTGTGATAATCCTCTTGCAGTTCAACGGCAGTGACGCGCGCACCGGTTCTGGCCGCCAGATACCGCGCCGGCCCCCCCCAGCCCGATCCAATCTCCAGCACCCGCGCCTCGGGCCCGATGCCCAGGCGCTCTATGGCTGCGTCCAAAGCTTCGGTTCCATGGTAATGCAACTGATCGAAAGGGGTCAGGTCTTCAACCCTCAGGGCCACGTCATCGGCCAGACCGCGCGCCCTGAGCTCGACCAGAATGCGCTCGGCGCGCGGGTAAAGCTGCATCGTCTTGATGTCTGACGTCACACCCGCCCCCCAAGCCCGTTGCATCGGATGATAGCGTCGCTTGGCCCCCGAAGCTATCCCCGGTCAGAGCGTCCCGAGCCTGAGCATAAGGACGCCCGCGACGGTGACCAACGTCGCGAATATCTTGCCGCCGCTCAGCCGTTCCCCCATGAAAATGACCCCGATCAGCACCGCAAAGATGATGCTGGTTTCGCGCACCGCGCTGACCAGCGCAATTGGGGCCTGCGTGAACGCCCAGGTCACCAGCGCATAGGCCGCGAACGACGCCCCGCCGCCGATCCAGAACACCCGCCGCCCCGGACCCGCAATGCCTTTCACAACCCCCGGCGCGCGGAGTCTGAGAAAGATCAGCATCACGACGCCGTTGCCGATGGTCAGCCATCCATAGAACCCCAGCGAGGTGCCCGCGATCCGCGCGCCCAACCCATCGACCAGCGAATACGACGCGATGAAACACCCGGTGCCAAGCGCCATCAGCGCCGCCTGCGGGTTTCTTCGCCCATCCGACCGGCGCACCAGCGCCAGGCTCAGAATACCGGCACCGATCACCGCAATCGCGGCCAGTTGGCCCGGGCTCAGCATCACGCCCAGCCCCAGCACCGAAACCGCCGCCACGATCATCGGCGCCGAGCCTCGGGCGATCGGATAGACCTGCGTCAGCTCGCCGAGGCGGTAGGAATTGAGCAAGAACAGCTGATAGACAAAGTGCAACGCAATGCCCGCCAACAGAAAGGGCAGGCTTGCCATATCAGGCGCGGGCACTAGGAAAAGCGCGGCAATGCCAAACGGCACATGCCCCAAAACCACCGCGCCCATGGCCAGGTGTTTGTCGCCGCCGCTTTTGACGGCAGCGTTCCATGACGCGTGCAAAACCGCGGCCCCGATCACGGCCAGAAAGACCAGTGTACTCACGCGCGCGCGCCTTCGGGCAAGCGGCGCGGCAGCATCGCCACTGCCCCGAAAATCACCAGCGCCGCCGCCGCCAGGATCATGAACAGCCTGTCGAACCCCCAAGCGGTGTGAACAAAGGCAATCAGCGGCAGGGTCGCCGCCAGAACGCTGAAGCTCACCACATAGCGGATGCCATAGATCCGCGCCCGCGCCGGTCCGCTGGCCATTTTGCCGATCATGAAGTCATTGATCGGGATCTGCCCGAAGGCCCCCAGCATGAACCCCAATGCCACCGCCAGCGCGGCTGCGTCGGTGCGCCCCGGCATCGCCGAAAAGAATACGACCTGCAGCGCCGATACCACCATGAACACCCGCCTTGGCCCAAAGCGGTCCAGCATCATACCGACGACCAGCTGGGCCAGCGAGGCGACCGCAAAGACCACAAAGGCCAGCGCCCCGACCACCGTGGCAACATCGCCGTTCTCTCGGCTCACCGCACGCGCGATCTGGCTGGCCAGCCCGGCAAGGCGCTCGTCAAACATCTTGGGCAATGCGAACGTGGTCGACTGAAAGATGATCGACGACACCGCTGTGGTCAGAAACACAATTCCCGAAACCCGGATCAGCAAGCGCCGCCGGTCGGGTTCAATCGCTTGGAATGTGCGCGTCTGCCCGGCCGCGCCATTGCTTTGATCGTCGCGAATATGGGCACGCCGCAGCGCCAGATAGAGGCCCCCGAGGGCGATCGAGGCCAGCCCCGGCAGCACGAACGCCAGCCGCCAGCCGCCGTGGTCGATCAGATAGCCGGTGATCAGCGCCGCGCTGGCCACACCAAGGTTTCCCCAGACCCCGTTGGCGGCAATCCGCATACCGGTATTGCGCCACTTCATGGTGACAATCGCCAGCCCGACGGGGTGATAAATCGCCGCAAATACGCCAATTGCAAACAGCCCGACGCCCATTTGCAAAGGCGTCTGCGCAAAACCGGTCGCAATTGCGGCCATTCCGACACCGACGAAAAAGACCACCATCATGCCGTCACGGCTCCACCGGTCGGCCAACCATCCGGCGGGCAGGGCAAACAGGCCAAAGGCAAAAAACCCCGGGGTCGCATAGGTCAAAAGCGCGCCATAGCTCACGCCCCAGACCCTGATCAGCGCCAGCGCCGCTGCGGTCGCAAATATCAGCGTGAAAAGGTGGTCGAGAAAGTGCCCGACGTTGAGCAACAGAAAATACGCGCGGTCGCGGGTCATGGGGCTGTCACCTTCGCTCGGTTGTTCTGGTCTCTACCCGAGGCGCGGCGTGATACAAGGGGCAGCCCGCCTAGCATTCTTCATCAATCCCACAGCACGACCGAACCACCGGATTGTTCTGGCAACAATCCTGCATCAGATATCCGACCAGACCGCCAAGGGCGCGAAAATCCACGCGATAGACGATCTGGCGCGATCGGCGTTGCGACGTGACAAGCCCCGCACCGGCCAACGCCGACAGATGGAAGGAAGTTCGCGACGGGCTGGCGCCGACGCTTTGCGCAATCTCGCCTGCCGCGATGCCGTCGGGTCCGGCCCGTACCAGCGTCTTGATCACCTGCAACCGAGCCTCGCTGGCAAGTGCTGCAAAGCCCTCGACCGCCGTTTTCTCAATCATATTTCAAGACCTCTTGAAATGTCATTGATCCTGAGGGATATTATTTCAAGAATCATTGAAATGAAAGGTCCTGTTATGACCCTCACCGACCTGCGCGCCGCACTGGGCGCTATGAACCCCGACGCCGAACTTGTGTTCCAGACCGAGGATGGCACCATCGGCGGCGGCTATCATGTCACCGAATTCAAACTGTCCGATGTCACCAGCGTTGACTGCGGCGGGCGCACGGACGCGTGGTCCGAGGCGACGTTGCAACTTTTGGACGGCGCGGGCGGTGACCGCATGCGCGTGGAAAAATTTGCCCGCATTCTTGACCAAAGCCTGGGTGCCCTGCCCGGCCTCGGCGCTGCGCCGCTGACGGTCGAATTCGCGCCATCAAACGCCGGGTTGCGGCTGTTTCATCCTGCCGCGCCCAAGGCTTCGGGGGACCGCGCATTGGTCAGGCTTGACCAAGGCCGTGCCGTCTGCAAACCAGCGCGCGACTTTGCCGCATCGCAGCGCCCCGCGGTACGACCGGGGACCATGGCAGCGCGCGCCTGCTGCTAGCGCATGGACAGACTCGAGGCGAAATTGACACTTGCCGGGGCGTCAGCCCCAGCGCATTGCGGGGCGTTTCGGACAAAAAAATCGCGCTGTAAAGTGAATTTGAAAATTAATTCCCAAACCGCGCCCCGTTTCGCGCCGCTGCGGTGTCTTCCTTTCATAGGCTTCGAAAAAGGAAGACAAGAATGCCCCTTGAACAGAAAACCGCCCTTGTCATCGGTGCCGGCCGCGGTGTCGGTCGTGCGGTGGCGCTGGCTCTTGCCGCCAAAGGCGCACGCACGATCGCGGTGGCGCGCACCAAGTCCGACCTCGACGCCATTCAGGCCACCGACCCGCGTATCGAGACCACCATCGCCGATGCCACCGCCCAGGGCACGGCCCGCGATCTGATCGCGTCCCACGACCCCGATCTGGTCGCCATCGTCGGCGGCATTCGGCCCAAGATGGGGCGGCTCAGCGAGTTTGACTGGGATAGTTTCAGCGCCCCGTGGCAAAGCGACACCAAAATGACGTTCCTGATGGTCCAGGCCGCCCTGCAAGCACCGCTGAGACCCGGCAGCGCGGTCTTGACCTTTTCCAGCGGCGCGGCGCTGAACGGATCACCGCTGTCGGGCGGCTATGCCGGGGCCAAACGTACACAGCATTTCATTGGCAATTCCGCCCAGGTCGAGGCCGACAGCCGCGGCCTGGACCTGACCTTCACGACGCTCTATCCCAAGCAACTCATCGCCGGGACTGACATAGCCAGCGACGCCTCCACCGCCTATGGTCGCGCGAAAGGGGGCGACGCGGCGATGTTCATGAACCAATGGGAAATTCCCCTGACGCCGGAAGCGATTGCCGGTCACGTGGTGGGGCTGGCCGACCTTCCCCAACGCGGCGCTTTCGCGTTGGACGGGTCGGGCATGTCGGCACTTGGCTGGCATGGTCGCGGCACCCCACGACCAGCCGACTGATCTTGACGCGGCCCTGGCGGCGCTGCGGCCCGAACTGCACCGGTACCTGGCCCGGATGATGGGGTCGGTCTTTGATGGCGAAGACGTGGTGCAAGATACGTTCCTTGCCGCGACCCGCGCCCTGACCAGCGGTAACGAGGTTCGCAACTTGCGCGCCTGGCTGTTTCGCATCGCGCATAACACCGCCCTCAACGCGCTGAGGGCCCGAAAATCGGAACGTGCCATGAAGCAGGACCTGGTCCACGCGGCGGACCGCGCGCCCGACCTGCCCAGCGCGGGTGGAACCTCGGACGCGCTTGTTCCGTTCATGGCTCTCACGCCGAAACAGCGCAGCGCGGTCATTTTGCGCGATGTTCTTGGCCATGACACCGGCGAGGTTGCGGATTTGACCGGTATGACGCCTGATGCCGCAAAATCTGCGCTCAAGCGTGGTCGCCGGGCGCTGCGCGAGGCGCCCGCAGCCGCGCCGGTGCCCCTCGTCGGCGCTGCCAAGGCACGGCTTGCCCGCTACGCCAACCACTTCAATGCCCATGATTTCGACCGCATCCGTGCGATGCTGGCAGCCGAGGTCCGGCTGGAATTGGTTTCGGTCGAGACGCGGCAGGGCGCGGCGGCAGTCGGCAAATATTTCGCGAACTACGATGCGTTGGACGACTTGCTTATGACGCCGGGCCAAGTCGAGGACAAATCGGCCATACTTGTCTTTGATCGGCACAGCCCTGGTGACGGTCCGGCCTATTTCGTGCGGCTCGACTTCGAGGGCGAGGAACTTATGAGGATCCAGGATTTCCGCTATGCCCGCTATGCGCTCGCCGATGCGGTGTGGCACCGCCTGGCATAACCCACGACGAACGAAATGGGGCCGACAGCCAGCAGCCGCCTCGCCTTTTCGCCAAGACCCGACGCGACACTGATGGGGCCGCGTCCAGTCTTGTTTGCCTGGCTTTCGTCCATCGGTGCCGCCTCGCAGGACACGCGCGGATTCATGTCCGTGAACGTGCCACGCGGGGTGTCGCGCCAGGCCCAGACGTGAAGCACGTAGAATGCATCCAGACCATAGCGGTTGGGCGTTCCCGTCAGGGCATCGCATTGCGTTGGCCGGGAAAGGCCTTTTGCTCAGCGGACTGACCGAAATTTTTGATGATCTGGTCAACGGTCGCCTGGTCGCCCGGCTCGGTCCGCGCTTTGTCAGACAATATAACAACGGTTACCGTCTGGTCTGGCCATCCGGCAGAACACTGACCCGGCCCATGCAGAAGTTTCGTGAATGGGTTCTCGAGGAACGCGATGATTTCATCACCCAAGTCTCTGCACTGCTGGGCGTTAAGTTGCGTTAGGCGGGCGTGATGCTACGCGGCTTTCCAAACTTCCGCGCTCAAAAATTCGGCGACCTCGGTGGCGATCTCTTCCCCGGCATCTTCCTGAAGAAAGTGCCCGGCATTGCGGATCAGTTTGAATCGACCGTTCGGCGCAGCGGCCGCGATTTGTCGGCCTTCCGCCGGTTTGAAGCCGAAATCCTTGTCGGAAAACATCACCAGCATCGGCACATCCCAAGATTTCAGGCCTTTCCCTAGGGCCACCAGCGCACCATAGCTTTGCTGGCCGGGCGCATTCGGCACCAGCTTGGGAAAAGACGCGACACCGGCCCGCGACGCGTAATCGGGATGAACGGCCATGTATTCTTTCTTGGCTTTGGGATCGAGCGGCCGATGAAATCCAGCCTTGAACGCCAGCTTGCGCATCAGGTCCAGGCGGCGGATCAGAAAACTCGAAAATCCCCCATTGCGAAACAAGGCCGCGAAAAACAACGGCAGTTTTTTGGGTGCGACCAAAGTGTTGAGCACCACCAGCGATTTGACGCGGTCCCGGTTCTCGATGCCAAAGCGAAGCCCGATCGGCCCGCCCCAATCCTGGCCG
>JAKZRT010000216.1:0-22626 GCA_047518005.1 Brevirhabdus sp.
GTGTCCGGCCACCTGAACCCAGGCGATATCAAGTTCGATCAGCAAGTCGGGCGCGGCGTCCATCATCGCCTCAAAGGGCGTGCCGCCTTCGGGCAGCGCCGCGAATTCAAAGTCGTGGTTGTGCCAGCCAAAACCCAACCCTGCGGCACGCAACGGCGCGCCCAAGGCATTGAAACTGCGCCCGAAATCTGCCCATCCAGCGGCATCGCTGGGCCGTTTATCAGCCCCAAGGTGGGGCACGAAGACTTGTGTGATGCCAAGAGCTTGCGCCAGTGCAATGACCGCATCGGGGTCACCTTCAACCATATCGGGGCCTAAGTGAACCGTTGGCATGCTCAGCCCGTTGGCGCGCATATCATCGCCCAGCGCCGCCGTCGCCGCCCCGTCGCCAAACATCCCGCCAAAGCCTTCGACCTGGGTATAACCCGCATTCGCCACCATCCTGAGGGTATCCGACATCGGCGGAAAGTTCCGGGATGAGTAAAGCTGATAGGAAAAGTCGGTCATTGATTTCGTCTCATTTCTGCACGGCGTGCTGTTGTAATTCAGACCGAGTGCGCGCTCAGAGCCGCGCCTCGGTTGCCTTGTCAAAGATCGAAGCGCGCGCGACGTCGAACCCGACCGTCATCTTCCGGCCAACCGACACCTTTTCCTGCCCGTCCAGCCGGAAATGAAAGGTCTGCCCGGCCAGAGTTGTCCAGATCAGCGTGTCGGCGCCCATGGGCTCGAACAGCTCAACCTCAATCTCGCCGCTCCAGGGCATCGCTGTCGCTGCGTCTCCCACGATGACGTGCTCGGGGCGAATACCAAGCCAGGCGGCGCCGTTTGCGGTGCCATTGGCCCAATCATAGTTATCAAGACCCATGGTTTCGCCACCGACGGAGAATTTGCCGTCCGAAACCTGACCGTCAAAGAAATTCATCGAGGGCGAGCCAATAAAGTCAGCGACATATTTGGTCTGCGGGCGATTATAAATCTCATCCGGAGACCCAAGCTGCTGAACCCTGCCCGCCCGCATGATCGCAATCCGGTCGGCCAGCGTCATCGCCTCGATCTGGTCGTGGGTCACGTAAATCATCGTATTTTCAAGCCGTTGGTGCAGGCGCTTGATCTCGACTCTGAGGTCGGCGCGCAGCTTGGCATCAAGGTTGGAAAGCGGCTCGTCGAACAGGAAAACATCGACATCGCGCACCAGCGCGCGCCCGATCGCCACCCGCTGACGCTGTCCGCCCGAAAGCGCCGCCGGTCGGCGGTTCAGCAAGGGTTCGATCTGCAATATCTCGGAAGCCCGCGCGACGCGCTCCGCGATCTCGGCTTTTGGAACGCCCGCGTTTTTCAGACCAAAGCTCAGGTTTCCTTTCACGCTCATCTGCGGGTAAAGCGCATAGGACTGGAACACCATGCCGATGCCGCGGTTGGACGGTTCTTCCCATGTCACGTTGCGCCCGCGAATGATTACCTGACCGCCGGTCACATCCAACAGACCCGCGATACAGTTCAAAAGCGTGGATTTCCCGCAACCAGATGCACCAAGCAGCACCAGAAATTCGCCCTCGCCAATTTCAAGGTTGAGGTCCTTCAAAACCTCAACCGCACCAAAGCTCAGGTCCAGGTTCTTGATTTCAACAGAATTCGCAGCCATTTGTCAGCCCTTCACGGCGCCCGCGGCGATGCCACGCACGAAAAGTTTTCCGGATATGAAATAGATCGTCAGCGGCACCAGCCCGGTCAGGATCGTGGCCGCCATATTGACGTTGTATTCCTTGACGCCCTGAACCGAATTCACGATGTTATTCAGCTGCACGGTCATCGGATAATTGACGGGTTTGGTATAGATCACGCCAAACAGGAAATCGTTCCAGATGCCGGTGACCTGAAGGATCATCGCCACCACGAAGATCGGCAAAGACATCGGCAGCATGATGCGGAAATAAATGCTCCAGAACCCCGCACCGTCAACCCGCGCGGCTTTGAACAGCTCTTCAGGCAACGACGAGAAATAGTTGCGGAAAAGCAGCGTCAGGATCGGCATGCCAAAGATTGAATGCACGATCACCAGCCCCGAAAGCTTGGTGTAAAGCCCCATTTCACGCAGCATGATCACAATCGGATAAATCATCACCTGATAGGGGATGAACGCGCCGAATATCAGCACCGTAAAGAAAAGGTTCGCACCTTTGAAACGCCAGTTAGCAAGGGCATAGCCGTTCACGGACGCGATTGCGATCGACACGACGACCGATGGCACTGTGATCCTTACCGAATTCCAGAAACCTCGGCTGAGACCGTCGCAATTGAGGCCAGTACAGGCCTTGGCCCAGGCCTTGACCCAGGGTTCGAACGTAATCTCAAGCGGCGGCGCAAATATATTGCCCAGCCTGATCTCGGGCATACCCTTCAGCGATGTCACGATCATGACGTACAGCGGAATAAGGTAGTAGATCGAAACGACCAGAAGCGTCCCGTAAAGGAAGATGTTGCGTCGAGACAGCGTCCTTTTGGGCTTTGGCCCGCGCGGGCCTTCAAGTGCTACGGCTGCATCAGGCACGCTTTCGCCCTCCGAATTCAAGGTAAGCCCAGGGGATCAACACCACCAGAACGCTGACCAGCATCATCGTCGAGGCCGCAAAGCCCTGAGCCAGGTTTTGGTTGCCGAACATATAGTCATAGACGTATTTGGCCGGGACCTCTGACGCGCGACCGGGCCCGCCGCTGGTTTGCGCGACGACAAGGTCATAAACTCGGATAATCCCGCTGGCTATGATCACCAACGTGGTGACGAACACCGGGCGCATCATCGGAATGACAACGAAGATATAAGCCTTCCACATCGGAATGCCGTCGACCCGCGTTGCTTTCCAGACCTCCTGGTCGATGCCGCGCAGACCAGCCAGCATCAGAACCATGATAAACCCGGTCCCCTGCCAAAGGCCCGCGAACAGGATGCCGAAAATAACGATGTCGGCGTTATAAAGCGGATCAAAAGTAAAGCTTTCAAACCCCAGATCGCGGACGATCTTCTGAACGCCGAACTCGGGCGTCAGCAGCCACTGCCAGACCAGACCGGTGACAATAAAGCTCAGGGCAAATGGATAAAGGAAAATCGTGCGGAACGTGTTTTCGAACCGGATTTTCTGATCCAGAAGAGCCGCCAGAACAAACCCGACGACCAGCGAAAATACCAACGAACAGGCGCCGTAGATCGCCAAATTCTCGATCGAGATAAGCCACCGATCTGATTCCCAAAGCCTCTCATATTGGGCCAGACCGACGAATTCGGACTTGGGCAAAAGCTTGGAATTTGTGAACGAATGATAGATCGTCCAAAGCGTCGCGATGACGAAAACCCCGATAGCGGTAAAGGCCATCGGCACCGCAGCTATCTTGGCAGACAAGTTGACCGCGAAAGTGCGTTCGATACGGCGCGGGCGCTGCAATCCGTTGTCCAGCGTACCAACCAGGATTATCGCCAACGCAAATAGAATAAACAACGCAGCCGCAAAAAGCGCGAATGGCTCGAACACGTTCCAAAGTTTGCGATAATCTTTCAGCCCGGGTACTGCCGCCTGAATGGATTTTTGCGCCAGTGTCCAAAGAATTAGCGCCATCACAGCGGCCAAGGTCCACCCGAAAGCGTGACGCACCAAACGGTTGCCAGCAATCTGGACACCTCGCGCCTCGGCCCCAAGCACCCCGACTGCTATCAGCGCAATCGCCAAAAACACCCACGGCAGCCAGCCAAGAAAGTCAAACTCCAACCCGACGGTATAGCCCACAAAGGCCACAACAGAGGCGGCAAGGGACCATAAAAAGCCGCGCTCGACCAAATCTCGCATGACGTGTCCCCCTTGGATCGCTTGGGAACGCGCTGCCCCAAACAAAAGAAAGGCCGCCGGTTCTTGTTGGAACCGGCGACCCTAAGCCGATATTAGTCGGCGTTTTTGATGATTTTGGCGTAGCCGGCTTGTGCCTCTGCCGCCGTGATCGACTGGTCGTTCCAGAAGTTCACCAACAGGTCATCCATCTGACCTTGGGTGTCGGCTGTGAACGCATTGACGCCGTCAGGCAGAACATTGCCAGCTGCAAGGATCTTCAGACCCTTTTTCATGCAGTCGTTGGCAGCCGAAAGATCGACGTCGCCACGGATCGGCAGCGAGCCTTTCTTGAGGTTGAACGCAACCTGAACTTCCTTTGAAATCAACAGCGATGCCAGCTCTTTCTGGGCCGCAGTAACTTCAGGATCTTCGTTCAGTGGGAAGTAGAACGCATCACCACCGGTGGCGATGATTTCGTTTACACCCAGACCAGGAAGGCAAGTGTAGTCTTCACCAGCGACCTGCCCGGCCACCTGGAATTCACCCTGTGCCCAGTCACCGTGGATCTGGCCACCAGCTTTACCGGTGATCACCAGGTTCGTCGCCTGGTTCCAATCGTTCACGTTCGAACCATCAGACAGCGACCGTGCGTCGGCAAATGCCTGGAACACCTTGTTCATCCCATCGCTTTCCGCAGCCGCGACGCTCTTGTTGTTCAAGACGTCGAGGTACAGTTCCGTGCCACCGACTGCGACCATGATCGCACCAAAGGCAAGGTTGGTCTGCCAAGGCTGCTGACCCATGGCCAGCGGGATGACGCCAGCATCGCGAAGCTTAGGCGCCGCCGCTACGAATTCAAACCAATCAGTCGGAACCGGAATGCCAGCCTTCGCAAAGGCATCGTGGCTCAGCCACAGCCACTGGGGCGAGTGGATGTTGACCGGAACGCAGTATACGCGACCGTCAAGTGTACAGGCGTTCAGCAGGCGAACCGGGTTAACAACATCTGCCCAGCCTTCAGCTTCGGCGATGTCGGTCAGGTCAAGCATAAGGCCAGCCTCAACCAGTTCTTCAGCTTGCCGTCCGTGGTTCAACTGTGTCGCGCCCATCGGCTCACCGCCGATGATCCGGCTGATAATGATCGGGCGCGCTACGCCGCCCGAACCGGCGATAGCGCCGTCAACCCAAGTGTGTCCAGTAGCATTGAAGGCCTTGGCAAATTCAGCCACCGCCGCGGCTTCGCCGCCCGATGTCCACCAGTGGGTCACTTCAAGGTCTGCGGCCTGCGCGACACCCGTCGTAAGCGCGGTTGCTGCAAGCATTGTTGCAAGTTTCTTCATCGTATCCCTCCCTAGGCTAAAACGATTTAGGAACTTCTATAACGATTTAGAATTGCGTTTTAAGCGCTAACATGCAAATAACTCAAAATTGTCAGATCCAAGAAAAAGCGCGCTCCAAGCGCGTCTTGATCAGCGGTATCAGACGGAAATCAGGGATTAACGGTTAAGAATCAATGGCCGAAAGCGACCGCAAACCACCGACCTTGAAGACGATCGCCGCGCTCAGCGGCCTCGCCGTGCCCACGGTCAGTCGCGCGCTCAGCGATGCGCCCGATATCGGATCAAAGACCAAAGAGCGGGTTCGCCAGATTGCGCGCGAGATCGGTTATGTGCCGAATCGGGCCGGCGTGCGCCTGAAAACCGGCAAGACCCATGTGATCGCGCTGGTGCTGTCAACCGACCACGGTATCGTCAACCGCACAGCGCGCCTGATCGCGTCCAGCGCCGGTGCCCTGCGCGACACCCGGTATCACCTCAACGTCACGCCCTATTTCCCGACCGAAGACCCATTAACGCCGGTGCGCTATATCGTCGAGACGCGGTCTGCCGATGCGATCATCCTCAACCAGACCGAACCCGAAGACGTGCGGGTGCGCTATCTGCTTGACCGAAATTTTCCCTTCGCCACCCATGGCCGCACGAACTGGAGCGATGTGCACAGTTATTATGATTTCGACAACCTGAGTTTTACCCATCAGGCATTCGACACTCTGGCCGCGCGCGGTCGCAAGTCGGTTCTGGTGGTGGCACCTCCGCCCTCGCAGAACTATGCCCGAGAAATTCGCGAAGGCGCGATCGAAGGTGCACAGGCCAATGGGATCAGCGCGTGCGTTCTGGATGGGGCCACAAGCGACGACAGCGACGACATCATTCTGCGCACGGTCGTCGACAAACTGCGGCGCGCGCCGGAAATCGACGCGATTTTGTGCAGTTCAACCTCGGCTGCCATGGCTGCGGCGGCCGGCATCGAAACCGTTGGCCGCCGGGTCGGCACGGACGTTGATCTGATCGGCAAGGAAACCTCGCGCCTCTTGCACCTTTTCCGACCGAAAATTTTGACGTACTTCGAAGACATCACAAAAGCAGGCGAATTTCTGGCCCGCGCAGCGGTCAAGGCAGTCGAAGAACCCGATGCCCCCCCGGCCCAAAAGCTCGAACTTCCCGACCCCGCCGGTTTCAAGACCGCCGAACAAGTTCTGCAAAACGCGCTCTGAGAACGACGACATGGCCAGCTCAATGAACGGTCCGGGCTTTGATCGAACCCGGGCACCGCGAGGGGCAGCGGCCCTCGCCACCTGGCAGCACGTATCAGCGCGGCGCAGACCCTCGGCGCACTGCCGACTGAGGTTGAGGGGCCACAACCTTCAAGCCTCCGCACCCATGTCCTAGCCTTTCCCTGCTCAACCCGGCTAGAAGGCTGACCATGCAAATCGCCTATCATCTCGGTGCGCCTTTTACCGACGAAGATGCCCTGATCTGGTCGCTCAGGCGCGACAGGCAGGCCCTGGCGCAGGCGGGCATCGCAATACCCCGGCCCCGGTTTTACCGCAGCCAGATGAGCAGGCTGACCACCACCTTGCGGGGAAATTCGTTGTCCACCGACGCGCAGATGCAATTCCTGTCAGACATTTCGTTCGGCGCGGACACGTCGCGCGTCGTGATGTCCGACAATCGCTTCATCTGCGCCCACGCCAAGATATTTTTCGGAGGCGAATTCTATGGCAAGGCCGGGTTCAAAACCGTCTGGCTGCGCCAGGCCTTTCCCGACCATGCCTGCGAGTTTTTCCTCAGCATACGCAACCCGGCGACGTTTCTTTCCGAACTGCTCCGGGCTGAGGCGCCGACCAGGCTTCCAGACCTGTTGCAAGGGGCGAACACCGCACAGATGCACTGGTCGGTTGTGATTGCCCGCATCCGCGCTGCAAACCCCGATACGCAAATAACCGTGTGGTGCAACGAGGATACACCGCTGATCTGGCCGCTGGTGCTGTCGGCGGTCGCGGGCATTGAACCCGACGTGCCCATTGACGGTTCAGCCGACATCACCCGCACGCTTTTGACACCGGAAGGCCAGGAAAGCCTGACCAGCGCTCTGGGCGATCCAATTTCGGCCGACATGGACAAAACCATGCACGCGCTTGGCGCCCATCTGCATCACTACCTTGACCAGAGCACGGTCGAAGAAGAAATAGACGTGCCGGGCTGGCAGGACGAACACGTTGAACTGATGACCGCCGCTTACGAGGCCGACATCGACCGAATTGGCGCGATCGAAGGGGTGAATTTCCTGCGGGCGTAATTCGCACGCCAGGTCACGGGGCCAAAATCAGCCCGCTGGCCGGCCGGCCCCGTCATAACCGCGCTTTTGCGCCTCGAACAGTCGGGCGTACAGGCCAGTCGTCGCCATCAACGCGTCGTGGGTGCCGGTCTCGGCCACCCGGCCCGCTTCCAGCACATATATCTGGTCGGCATCGATGATCGACGACAGCCGGTGCGCGATCACAATCGTGGTCTTGTCTTTCGCCAAGCGTCCCAAGGCCAGTTTCACTTTCTCCTCGGTCGCCTGGTCCAGCGCCGAGGTCGCCTCGTCCAGCAGAACCACCGGTGCCTCGCGCAGAAACGCCCGCGCGATCGCGATCCGCTGTTTTTGTCCGCCGGACAATTGGGCACCTTTCGGGCCCACCGGCGCATCGCCGCGCTGCCGGATCAGGTCGGCAATTTCGGCTGCTTCGGCGGCGGCCCAGATCTGCTCGTCGGAAACCTCGGGCGCGACATAGCGGATGTTTTCCCAGATCGAGTTGTTGAAGATCACAATATCCTGCGCCACCACCGAGAACGACCGGCGCAACGCCTTGATCCGCAAGTCGCCAAGCGCCACGCCGCCGATTGTGATGCGCCCGCCGAGGGGCTCGTAAAGCCGCCCCAAAAGGCTGAGGATCGTGGTCTTCCCCGACCCGGTCGGCCCGACAATGGCGGTGGTGCGCCCGCCCTGGAAGGTCATGCTCAGACCATCGAAAAGCGGTTGATCCTCAGCATAGGCAAACCGCACATTGTCAAAGATGATATCGCCACCGGCATCGAAATTATCATGCGCATCCGGCGCGTCGGTGATGTTCGGACTTTCGCGAAACAGGCTGCGCACGCGCTCCAGTATCACCATGTTTCCCTGAAGCTGCACGAAAAACTGCGACAAACGGCGTCCGGGATCGAAGACCAGGACCAGACCGATCAGGAAGGTGATAATCGCCGCTCCGTCCATGTCGAAATTGGGGCTCAGCACCATGTATCCGCCGCCGCCGATCACCATGACGTAGACCAGCGCGGCTGCGAAATCGACGAAGGGAAACACCAGCGCGGCGGTGGCGTTCACCTTGATCGCATAGCGGCGAATTTTTCTGGTGGACTGAACCAGCCGTTCCTCTTCGACCTCTTCCTGACTGGCAATCTTGACAGTGCGAATACCGCCAACCGCCTCGTCCAGTCCGCCCATGTAATCCTGCATCGCCTGCTGCGCATTGGCCTGCGCCACCCGGATGCGCCGTGACACTGCCTGCAACAGCAACAGGATCGGCGGGATGACCAGCGTTGCCGCAACGAAAAGGATCGGCTGTTTGTAAAACAGATAGACCGACAGGATCACCACCGTGGCGGCATCTCCCAAAGCCCGCACAAACGCCTGACCCACGAAGACACTCAGCGCCTCGGCCTGCTGCGCCAGACGCAATATGATTGCTCCGGGCGGGCTGTGCTCGAAAAACGCCAGATCGAGCTGCATGAGATGCGAAATCAGGTCGGCGCGCAGCTTGAGCACGGCACCCGAGGCCACCCAGACCGACATCCGAGGCACTGCGTATGACATGAACCCGCGGAACGTGAAGACACCAAAAACCATGGCGCAGACCCAGATCAGTTCGCGCGCCGTGCCCTTTTCAAAAATGACCCTCAGCCCGTTCTCGGAAAGCCGCAGAAACTGCTGATAAACAAAGCCCTGGGCCACGATCAAAAGAAATATCGTAATCAGCCACGGCATCCGGGCGCGCAGATAGCCGCGCCAGAACCAGCCGATGTTGGCGCGGTCCTCGACGCTGAGATATCTGCCGTCTTTTCTTGGCCGTTTGATGGGCTTGGTGGGCATCGGGCCTTGATCTTGCCTCGCGTGTCGTGGGGGCCGCCTGGGGCGCCCGGCACCGATAACGCTGATGGCGGCGCGGCTGTCAAGCCACCGGCGGTGGACGCTGGAAAAAGATCGCCGATTTTGGCCTTGTGTTTTCGCGCGATTCGGACTGCAACTGCGCTCTAGACTGCGCGCCAAAGCTCAAGGTTTCGCCAGATGCCGCATACCGCCTTTTCCGCGCCCGGACGGTTCTACCGCGGCAATCTGCACGGCCATACGACCGCCTCGGATGGGTTGCTTGACGCCAAAGAAGTTTGCGAACGATATCGTGCCGAGGGATACGATTTTGTCGCATTGACCGATCATTTCGTCGAACTTTTCGGATATCCCATCACCAACGCACGGCATCTCGACCGCGATGATTTCTGCACCCTTATGGGGGCCGAGCTGCATTCGGGTTCGTTGGAAAACGGCGAGCTGTGGCATATTCTGGCGATCGGTCTGCCGGCCGATTTTACGCCGTCCAAATCGCCGCATATGCGCCCGGTACCGGGCCAGGAAACCGGCCCCGAGATTGCCGCGCGCGCCCGCGATGCCGGTGCCTTTGTGGCCATCGCCCACCCCGAATGGTCAGCAATGAGCCTGGCCGATGCGCAGTCCGTCCAGGCGGCCCATGCCATTGAAATATATAATCATTCCTGCGAGGCTGATTCGGGTCGCGGCAGCGGCAGCCATGTGTTGGACCGGTTGCTCAGCGCCGGGCGGCGCATCACACTCTGCGCCACCGACGATTCGCATTTCAAATCGGTGGACGCTTTCGGCGGCTGGGTGATGGTCAAGGCGCGCGAAAACACGCCCGCCGCGTTGCTCGAGGCGATGAAGGCAGGGCAGTACTATGCGTCGAGCGGACCTGAATTTTACGACGTTATCTGGGAGGACCGCTGGGTCACTGCGACGTTTTCGCCGGTCGAGGCTGCGGTCGTTCAAGGGTCCGGGTCGGCGGCCACATCGGTGCTTGAAAGCGGGCAGACAAAAGCGCGCATCCGGCTCGACCGGTTCGACGCATCGCCCTGGATGCGGCTCACCGTCCGCGATGGCGCGGGCGGCAAGGCATGGACCCAGCCGCATTTCCGACCGGCTCCCGCCCTGGGGTAACTTGCGCGCCTGCGGCGCAAGTCATGGTTTGCGCCTGCCTGCAACAGCCGCGGGGCGCGGCCCGCACCGGGATAATTTCAAGCAAAAGATGATCGGTCGCGCGCATTGGATTTTCCGCGGCAGCCGCCTATCACTGTCGGGCACCCGACGGGATGGATCTCAAAAGTGCCTGCGCTGCCCGCATTCAATATTCTGATCGTCGCCCAGGACGGGCGGCTGAGCTACGAGGCCGCACTTTTCGCGGCCTCGCTCAGGCATTTTGACCCGGGCTTTGCCGGCCGTCTGATTGTCGCCGAACCGCAACCGGGCCAGCGCTGGGACACCGACCCGCGCATTGCCGATGACGGAGTGCGCACGGTGCTTGACCGGTTGCAGGCCGAGGTGGTGCCGTTGGAAAACCGGCACTTTGGCCAGAGCTATCCCAACGGCAACAAGATCGAGGCGCTGCGCCTGTTGCCGGAAGGCCAGCCGTTCGTTTTCTTTGACAGTGACACGCTGATCACCGGGGCGCTGAGCGAAATTCCGTTTGACTTCGCCCGTCCTTCGGCCAGCCTCAATGTAGAGGGCACCTGGCCGCAGCCACAGCTTTACGGCCCCGGACAGACGGCGATATGGCGGGCACTCTACGACCGGTTCGGGCTCGATTTTCAGGCTTCGCTTGATCTGGGCCAGCCCGATGAACACTGGCGGCGCTATCTCTATTTCAACGCCGGATGGTTTTTCTATTCCTGCCCACGGGTCTTTGGCGCGCTCATGACCGAATATGCCCTGTCGGTGCTGGATGATCCCCTGCCCGAACTGATCGGCCAATCGCTGGATCCCTGGCTTGATCAGATCGTGCTGCCGCTGGTCGTCCACAAACTGGGCGGCGGTCGCGGCGGGGTGCCTGACGGAACGCTGGATGGCGCTCACAGCTGCCACTACCGGACCCTGCCTCTGGCCTATGCGCGCGCCAGCGACCGGGTAATTGCGGCGTTGGAAGAGGTGGCGCGACCGAACTGGCTTAAGAAAGTCCTAAAGGCGCACGCCCCGATGCGCCGGATGATCTATCAGGGCAAGGGGCACAAGGTGCGGGCGCTTTTCGACCGCGACGACCTGCCCCGACGCGAAGCCGCGATCCGCAAAAAGATCAAGGCGGCCGGACTGTGGATGCGCTAGCGCCACCCTCCCCACGAGCTTTATTCCCGCGTAACCGTGAACGTCAGGGTTATATCCGAAGCGCCGCCAAATGCGTCGATGGCCAGCCGTAGCTGACTGTCGGGCAGTGGCACCGCCAGCGGCAGAAAATAATCGCCGGTCTGATCGGCCGGAAAAACCGCGATTCGACCGATCTCGGTGCCGTCGATCCGCGCAACGATTACCCCGAACGGGACCAGATCTGCATTGTCAATCGCCAGGATCGACAATTTGATCACCGGCCCCGATCCCACCACCCTGGCTTCGACAGCCTCGGTCATAGTCAATTGATGTTGCTCCGGATCGGACATAGTTCTGGTACTCATCCCTGCGAAAATGAAAACAGCAAGAACCAGCCCGATCCGGCGCATCGCCTATTGTCCCTTCACCGCCGACGGCGTGGTCACAAGGTCAAGCGACCGCATCCTGAATTGGCCAAGCTGGCGCGTTTCGGCGTCGTGCGGCACATGCACCAACGTAACCGACACTCCGTCGCTGGCTGCCAGCATCCCGCCGGCCTGCAAACGGTCGAGCGTATCGGAGATGTCGACGTAATAAGTGTCGGGCATCTTCATTTTCATCCGTGGATCGGTGAAGAACCCAATCGATCCGGCATAGTGCGGATCGTCAATGGGCGTCCCGGCGCTCGCCCCGGGCAGATTGACGAAAACCCGGACAAATCCGTTGTCGTCGGTTGGGGCCCTGACACCCGAAAGTTGCAGCAAAACCCGTTCGTCAGAAGCGCGGTCCGGGCGCGCCTGCGCACCAATTTTGCGCATGATCCTTTCATTGGGACCCAAGACAGCCTGACCACCCAGACGAACCTTGTCGCGAACTGAATGGCGAATGTTGCCGCCGGCCTCAAGCACTTCGCGGCTGAATGCCGAGGTGCCAATCAAAAATCCATCGCCCTTGGTCGAGGCGGCATAGCGGTAGGAAATCAAAGGCAGAATGGTGGTTACTCCGCATGACATCTCGGCCGGGCTGCCGTCGCCGTCGACGAACATACCGGTCAGGTTAAAGCCGGTCCAGTTGGACGCGGATGTGTTGAGGTTGCCAAGCTGGTTGTTCCACTTGTCCCACAGGCAGTCGATCATGTTGTGATGCGCCCAGAACACCGGGTCCAGCGGCGACATGAACCCGCCCATGTTGCCGCCGACAAACCCGTGGATGCTGTTGTGCGGCGTGCCTTCCAGACTTCCGTAACCACCGCCGCTGCCGCCACGCAGCGCCGAGGCCTCATAGCTTGCGAACTGTTCGAAATTGGTGAGGTCCAGGATGCCCTGGATCACGCCGCTGCCGATATAAGACAGCCCTGCCTGAGAACCGGAATTGATCGAACGCGTATTGTCATCCAGCGAACCGGACCAGAATCCCGATGGGATCGACCGGTTTACCTGCCAGTTCCAATAGGGCAGCGCAAAGCCGGGTTCGCCGGTCAACTCGCGGCAGATGCGTTCGAAAAAGTAAAGATAGGCCCGGTGCCAAGGCAGGAAGTACCAATTGCCGTGCGGACAGAAACTCTGATGTATCTGCGCTTGCGCGGTCCAGTTCCGCGGATCGTTTGCGGGCAGGTTCTTCATTTGGGTGACCGCGTCGGCATAAACCGCCATGTCGCCCGTGGCCGCCGAACTGCCTGCCCTTTTGCGGACCGGTCGGCTTCTGATCGCATCCAGGATCGCCTCGCAGCCTCCGGTGGCCATCAGCACGGCGAGACCGGCAAACGATACGCCGCCTTTCAGAATCAACCGTCGGGATGGAAGTGTTGGAAAAGTCATCTCGGATCTCCAATTTGTTAGCAGAATAAAAATCGGCATGCAGGCAGCTGGCCGAAAATTGTGGGTCAGCTGTTCCCCCGCAAACCGGTTGTACCACAACTTTAGCGAGATATCACGTCGCCAATTCGCCAAGCGGCGCCAGTTGTTCAACTGGCGCAATGCCCCTAACGTCCGCGCGACGACCAAACCAACGACAAGGAATTGGAATGACCCAGGACAGCCAGCCGGCATACGGCTTTGACACGCTTCAGATCCATGCCGGCGCGCGACCCGACCCGGCAACTGGTGCGCGGCAAACGCCGATATATCAAACGACGGCGTATGTGTTTCGCGACGCTGACCACGCGGCGGCGCTGTTTAACCTGCAAGAGATCGGATTTATCTATTCGCGGCTGACCAATCCCACTGTCGCGGTTTTGCAAGAGCGTATTGCCACGCTCGAGGGCGGGGTTGGCGCGGTCTGCTGTTCGTCGGGTCACGCCGCGCAGATCATGGCGCTTTTTCCGCTGATGGCGCCGGGGCGAAACGTGGTGGTCTCGACCCGGCTTTATGGCGGCTCGGTCACCCAGTTTTCGCACACCATCAAGCGCTTCGGATGGTCGGCGACATTCGTCGACACCGATGATCTGGACACCGTGAAGGGCGCCATCGACGGCGATACCCGCGCGATTTTTTGCGAATCCATTGCCAACCCCGGTGGGTATATCACCGACATTGCGGCCCTGGCACGAATTGCCGACGACGCTGGCATACCGCTGATCGTCGACAACACCTCGGCCAGCCCGTATCTGTGCCGGCCGATCGAACTTGGGGCAACGCTGGTCGTCCATTCCACCACCAAGTATCTCACCGGCAACGGCACCGTCACCGGCGGCGCCGTGGTTGACGCGGGAACTTTCGACTGGTCAGCCAGCGACAAGTTTCCGTCGCTGTCCGAACCCGAGCCTGCGTATCACGGGCTGAAGTTTCACGAAACCTTCGGGTCGCTTGCCTATACCTTCCACGGCATCGCCATCGGCCTGCGCGACCTGGGGATGACGATGAACCCGCAAGGCGCCCATTACACGCTTATGGGGATCGAAACACTCAGCCTGCGCATGGCGCGCCACGTCGAGAACGCGGTCAGGGTTGCGACCTGGCTCGAGAACGATCCAAGGGTCGAGGCCGTGACCTATGCCGGGCTGCCGTCGTCGCCCTATTACCACCGGATCGCAGCGGTCTGCCCCAAGGGGGCCGGAGCGCTGTTCACTTTCGCCGTCAAGGGCGGTTACGAGGCCTGCGTCAGGCTGGTCGAGGCTCTGAACCTGTTCAGCCATGTCGCCAACCTCGGCGACACCCGGTCGCTGGTCATCCACTCGGCATCGACGACGCATCGCCAGCTTACGCCCGAACAGCAAGAGGCCGCCGGCGCATCGGCCAACGTGGTTCGTTTGTCGATCGGCATCGAGGACGCCGACGACCTGATCGCCGACCTGGATCAGGCGCTCACCCAGGCAATCTCGTAACAAGGTCGAGCGACGAAAAAGGCCGCGCCTGACCTGGTGGCGCGGCCCGTTTGGGGTAAAGTGGGCCCTTGGGCTTGAGCGTTGTGCAGTGACGATGCCTTTTCCGGTGTCTGGCCAGAGCAGGTATCCGATGCACAAGCCTCGGGGCTGTTCCTATGTCTTTTGCGACCGCAGGGACCGCTAACTCGTGGTTAATCTAGAAAGCCAATGTGGTCGCCGATGGCCCTAATTGTGACCACTTTCAGGCCATTACGGCGAACTTTCCATAATTTTTGCTAATTCAAACCAATAGTTAGGCTGACATTTGCCGAAATGATTAACTCACCGGCGGCAATCGGCACCGCATCCAGCGACATCGAATCGGCGCGCATCATCGCGCGCGGCTGGAATTGCGCCCCTGATTCGACGATTGAAAGGACCTCTCCCAACACAACCTCCGCGGCATCTGCATAGACCCGTGCGCGGGCCATGGCGTCCGCCACCGCCGCCCGGCGCGCGCCCTCCAAGGCCTCGGCACGGTCGGAAAGACCAAATCTGAGACCCTGAAAATTCGTGGCACCGGCGTCAACGACGCGGTCCAGCAGACCCCCCAATCGGTCCAGATCGCGCACCCGCACCGTGATCATGTTCGATGCGGCAAAACCCGTCAGGCGGGGCTGCTGCTCTGAATTATTGCGCCGCTCATAGATCGGATTCAGCGACAATCCGGTGGTCTGAATGTCGGTTTCATCGACGCCGAAACTTTGCACCCTCTGGATGATCGCGGTCACCGCGGCCGAAGTTTCGCGCAGCGCCTCTTGCGCCGTCCGGGCCTGATGGCGGACCCCGAGCGAAATATCGGCCATATCGGGCGCAACGTCGATCCGGCCGACGCCGGACACGGAAATATGACGCTGCACATCTTGTGCGAATGCGGCTGCCGTGGCGGTAAGACTTAAGGCGATAATGAGGGCAATACGAAGATGCATCCCTTGATCCTTGTTAACGGTCATTCAATCAATCATGGCACGAATGGGCCCGTCAGGTTCCAAATTTAACTATTTGCCTCGGCGATTTCCCGCTGTAGTTTGCCGATACGGGGCGCAAAGACCCCAAACGAAATCGAGCGATGTGATACCAGCAACCCGCTATGAAGCCGACCTATGCATTGAACCTATCGCCCGACGGGATCGGGCTTTTGCACCGGGCGCCCGGCGGTTGGCATCTGGTCGGCGAGGTTGGGCTCGACGCCCCGGACCTGGGCGATCAGTTGGAATTTCTGCGTAAAACGGCGGCGGGGCTCGAGCCGGCAGGGGTCACCACCAAACTGATCATCCCCAACTCTCAGGTGCATTATCGCACCCTGGACGTTGACGGAGACAGCGCCGGTGAACAAGCCGCGGCTGTGATCAACGCGATGGAGGCGGCCACGCCCTATGCGCTGGACGAGCTTGCCATCGACTGGCAACCGACGCGCGGCGACAAGGTGGCGGTGGCGGCGGTGGCGCGCGAAACGCTGGCCGAGGCCGAGGCCTTTGCCGCCGACAACAATTTTAACGCGGTGTCCTTCGTGGCGGTGCCGCCGCCGGGGTCTGATTTTCCGACCGAGCCGTTTTTCGGCGAAACCATCGGGGCGGTCGCTTTGCTTGGCGTGGGCGAACGGGTCGAACGCGACGACATGCCGACAGTTCCGGGCGCGCCATTTGCGCCAGGTAGTGGCGGCAACGGTCCACTGATCCTGACGCCAGCCGATGGTGTCGCGACCGCGCCCCAGACCCTATCCACGCACCCAGCCGCAGCCGCGCCGCTGGCGATGGATTTGCCGGAAACCGCGATAACCGCACGGTCCCAGGACCAGCCCGCCAAATTGGCCGCCCGGAAGGCCGGCGCACCGGCACCATCGACGCATCCGGCCCGCGGGTCTGGCGCATCGTTTACCTCCCGAACCGGGCGCATCACCCCGGGCGTGGTGCTGGGCACCCGCGCGCCGTCGATGAGCCCGCGCGCACAGATCGTAATAGGGACCATTCTGATCGTCTTCGCTATTCTGCTGATCGCCTCGGTCATCATGCGCGAGACGCTGTCGGCGCGGTTTTTCAGGGGCGATAATCCAGCCGTCGCAGTCGCCGCGATCGACAGATCCCCGAACCTGTCGCCGGCAACCATTCGCACGGCCGTCGGTTTCGAGCCCACGCGACCGCAGGCCCTGGCCGCGTTGGCGGGTGCGCCGCCTGGCCGCACCGGAAACGTTCTGGGCACAACCACCGGGCGACCGGAACGGGTCGCGCATCTGGCGACAAAGGACGCGCCGGTGCGCGACGGCGCGACCCCGGCTTTGGTGCTGCTGGCAAGGGCATTGCCCGAGGCCGAAATCGCATTTTCCAACGACGAAATGGCGGCCCCGGTCCTTGCCGGAACGCCCGAGCCGGGCGTTTTCGGTACCCATCTGCGCCTCTATCAAGTGGTCTCGCGCGGTGGCGCTGCAATGGTTTTCGAGACCCTGGTGGCACCGGGGCTGAGCATCGAGGCGGGGATCATTGGGCCCGACGAAGCGCTGCCGGTCAGTCCCGGGGCGCTGCCCGATGCGACAATCCCCTCTGCGGGTGCTACGACGGTTGCCGCGCTGGTCCTGCCCGAGGCCGAGCCGGCGCTGGTTACGCCGTTGCCAGGGCGCGCCGCGATGGTGTCGGCCATTGCCCCGCCGGTGTATGTGTCCGATCCGCCTGACGCGCTGTTCGCGTGGCCTCAAATACGCACGACTTCCGTTGACCGTCTTGTCACGGCCGATCCCGGCGCCCCGGAAAGCGGGACGGTCGCGCCGGGCTTGGTTGATCCGGCGCTGCGGGCCGCGGTGGCCGAGGTCGAGCGCGCAGAAACCGCTGATCCGGCCTTGGCGCCCGAGACGCCGATCTGGCCGCTCCTGTCCCTTAATGCCCGCAACCCCGTTGCCGCCTCGGTCGCCGCTATACATCCGCGCCGCCGTCAGGCACCGCAGAGCGTAGCGGTCGAGAAAGTCGAACGCGCCCTACTAGCGGCGGTTGATGGCACGGATGTCGAGGCGTCGCTGATCAGACCGCGCAATCGGCCCGGCAACATCGGGTCGCGCCAGATTGCCAGTTCGGCGGCTGCGAACGCGACGCCGCTGCCCGCAACGACCAGCGGGTCGGTCGCGCGACGCGCCACACAAGGCAGCGTGTTGAAACTGAACCGGGTCAATCTGATTGGCCTGTTCGGCCAGGCCTCGGATCGACGCGCGCTGGTGCGTCTGCCCTCGGGCCGGATAATCAGTGTCAAGATCGGTGATCGACTGGACGGCGGACAGGTCGTGGCGATCGGCGCCAATGGCCTGATCTATGCCAAAAACGGCCGCAACCACAGCCTTTCGATGCCGTTGGGCTAGGGATTGCGCCGCGCGTTCCGCGCCTCGCCCGCACAGCGAGGGGCCAGCCCCTCGCGCTCCCCGGAGTATTTATGGAAAGGTGATGACCATAAAGACGGCTCAACAGCACCTTCGACCGCGTCAGCGGCAGGCGCGCATTCGTGGCGCACCGCGCCCGCACCTCCCAAAACCCCAATTGCCGGTCACTACTAGATTAATTCAATGATCCAAACGCTTTACTTCCCCAATCCACATGAGGACGCACTGAGCTTGCGGTGGAATGGCGATTTTCGTCGGTCAGCCCAGCCGATCCTTGACCATCGGACCGACCTTGCCGAAATCCAGCTGCCCGGTGTATTTGCCCTTCAGCTCGGCCATCACCCGGCCCATGTCGCGGATGCCTTCGGCCCCGGTTGCGGCGATCGCGGCATTGATTGCGGTCGTGGTCGCCGCCGTATCCAGCTTGCGCGGAAGAAACTCTTCGATCACCGAAATTTCTTCGCGCTCCTGATCGGCCAGTTCCAGCCGGCCGCCTTCCTCGTAGGCGCGCGCGCTTTCGTGCCGCTGTTTGACCATCTTGCCCATCAGGCCGAGTATTTCGGTGTCCGAGACAGCCTCGTCACCGCCATCGCCGCGCTTGGCAATTTCCTTGTCCTTGATCGCGGCATTGATCAGCCGCAGCGTCGACAATCGCAGGGTCTCGCGATTTCTCATTGCCGTTTTCAGCGCATCATCAACGCGGCTTCGCATCGCCATGGCTTCCCACCCTTGGTTAGGCACGCAAGCCCCGAGATTAACGAGCCCATCCGCGAACCGCAACCACGCATCGCTGACTGGGTGCTTGACCGTCACGCATCGCGCCCATAAACCCGGCCCAATTTGCCGCTTGTGATGAAAGTCAGCGCCCCCCGTGTCCGCCACCCAAAGCTCGCCCCAGAAACCCACGGCCTGCCTGGCACTGGCCGACGGCACGATCTTTTATGGCGCCGGTTTTGGCGCCACTGGCGCTTGCGAGGCCGAGCTTTGCTTTAACACCGCGATGACCGGGTATCAGGAGATCATGACCGACCCGTCCTATGCCGGTCAGGTCGTCACTTTCACCTTTCCCCATATCGGAAATGTCGGCGTGAACGCGCAGGACGACGAAACCGCCGACCCGGTCGCCGCCGGCATAGTGGTGAAATGGGACCCGACCGCGCCCTCGAACTGGCGCGCCGCGGAACCGCTGCAGGGCTGGCTTGAACGGCGCGGACGGATTGGCATCGGCGGCGTCGACACGCGCCGCCTGACCCGCGCGATCCGCCGCCAGGGCGCGCCCCACGTGGCACTGGCCCATGATCCTGCGGGTAATTTCGACGTTGCCGCCATGGTGGCGCGGGCGCGGGCTTTTCCCGGTCTTGAAGGGCTCGATCTGGCCAAAGACGTGACCTGCGCGCAATCCTATCGCTGGGACGAAATGCGCTGGGCCTGGCCGCAAGGCTATGTCCGCCAGACCAAGGCCCGGCACCGGGTCGTGGCGATTGACTATGGGGCCAAACGCAACATCCTGCGCTGTCTGGCCAGCGCTGGGTGCGATGTCACCGTGCTGCCCGCGACCGCAAGCGCCCAGGACGTGAGAGCCCACTCCCCCGACGGGCTTTTCCTGTCGAACGGCCCGGGGGATCCGGCGGCCACCGGCACCTATGCGGTGCCGATGATCAAGGACGTGCTGGAGACCACCGAGATTCCGGTGTTCGGCATTTGCCTGGGCCATCAGATGCTGGCGCTGGCGCTTGGCGCGCGTACCGTCAAGATGAACCACGGCCATCATGGTGCCAACCACCCGGTCAAGGATCTCGACACCGGCAAGGTCGAAATCACGTCGATGAACCACGGCTTCACGGTCGACAGCCAGACCCTGCCCGCCGGCGTCAGGGAAACCCATGTGTCGCTGTTCGACGGCTCGAACTGCGGCATCGCGATGGCCGACCGCCCGGTCTTTTCGGTGCAATACCACCCCGAGGCCAGCCCCGGACCGCAAGACAGCTATTACCTGTTCGAACGCTTCACCCGCGCCATGGCAGCGCGCGCCGAAGGGTAAGAATCCCTGACGAATTGACCTTTGTTAACAGACTGTTACGGTTAACAGTTCCTTAACCAATTAGCGCCAATTGTTGGAAATTCCTGTCCCCCCATCGGTGCGCCATGTCCCCTGCCCAGTTGCGACTTGTTATGTCGCCGCCACCGCCTCGAAGGCCCGATTTCCAGTCGCAACGCTCGCCGCGAAACCTATGCCATGTTCTGCGCACCATGGGCCTAGTCTCGGGCCCCGAACTTGCGGTGGCCGAGGCCGATCGGGTGCGGCTTGGCATTGGCTTGGGTCGATTGCTGCTCAGCCGGAAAATGATCAGCGAGCGCGACCTGTTGCGGGCGCGCTCGATTCAGACCGGCGCGCGGGTCATCGACCTTGGGCGCGACCCCCCCGATCCGCGCCTGATCGACACGCTCGGGGCGAATGTTTGTCTGAACCTGGGGCTGGTGCCCTGGCGCACCATCGGCGGGGCCGTCGTTGTGGCCACGCCCGATCCCGACCGTCTGGACCAGCTTGACATGGGCGGCGCGCCGATCATTCCGGCGCTGGCCACCGAGGCCGAAGTTGTCGCCGCGATTCTGTGCCAGCGATCGCGGCAACTTGCCCGCCGGGCCGAGACCCGCGTCGACGAAATGGAAAGCTGCCGCAGCTGGCCAATCTCCGAGGTCCGGGCCTTTTCGACCGTCCTGGCGCTGGCCTTGGTGACCTGGGCCATCGTGTCACCGCTAACCTTCGTGACGGCGGTGCTGATCTGGGCGCTCTTGACCATGGTCGCGTCGCTGTCGCTGAAATTCGCCGCCGCCTGGCTGCATGTGCGGCACGGCCCGATCCGCGAAGACGACCCGGAGGGTCAGACGATCGCGTTATTGCGACGCCCAGACGTGTCGATTCTGGTGCCGCTGCTGCGCGAAACCGAAATCGCCGGGACGCTGATCAAACGCCTCGAAGCGCTGGAGTACCCGCGGGAACTTCTCGAGATCTGCCTGGTGGTCGAAGCCAGCGACACCGAGACCAAAGCGACCATCGCGCGCACCGGCCTGCCGCCGTGGTTTCGGGTCATCGAGGTTCCGCCCGGCAAAATCAGGACCAAGCCGCGGGCGCTGAATTTCGCGCTGGATCACTGTCGCGGCCAGGTGATCGGGGTCTACGACGCCGAAGACTGGCCCGAGGCGGACCAGATCAACAAAGTGGTGGCCCGGTTCCAGCGACGCGGCCCCGAGGTTGCTTGCCTGCAAGGGCGGCTCGATTACTACAATCCGCGCAAGAACTGGCTGTCACGCTGTTTCACCATCGAATATGCGGTCTGGTTCGGCATCGTGCTGCCGGGGCTTCAGCGCCTTGGGTTTGCCTTGCCGCTTGGCGGGACCAGCCTGTTTTTTCGGCGCGCCGCGCTGGAACACCTTGGCGCCTGGGACGCCCATAACGTCACCGAAGACGCCGATCTGGGTATCCGGCTGGCACGGCACGGGTACCGCGTGGAACTGGTCGACACGGTCACCCACGAGGAAGCCAACTGTCGGCTCTGGCCGTGGATCAAGCAACGCGCACGCTGGCTGAAGGGCTACGCCGTGACTTACGCCGTGCATATGCGCGCGCCGCGCAAGCTATTGGCCGACCTTGGGCCATGGCGGTTTTTCGGGTTTCAGGTGCTGTTTCTGGGAACGCTAAGCCAATTTCTGTTGGCGCCGCTCTTGTGGACTTTCTGGCCGGCGCTGTTGGGGCTGTGGCACCCGTTTCATGCCGTGCTTGGCGCTGGCGTCCTGGTGGCCGTGGCGGGGGTCTTTCTGGTGGCCGAGATCGTCTCGGCCGGCGTCGGCGTGCTGGCGGTCTGGACCTCGGGCAAGAAATATCTGGCCCCCTGGGCGCTGACGCTTCTGGGCTATTTCCCTTTTGCCACAGTGGCGGCGTTTCGCGGGCTTTCCGAATTGTCCGGCCATCCGTTTTACTGGGACAAGACCGAACACGGCGTCGGCACGACGGCGCACAGCTAGACCCTCTTGTGGGTCATCGACCAGTTTTGCGCCGCAGGTGCTCGGATAAGAAATTTCCGGACGCGGTCCTAGCCTTCGGCCTCGTAGGTGATGGCGTTGGCGTGAAGGCGGGTCTCGAAGGCGCGGCTGATGTGGGTTTTCAGCGCTTGCTCGGCTGCGACCCCGTCGCGCGCCTCGATGGTCGTGATGATGGTGTCGTGTTCGTCGAGCGCGGTGCGCCCGCGCCCTTCGACCGCCAGCGAGGTGGTCGCCATCAGCGCCATGGTCCGGTAGACCAGATCCAGCTGTTGCACCAGATACCGGTTGTGGCTGGCCAGGTGCAC
>JAKZRT010000217.1:0-5402 GCA_047518005.1 Brevirhabdus sp.
CGACGCGACCGACCGGCGCCCTGTGGACAAGTGGACAGCCGCTCCGCGACCGACCACTTCCCCACAGGGCCAGAAACCGCAACAGAAGCGGTCAACTCATATGGTACATAAACCGGTCAACTCAGAATGTTCTCGACAGCCTGCAACCTCCGTCGGCGCGAAAATCCCGTCCTACAGCATCGCCATTCCGCCATTCACATGCAATGTGGCACCAGTAATATAGGCGGCTTCATGGCTCGCCAGATAAAGCGCTGCTCCGGCAATCTCGTCGGCTTTGCCCATCCGTCCCGCGGGGATCTGGGCCAGAATTTTTTCTTTCTGGTCGTCGCTCAGCGTGTCGGTCATCGCCGTCGCAACGAACCCCGGCGCAATGGTATTGACCGTGATGCCCCGGCTGGCAACTTCATGGGCCAGACTTTTGGACATACCCACCAGCCCCGCTTTGGCCGCGGCATAATTGCCCTGACCCGGGTTGCCGGTCGCACCCACAATCGACCCGATGTTGACGATCCGGCCCCAGCGCGCCTTCATCATGGCGCGCAGCACGCCCCGGCTGAGACGCATGGCCGAGGTCAGATTAACCTCCAGCACCTGCGCCCATTGGTCATCCGACATGCGCATGAACAGATTATCGCGCGTGATCCCGGCGTTGTTGACCAGAATATCGACCGAACCCATGGTCTCGGCGGCAGTCTTGGGCAGGCCCGTGACGGCCTCGGCATCCGACAGGTCGCACGGCAAAACATGCGCCCGGTCCCCCAGCGCGTGCGCCAGTGCCTCAAGCGGTTCGACCCTTGTCCCCGAAAGCCCAACCCGCGCTCCCGCGCCGTGCAGCGCCGTGGCGATGGCCCCGCCGATCCCACCCGACGCACCGGTTACCAGCGCTGATTTTCCGCTCAGATCAAACATGCTTGCCATTCCTTATTCGCCCGCCAAAGCTGCCGCTGCTGCCCTTACATCTTCCGGCCCACCTATCGCGCGCGTCGCAATTTCGCGATCAATTCGCCGGATCATCCCGCTCAGCGCCCTGCCGGCCCCGATCTCCCATATCTCGGTCACACCCTCGCCGGCCATGAAAGTCACGCTTTCGCGCCAGCGGACCGAACTGGTAACCTGGTCCACCAACAACGCCCGGATGGTCGCGGGATCGCTGATCGCATGGGCAGTAACATTTGCAACCAACGGCACCGCGGGTCTTTTCAAATCAACGTGCGACAAAGCGTCGGCCATCGCCCCGGCCGCCGGTTGCATCAGCGAACAATGAAACGGGGCGCTGACCGGCAGCAGCACGGCGCGCTTTGCGCCTTTGCCCTTGGCAATCTCGATGGCGCGTTCAACGGCGCCCTTGTGGCCCGAAACCACAACCTGACCCGGATCGTTGTCGTTGGCAGCGGCGCAAACTTCGCCCCCGGCGGCCTCGGCCGCAACACCCTGCACGGTCTCGAAATCCAGACCCAGAATAGCCGCCATGGCCCCGACGCCGGGTGGCACGGCCGCCTGCATCGCCTCGCCCCGCAGCCGCAACAGCCGCGCCGCGTCGCCGAGGTTCAGCGACCCGGCAGCGGCCAGTGCTGAATACTCACCCAATGAATGACCGGCCACAAAGGCCGCGGCATCGATGCCGACGCCCTCGGCCCGTAAAGCGGCCATTGCCGCCAGCGATGTCGCCATAAGCGCCGGCTGCGCATTGGCAGTCAGGGTCAGAACGTCTTGTTCGCCCTCCCAGATCAGCGCCGACAGCTTTTCGCCCAGCGCTGCGTCAACTTCGTCAAAAACCGCCTTCGCGGCCGGATAAGCCGCCGCGATATCCGCGCCCATGCCAATGGTCTGCGCGCCCTGTCCGGGAAAAACGAATGCTCGGCTCATGGCTGCCCCCCCTTGCATTGCCCTGCCTTCGGTCTAGCGCGGCTGCGCAGGACCCGCAATTGCCATGAAATGTCGCCCAACGGAAACGGACGCCGGGCCTGGGCCAGCGGCGTCCGTCAATCCAAAGGAAAAAGTTTCAGGCGGCTTGTGTCGCGGCGGTAGTGGCCTGGGTTTCGGGTCTCATCCCGCGCGCCAAAGCCTTATAGAGATGGCGAAGCTCGGCCGCGCCCGCTTCGATAAGTTCGATACCGCGCGGCTCGGAATAGGTCCCGATACACAGTTTGCCCGTTTCGGCCCTCTGGCTTCGCTTATGCACGAACAGGCTCTCGATATTGCCAAACGAATAGGTCTCCATCACTTTCATTCGGCCGCGCCAGTTGCGGACCGCGGTTCGCAGTTCCTGGCGTATCTGATCAACCTGAATTTCAACCGCTGTTCCCCGTGTCCCAATCCAGAAAAAAACCACCGACACCGCGACGAAGGCCACGGCAATGCCGATTTCGAACACATCGAGGTTGGCACCGTTCAGCCCGCCCGGCGCAATGATCAGTCCGAACGTTCCGAAAAGCAGGCCGAAGCCGACGAAGTGCGCCGCCCATTCGACTAGCGTCGCGCGGCGGCGGGCGCTGCCGCCCGGTCGCACGGTATATCCATAAAGTTCATCGACGATTTTCAGGTTACCCGATTCTTCAATCGGGGTCCTTTCCTGCGCCGACAGCAGTTTCAGTTTCTTGCCCATTGTCGCCTCGTGGTTTTTTTCTTCCGTTAACGAATACGAGTCGATTTCGGCAACAATCGGGCGCTCTTGCATCAATTAGAAGACCGTGTATAAGGCAGCTTTCCGCGATCTGAGCTGACCCGGCGCAGCCTCTCGTGGACGGTTCGCGGAGAAAATGACCGTCCTTTGAAGTGCGCCCGTAACACGATTGGAATATTCATGCCTCTTTACGAGCATGTGGTTATTGCGCGCCAGGACCTTTCCGGCACGCAGGCCGAAGGCCTCATCGAACATTTTGGCACGGTCCTTTCTGACAACGGCGGCAAGATCGTTGACAGCGAATATTGGGGCATCAAGACGATGGCCTACAAGATCAACAAGAACCGCAAGGGCCACTACGGTTTTATGCGCACCGACGCCCCCGCGCCCGCCGTGCAAGAGATGGAGCGCCTGATGCGCCTGCACGACGACGTTATGCGCGTGTTGACGATCAAGGTCGATGCCCACGTTGAAGGCCCCTCGGTTCAAATGCAAAAACGCGACGACCGCGACCGCGGCGACCGCAGGCGCTAGGGGGGCAGGACATGGCCAGCAAACCGTTTTTTCGCCGCCGCAAGGTATGCCCATTCTCGGGCGATAATGCGCCAAAGATCGACTACAAAGACACCCGGCTGCTGCAACGTTATATCTCCGAACGCGGCAAGATCGTGCCCAGCCGGATCACCGCTGTTTCGGCCAACAAACAGCGCGATCTTTCGCGTGCCATCAAACGCGCGCGTTTCCTGGCCCTGCTGCCCTACGCCGTGAAATAAGGAGAACCCCATGCAAGTGATCCTTCTTGAACGCGTCGCAAAACTTGGCCAGATGGGCGAAGTGGTTGATGTTAAACCGGGATATGCCCGCAATTTTCTCTTGCCGCAAGGCAGGGCGCTGAACGCGACCACTGCCAACATCGCCCAGTTTGAATCGCACAAAGCACAGTTTGAAGCCCGCAACCTGGAAACCCGGAAAGAGGCTGACGGCCTCGCGGAAAAGCTGAGCGGGCAACAATTTATGGTCATCCGGTCGGCCTCGGACACCGGGTCGCTTTATGGTTCGGTCACGACGCGCGATGCTGCTGATGCTGCAACCGAAGCTGGCTTCAGCCTGGACCGCAAACAGGTCGCACTGGCCGCACCTATCAAGGAACTGGGACTTCACGACGTCACTGTGTCTCTGCATCCCGAGGTCGAGGTTCAGATACAAATGAACGTGGCCCGGTCGGTCGAAGAAGCCGACCTTCAGGCTGCGGGCAAGTCAATCCAGGAACTGGCCGCCGAGGAAGAGGCAGCCGCCGAGTTCGAGATTGCCGAGCTGTTTGACGATATCGGCGCGGCCCAGCAGGAAGACGAGGATTTGCTGGCCGACGTGCCCGAAGACGGGGCCGAAACCCAGGCACAGCCGTTCGTGGACACGCGCCCGGAAGACAGCGAACGCTGACCGCCTTTGGTGCTGACAATTCAAGGGCCGTTCGTAAATCTCCGGGCGGCCCTTTCTGGTTGTTTCCGCCATCGCGGTAATTGGATCGACACTTCATATATTGCCTGAGTTGCAGGGGCCCTTGCCGCAATTTCGCCGCGTTTGGCGCTTATTGGACCATAATCGAACATTTCCTGGGTGCGCCTTTGCGGCTGCCTCAACGGGAACTTGGGATGCACAAGACGGAAACAACCAGAATTTTTCGGCTGGCAGGCGCTGCGGCGCCCGCCTTTTGCTTGGCGCTTGCGATGGCTTTCGGAGGCCAAATTTCCGCCAATGCGGCCGAAGGCATAAACCTGTTTCCGCGCAGCCTCGCCTCTCAGTTTAAAGATAATGTGCAAAACGCGATCTTTTTCGGGTTTGATTCTTCCGCGCTGACCCCCGGCGCACGCGACGTCCTTCGCCATCAGGCGGCGTGGATTCTCGAGCATGACGTCGCCAAGTTAGCAATCACCGGATTTACCGATGGCGTGGGCAACGTCGAATACAATGACAAACTGGCAAAACGTCGCGCGCAGGCAGTGGCAAAATATTTGTCCGAACAGGGCGTTGCGTTGGACCGGATCAGGATCAAAGTCAGGCTCGATAAAAACCCAATTGAAATGGCCGGTCTAAGCGCTCGGGACGCCGGTCGTCGGGCCGAAACCCGGATATTGGGATTTGCCGGGCCCAATGTCGGATCAGAGGAACTGGTCGGAAGAATCCTCTCCTGGGTACCCTTGGCACCCGACGAGCCAATTGAGACCGTCGACGGGTCCACGAGCATTGCCTCATCCGGCGACGACACAGGCGGCGGCGATACTGGCGGCGATACTGGCGGCGGCGACACCGGCGGCGACACCGGTGGAAGCGAACCAACAGGGCCGGGCAACAGCGGTGGCCACAGCAACAGCGGCGGCAACGGCGGTGGTAACGGCGGTGGTAACGGCGGAATCGGCCAAGGCCACGGCAGGGGACCTCCGATAGAATTTTAGCCTGCCATTGTTTTGAAAGCTGGACCAAGGTTCATTTCGGCAGAATTTGACACAATGCAACCGTGGATGCGCACATCGTTTCCAAGTCGGTCAAATAAACACCCAAATTCCCCCTAAATTTACCTAAAAGGCCGTGGTTGCGTTACGGTTTGACCACCTTGTGCACATAGCACCGGGGTATAACCAGTAATACCAACGGCCCTAGTCGTTGACCGTTTTGGCCCATTGTCTGGTAGTGATTGACGTGATTGCGGTTTTGTCGTTTGCAAAGAAGTTCCATGCTTCGCAACACCTGTCGACGATCTGCTCATAATTGTCGAAGACGG
>JAKZRT010000218.1:0-14396 GCA_047518005.1 Brevirhabdus sp.
TGGGCTTGACGGGTTTTACGTGGGCGTCCCCACGATCATCGGAGCGGGCGGCATCGAAAAGGTCGTGGACATCAAAATGGACCGCACCGAACAGGCTATGTTCGACAAATCGGTTGACGCGGTGAAGGGTCTGGTTGAAGCTTGCAAGGTCATCGACAGCTCGTTGACCTAACCGGATTTGCGAACCCGCGGCGAAGCGACGTGGGCCACCAATTTTTTTCGCAGACGCGCCATCAGTACGTAGTCCGAATAGTAAAAAGCCTTGATCGCGGTTCGAGTCGCGCCCGAGATATTGACCTCGACGCGGCGCCCTTTGTTTTCATGAACCGTGCCCGGCAATGCTGGCGTGCCGGTAACATCGTCGATCCACCGCAGCACCTGGTCAACGCCATCTTCGAAAAAGAATGGCACTAACCCGTCTCGCCAAAATTCGGACTGGGGCCGGATATGGTTATCGCAGGCATAGGGATCTTGGGTGTGCATCTGAAAAACCGCCTGGACCCAGCCGTCAAAGCCCCCCTCAAAGCGTCCTCCCTCGTCCAGATCCACCCAAATGTGCCCCTTCTCATCCGGCGGCTGGGACCGATAGCGAAATTCGCTGATCAGTCGCTCGACGGGGTCGCGGAAAACGATGAAGTCGTGATCTGCAAAGCCTTTGGGGACAAGAATGCGATGCGTGTCGGCTGTGATATGCTGCGGGCAGGTCCGGGCCCAAGCGATCGGTGTCCAATTGTAAAGAGCCAGACTGCCCTTGGCCTTGAGATATTCCTTGATGCTCGACCCGCCGGTCTTGGGAACATGAACGAAATGCAGAAGCGTTCCGTTGATTCTGGCAAGGGGCATAGAGCCTGTTCCGCTGGTTTTCTCAACCATAGCGGCAGCAAAGTAAACGAAAAGTTAATGTTAACGAATGGTTAGCGCGACAGGTGCCAGCGCAGGCCGATGTTCAGCGCGTTGGTGATCACATTGCTGGCCAGAGTTCCGCCGCCGACAAGATCGACATCCAGTTGCGAATAGGTGCCCTTGTATTCGGTAATCAGGTCCAGGCGGTCGGACAGGCTCCAGGCCGCGCCTACCGCCACACTGACACCCAGTCCGCCAAACTGATACTCAAATGTCGTGGGCGCGCCTGGGCCCGAGCGCACTTCGACGTTTGGCAATGCCGCCCCCAGACCAACCGCAACATAAGTCACGGCCCGCCCGCCCCAGGCATCCGGCCAGCGCCAGATCGGGCCAAAGGTCAGGTTGTTCAGCCCGTCGGTGAACTCCAGCACTTCGAAGCCGCCACTGGTCCCCGATATGCCCAAAGTTTCGCTGTCTGCGTAAAGTTTGGTGTGGTTGAAATCGGCGAAATAGCCAAATCGGTGGTTGCGCCACAAGATCGCGCGCAACCCGTAATGGGGCGGCATTGCGAACGAATTGCCGTCCCACCCGGCCAGAAAATTGAAGTCACCGACACCGGTGGGATCGCTGCCGGTCACCCGCGAATGCGGGGCCGTCTGATAGCCGGTGTAAAGATCAAACGCGACCTGCGCCTGGGCCCCACTTGGCGGCGCGGCCAGCATCGCGCCGAGAATCGCGACACCGGCAGCACCGGATCCACCGCGCCTTGTCGCCCGTGCAATGCCCCGACGCATGCGCCCCCAGACCCGCGCCACAAACCGGTCAAAAACTCGCAGCGTTAGCGCCTGCACCAGCCAGCCCACAAGCGCGCCAGCCAACACCTGCCAGATGGTGTGCTTGCCCGCCTCAATCCGCGATGCGCCGACAAAGCCGCCCGCCATGATCGCGACCGCCTGAGCCGAAGGCGCATTTTTCAGGCAGCTTTGTACCAACGCCGTCGTGCCAAAAACGGCCGCTGCCGTGTGGCCCGAAGGAAAGCCCTGGTCTTGCCCGTTGGGGCGCAGGTTGATCGGGTGCATGCCAAGCGTCAATTTCGGCGTCCTCACAAAGACCTCCAAAAGCACGAACCGCCCGACCAGACGCAAAGCGCTGCCATCGGCGACCGCGCAACCCAGGGCCAGAACCGGCAACGCAATTTGAAAACTGTCTCCCAGTTTTTCCGGGTCACGGCCCGTCACCAATGCCACCAAAATAACGAATATCAGCATCCCCCTCAGGCCGATCCGACGCAGGCGCCTGATCGCGGCCATCGGCCAGCTTGGTCTAGCAAACTCTCCGGACATATCTCGGTCCCGTTGTTCTTAACGATATCTTCGGTTTGCCCCTATCAGATGCCCCGGCTCCGGGCAAACGGAAGAAAGTGTCACGAATCATTCGGTTGGCTTGCGCGCCGCGTATGTGATCACACCATTTAATGCTGTGATCACAAATTGGAGAAAACCTGCGCAATTGCGCTCAGAATGTTCGATTTCGCTTTCTGCCGTCGCTCAGACGCGGCTTATTGCGGATGCAACGAACGGACGGGCGATCAGATGAATATCCATGAATACCAGGCCAAGGGGCTTTTGCGCGATTACGGTGCGCCGGTCTCGGACGGACGCGCGGTTTTGCGGGCTGAGGAAGCCAAAACCGCGGCGGGCGAATTGGACGGGCCATTGTGGGTGATCAAGGCCCAAATCCACGCGGGGGGGCGCGGTAAGGGCAAATTCAAAGAGTCCGACGCAGGTGACGCCGGCGGTGTTCGTCTGGCCCATTCGGTCAGCGAGGCTGAAACCGAAGCAAAACGCATGCTCGGTCGCACCCTCGTCACCCATCAGACCGGGCCAGCGGGCAAGGTGGTCAACCGGATTTACATCGAGGACGGCGCGGGCATTGACCGCGAACTTTACCTCGCCCTGCTGGTCGACCGCAGCAGCAGTCGCATTTCCTTCGTCTGTTCGACCGAGGGCGGCATGGACATCGAGGCGGTCGCCGCCCAAACCCCCGACAAAATCCTCAGTTTCACGGTTGATCCCGCGACCGGTTATCAGGCCTATCACGGGCGGCGCATTGCCTTCTCTCTGGGGCTGGAAGGCGGCCAGATCAAGCAATGCGTGCGTCTGATGGGCCAACTCTATGACCTCTTCGTCAGCAAAGACATGGAGATGCTGGAAATCAATCCGTTGATCGTCACCGACAAGGGCGACCTGAAATGCCTCGATGCCAAGATGGGGTTCGACGGCAACGCAGTCTATCGCCACCCTGACATTGCGGCGCTGCGCGACGAGACCGAGGAAGACGCCAAGGAACTGGCGGCCTCGAAGTTCGACCTGAATTATATCGCGCTAGATGGCGAGATCGGCTGCATGGTCAATGGCGCGGGTCTGGCCATGGCGACGATGGACATCATCAAGCTTTACGGGTCCGAACCCGCGAACTTCCTGGACGTCGGCGGCGGGGCCACGACCGAAAAGGTGACCGAGGCGTTCAAGATCATCACCAGCGATCCGCAGGTCAAAGGCATTCTGGTCAACATCTTCGGCGGCATCATGCGCTGCGACGTCATCGCCGAGGGCGTGGTGGCAGCGGTCACACAAGTCGGCCTCCAGGTGCCATTGGTGGTGCGGCTGGAAGGCACCAATGTCGCGGAAGGCAAGGCGATTATTAACGACAGCGGTCTGAATGTGATCGCCGCCGACGATCTGGGCGACGCGGCCCAGAAAATCGTCAAGGCGGTGAACGAGATTTGAAGCGAAATTGCCCCATATGTGGCTTCTCCGAAGCAACGCCAGTCCCAGAATATTCCAGGGACCATTGGATTATTGTGTCGTGTGATCAATGTAGCCTCGTCTATCTAGCCAATCCACCCGGCTACGCGGCACTGGAAGAAACCTTTGCTTGGGAAAAGACCTATGAGGCCGAAGCCCGGGCCAGACTGACCAGCCGCCCTATTGCCAGACGCATTCATCTGGCAACTCGTTGGCGGCACTCGATTTTTGGCCGCTCGCGAAGAGCGCTTTATGTGGATTGGTTTGGGTCAGGTAATCTGTTGAACGTCGGGTGCGCCGCAGCAACAGACTCGTTTCCGGAATTTCGTGCTTTTGGCATCGAATTGTCGAAGGAACTGGCAATCCAGGCAAACCGAAATCTGGAACCAAAAGGTGGCCGTTGCGTTCACGGCCCCGGAGCAACAGCGATCTGGGATTTCGATTCCGAGATGTTTGACGGGATCGTAATGCGATCTTATCTCGAACACGAAGAACACCCATTGAAGGCACTTCAGGGCGCGCGCCGAGCGATAAAAGAAACCGGCCGAGTATACGTCCGCGTGCCGAACTATGGCTCGATCAATCGAAAGGTACATGGCAAATCATGGTGCGGTTTTCGCTATCCTGATCATGTCAATTACTTCACGCACGAAACGCTGTCGGATATGGCGGATCGTTCAGGCTTTTCGCTTCATCTACTTCATCCGCTCAGAATGCCAGTCGATGACAACATCAACGCGCTTCTAGCGCCCTGCTAAGTTCAGAGGAACATCTGCTAAATGGCCGTACTCGTAGACGAAAACACACGCGTTATCTGCCAGGGCTTCACCGGCAGCCAGGGCACCTTTCATTCTGAGCAAGCCATCGCCTATGGCACCAAAATGGTCGGCGGCGTGACCCCCGGCAAGGGCGGGCAGACGCATCTGGACCTGCCGGTTTTCAACACCGTGCACGAGGCGCGCGCGGCGACCGGGGCCAATGCATCCGCCATCTATGTGCCGCCGCCCTTTGCTGCTGACGGCATTCTGGAAGCCATCGACGCAGGCATGGAACTGGTGGTGTGCATCACCGAGGGCATTCCGGTCTTGGACATGATGCGCGTCAAACGCGCCCTTGAAGGCTCGGCCACCCGGCTTGTCGGCCCCAACTGCCCGGGCGTGATCACGCCGGGGGCCTGCAAGATCGGCATCATGCCGGGCCACATCCACAAACGCGGATCGTGCGGCGTTGTTTCCCGCTCGGGCACGCTGACCTACGAGGCGGTCAAACAGACCACCGATCTGGGGCTGGGCCAATCAACCGCCGTGGGCATTGGCGGCGACCCGATCAAGGGCACCGAACATATTGATGTTTTGGAATGGTTTCTGGCCGACGATGAGACGCAAAGCATCATCATGCTCGGCGAAATCGGCGGATCAGCCGAGGAAGAAGCCGCCCAGTTTATGGCCGACGAAACACGCGCCGGGCGCGGCAAACCCTGTGCAGGCTTTATCGCCGGTCGCACCGCCCCCCCGGGCCGCCGCATGGGCCACGCCGGCGCCATTGTGGCGGGCGGCAAGGGCGGCGCCGAAGACAAGATCGAGGCGATGAAGGCGGCGGGCATCGTGGTCGCCGACAGTCCGGCGACTTTGGGCGAGGCAGTGCTGAAGGCGATTGGATAGGCGATTGCTATGCTTAGCGCATATGAGCAGGGGGCAGCACCTAACAGGCGGGAGCTCTCTGATGCGCCCAGTCCGATGCACGGCAATCTGCGCTTGCAAAAACACGAATTTCCCGCGCCATTCGTCGCGGTCCAACTCCAACAAATACGGTCCCAACCCTCATGAGGTGACGCCATGACCGAACAATCCAACGACCAATTCCACGCCTCGTCTTTCCTGCAAGGCCACAACGCCGAATACATCGAAGCGCTTTACGCGCGCTATGCGGGCGACCCTGACGCCGTCGACGCAGGCTGGGCCGCGTTTTTTCGGGGGTTGGGCGACACCGAGGTCGAGGCCAAGCGCAACGCGGCGGGCCCAAGCTGGGCGCGCGCCGACTGGCCGCCGCTGCCGCGCGACGAACTGACCTCGGCGCTGGACGGCCAGTGGCCCGACCCCGAGCCCGCCGCCATTGGCAAGAAAATCGCCGACAAGGCCATTGAGAAGGGCGCAACGGTCAGCGATCAGGCGATCAAACGCGCCGTGCTTGACAGTATCCGCGCGATCATGCTGATCCGGGCACACCGCATTCGCGGTCATCTGGTGGCCGACCTTGACCCGCTAGGCATGCAAGCCCGCACACCGCACCCGGAACTTGACCCAAAATCCTACGGGTTCGACGATGCCGACCTTGACCGTCCCGTGTTCATCGACAACGTTCTGGGGCTCGAGACCGCCTCGATCCGCGAAATCCTCGAGATCGTCAAACGCACCTATTGCGGCACATTTGCGCTTCAGTACATGCATATCTCGGACCCCGCAGAGGCCGCTTGGCTGAAAGATCGGATCGAAGGCTATGGCAAGGAAATCGCGTTCACCCGCGAAGGGCGGCGCAGAATTCTTGACAAACTGGTCGAGGCCGAGGGTTTCGAGAAATTCCTGCACGTCAAATACATGGGCACCAAACGGTTCGGCCTTGATGGCGCCGAAAGTCTGGTCCCGGCGATGGAACAGATCATCGAACGCGGCGGCCAGCTGGGTGTCAAAGACATTGTTATCGGCATGCCCCACCGCGGTCGCCTTTCCGTGCTGGCCAACGTGATGGAAAAACCTTACCGCGCGATCTTCAACGAATTTCAGGGCGGCAGCTACAAACCCGAAGATGTGGGCGGCTCGGGCGATGTGAAATACCATCTTGGCGCGTCGTCGGACCGAGAATTTGACGGCAATACGGTTCACCTCAGCCTGACTGCCAACCCAAGCCATCTTGAAGCGGTGAACCCCGTGGTCATTGGCAAAGTGCGCGCCAAACAGGAACAGCACGGCTCGCGCGAGAGCTGTCTGGCGATCCTTCTGCACGGCGATGCTGCCTTTGCCGGTCAGGGCGTTGTGGCCGAATGTTTCGGTCTATCGGGCCTGATCGGGCACAAGACCGGCGGCACCATGCACATCATCGTCAACAACCAGATCGGCTTTACCACCGCCCCGCATTTCAGCCGCTCGTCACCCTATCCGACCGACATCGCACTGATGGTCGAAGCGCCGATTTTTCACGTCAATGGCGACGACCCCGAGGCCGTCGTCCACGCCGCCCGCGTGGCCACCGAGTTTCGGCAGAAATTCCAGAAAGACGTGGTCTTGGACATCTTCTGTTATCGCCGCTTCGGCCATAACGAAGGCGACGAGCCGATGTTCACCAACCCGATGATGTATAAAAAGATCAAGCGGCATAAAACGACGCTGCAGATCTATACCGAGCGGCTGGTGGCCGACGGCCTGATCCCCGAGGGCGAGATCGAAGATATGAAGGCCGCCTTCCAGGCCCATCTGAACGAGGAATTCGAGGTCGGCAAAGCCTATCGGCCCAACAAGGCCGACTGGCTGGACGGACGCTGGTCGCACCTCGATTCACTGGGCGAGAAATATCAGCGCGGCAAAACTGCGATCAAAAAGAAAACTCTCGCCGAGATCGGCGTTGCGATCACCCGCGCGCCCGAAGGTTTCCCCGTGCACAAAACGGTCGGGCGGCTCCTCGAAAACCGCGGCGCGATGTTTTCGGGTGGCACAGGATTTGACTGGGCAACGGGCGAGGCGCTGGCCTTCGGCTCGGTGATGCTCGAGGGCTATCCGGTGCGCCTTTCGGGGCAGGATTCTGCCCGTGGCACTTTCAGCCAACGCCATTCAGGCCTGGTCAATCAGGATACCGAGGAAAAGCACTTTCCGCTCAGCAGTATCCGCGCCGGGCAAGCCCGTTTCGAAGTCATCGATTCGATGCTTTCCGAATACGCGGTCTTGGGTTTCGAGTATGGCTATTCCCTGGCCGAACCCAATGCTCTGGTGTTGTGGGAGGCGCAGTTTGGCGATTTCGCCAACGGCGCCCAGATCATGTTCGACCAGTTCATCAGTTCGGGCGAAAGCAAATGGCTGCGCATGTCGGGGCTCGTTTGCCTGTTGCCGCACGGGTTCGAAGGCCAGGGTCCGGAGCATTCTTCGGCCCGCCTGGAACGGTTCCTGCAGATGTGCGGTGGCGACAACTGGATCATCGCCAATTGCACGACGCCGGCGAATTATTTCCACATCCTGCGGCGCCAGATGCACCGGACTTATCGCAAACCGCTGGTCCTGATGACACCCAAGTCCCTTCTGCGCCACAAGCTGGCGGTCAGCAACGCGGATGATTTCACGACCGGGTCCAGCTTCCACCGGGTGCTGTGGGACGACGCGCAAAAGGGCCATTCCGATACGCAGCTGGAACCCGACAACAAGATAAGGCGCCTGGTGCTTTGCTCGGGCAAGGTCTATTTCGACCTGCTCGAAGAACGCGACGCGCGTGGTATCGACGATATCTATTTGATGCGGGTCGAACAGTTCTATCCATTCCCGGCGCTCTCGATGGTCAAAGAGCTTGAGCGGTTCAAACAGGCCGATGTGGTCTGGTGCCAGGAAGAACCCAAGAACCAGGGGGCGTGGAACTTTATCGAGCCCAACATCGAATGGGTGCTGACCCGGATCAAGGCCAAACACAAGCGGCCCAGCTTTGCCGGGCGACCAGCCTCGGCTTCTCCGGCAACCGGGCTCGCTAGCCAGCACAAAACACAACAAACAGCCCTGATTGATCAGGCGCTGTCCATCGAAGGAAAGAAATGATGTCTGTCGAAGTCCGTGTTCCGACCCTTGGCGAAAGCGTCACCGAGGCGACTGTTGCCACATGGTTCAAGAAGCCCGGCGATGCTGTCGCCGTCGATGAGATGCTGTGCGAGTTGGAAACCGACAAGGTGACGGTTGAAGTGCCCGCGCCGGTCGCGGGAAACCTGGCCGAGATCGTTGCGGCCGAAGGGTCGACCGTGGGGGTCGATGCCCTGCTGGCTTCGATAGCCGAGGGCGCAAGCGCCGCAGCGCCTTCGGCGGCCAAGGTCGATGAAAACCCCGACCCCGCTCCGGCCGAAACTGCGCCGCAGGTGCCGAACGAGGCCGCGCCGGATGCCGTGGGAGGTGAAACCACTGACGTCATGGTGCCGGCGCTTGGCGAAAGCGTGACCGAGGCGACAGTTGCCAGTTGGTTCAAGAATCCCGGTGACGCGGTCGCCGTGGACGAGATGCTGTGCGAGCTGGAAACCGACAAGGTTTCGGTCGAAGTGCCCGCCCCCGCCGCCGGAACCTTGTCGCAAGTTATTGCCGCCCAAGGCGCGACGGTCGAGGCAGGCGGCAAGCTTGCGGTGATCACAAACGGTGCTATTGCCGCGGCCTCGCCCGCCCCCGCGGCGGCATCGGCACCAATGGCGGCGACCACCTCGGGCGGTGTGAAAAACGCGCCGTCGGCCGAAAAGATGATGGCCGAGAAAGGTGTCGATCCGGGCAGCGTTAAAGGCACCGGTAAAGACGGGCGCATCATGAAAGAAGATGTCGCCAAGGCGGGCACGGTCCCGACCCCGGCCCCCGAAGCTGCGCCGGCGCCCATGCCTCGCGCCCCGGTCGCGGCGGATGACGCGGCCCGCGAGGAACGCGTGAAAATGACCCGGCTGCGCCAGACCATCGCGCGGCGGCTGAAAGATGCGCAAAACACCGCCGCGATGCTGTCGACTTTCAACGAGTCCGACATGGGTCCGATAATGGATTTGCGCAACGAATACAAAGAGCTGTTCTTGAAGAAACACGGCGTGAAGCTGGGCTTCATGTCATTTTTCGTCAAAGCTTGCTGCCACGCCCTGCGCGAAGTTCCCGAGGTGAACGCCGAGATCGACGGCACCGACATCGTCTACAAGAACTTCGTGCACATGGGCGTGGCCGTCGGCACGCCCAATGGCCTTGTGGTGCCGGTGGTCCGCGACGCCGACGCGATGAGCTTTGCCGCGATCGAGAAGAAAATATCCGAGCTGGGCCTGCGCGCCCGCGACGGCAAACTTTCGATGGCGGAAATGCAAGGCGGGTCGTTCACCATCTCGAATGGCGGCGTCTACGGGTCGCTGATGTCGTCGCCGATCCTGAACCCACCGCAGTCGGGCATTCTGGGCATGCACAAAATCCAGGACCGCCCGATGGCCGTCAAAGGCCAGGTGGTGATCCGGCCGATGATGTACCTGGCCCTGTCCTATGACCACCGCGTTGTCGACGGCAAAGGTGCTGTGACCTTTCTGGTGCGAGTCAAGGAAGCGTTGGAAGACCCGCGGCGTCTGTTGATGGATTTGTGAGCGCCGTAGCCATGGACTTGATCCGGGATCGTGTAACCGAAAGACCGAAATGCTTGCCTCTGAATTGACCATTCTTGCGCTTTACGGATTGATCGTGGCCATCGTGCTGGGGCTCAAGACCACCGGCATGACCGCGCAGATGGGCATGGGATATGTGCTGTCGGCGCGCGACCGGCAGCGCGAATTGCCGCGCATGCTGGCCCGCACAGACCGGGCACTGGCGAATTCGATCACCGCATTGGTGCTTGTGGCGGTGCCGATCCTGATCCTGGGCCTGACCGACCGCTATTCGGGCAAAAGCCTGCTCGCGGCGCAGGTTTTTCTGATCGCCCGGGTGCTCTATTTTCCGGCCTATACCTTCGGCATCAACGGGCTGCGGACAGCGTTCTGGCTCGGCGGATTTTTGGCCACGCTGACGCTTTATGCGCTCGCGGTCTGAGGCAACGACATGGCCTTGAACTCAATGGATATTCGCGGCGATACCGACCCGGTACCGGCGTCCCAAATCGAAGGATTTTCCAATGGCGCAGTATGATGTGATTGTAATCGGCGCTGGCCCCGGCGGCTATGTCTGCGCCATCCGCTGTGCCCAGCTGGGCCTGAAAACGGCGTGCGTCGAGGGCCGCGAAACTCTGGGCGGCACCTGCCTGAATGTCGGTTGCATCCCGTCAAAGGCGCTGTTGCACGCATCCCATTCGCTGCACGAAGCGCAGGTCAACTTTGAGAAGATGGGGCTGATCGGTGCGGACCCTGTTGTCGATTGGGCGCGTATGCTGGCCTACAAGGATGATGTCATTGGGCAAAATACCAAGGGCATAGAATTTCTTTTCAAAAAGAATAAGATAGACTGGATCAAAGGCTGGGCGTCGATCCCCGGGACCGGCAGAGTCAAAGTCGGGGACGATGTGCATGAGGCCAAGAATATCGTCATCGCCAGCGGGTCCGAGGCCTCTGACCTGCCCGGTGTCGAGGTTGACGAAAAAGTTGTGGTGACATCGACCGGCGCGCTGGCGCTCGACAAAGTTCCCGATCGCCTGGTGGTGATCGGCGCGGGAGTGATCGGGCTCGAGCTTGGCTCGGTCTACGCGCGGCTCGGGTCCGACGTGACGGTCGTGGAATTTCTCGACACGATCACACCCGGCATGGACGGCGAGGTTTCCAAGACGTTTCAAAGACTTCTGAAACGCCAGGGCCTGAAGTTCATCCTTGGTGCCGCGGTCCAGAAAGTTGACGCAACCAAGATCAAAGCCAAAGTGCATTACAAGCTGAAGAAGGACGACAGCGACGCCGTGATCACGGCCGACACGGTGCTGGTCGCCACCGGTCGCCGCCCCTTCACCGGCGGTCTAGGTCTAGAGGCCTTGGACGTCGCGACAACCAAAAGCGGGCAAATCGAGACCGATGCGCATTGGGCAACATCCAAATCGGGCATCTATGCCATCGGCGACGCGATCAACGGCCCGATGCTGGCGCACAAGGCCGAAGACGAAGGCATGGCAGTGGCCGATGTGATCGCCGGCAAAACCGGGCATGTGAATTATGGCGTCATTCCAAGCGTGATCTATACCGCTCCCGAAGTGGCAAGTGTGGGCGAGACCGAAGAAACCCTGAAAGCCGCAGATCGTCCTTATAAAGTCGGCAAGTTTTCCTTTATGGGCAACGGCCGCGCCAAAGCTAACTTTGCGGGCGATGGTTTTGTGAAACTGCTGGCCTGCTCGGACACCGATCGGATACTGGGCGCCCATATCATCGGCCCCGCGGCCGGCGAGTTGATCCACGAGATCTGCGTGGCTATGGAATTCGGTGCCGCGGCCGAGGACGTGGCGTTGACCTGCCACGCCCACCCGACCTTTTCCGAAGCCGTGCGCGAGGCGGCTCTGGCCTGCGGTGACGGGCCGATTCATGCGTAGCCAAGGTTTGCGCAACCTTCGGCGTTGCCCCAGGCGCCAGGCCAGCCCGTCGCGATCCACGGTGTATTTGTGGAAGTATGATGGGTCCGGTGAAATTTAACCGATCAGGTGGCGCAATCCTTGGGTCACATCAGTGCGCACCGCCAGTCGAAGACCTGGCTCATCGCCCGCGCGCAGAGCGGCGAGAATTGACCGGTGCTGAACCGGCGGGTCGTTCGACCGCGCGCGTTCATAGACCAGCGGCATGGTCGGCCCAAGTTGCAGCCAGACCGTTTCGACGATGGCCAGCATTGCCGGCGACTGCGCGCGCAGATAAAGTGTGCGATGGAACTCGAGGTTGGCGCGGATAAAGGCCACCGCATCGCGTTTGGCCACAGCCTCGGACACGGCCGAATTGATCGCCTGCAACCGGTCCACCAGCGCTATATGCGCCCGCGGCAGGGCGCGCGACGCCATTTCGGGTTCGATCAGCGCCCGGATCGAGGCCAGCTCTTCGATCCGCTCGTTTGACAATTCCGGCGTTGCCACCCGACCCGAGCTTGAAAGCGTCAGCGCTCCTTCGGCCACCAGACGCCGCAGCGCCTCGCGCACCGGGGTCATCGACATGCCGAATTCGCGCCCGACACCCCTGAGCGTCAGCGCCGTCGCCGGGGCAACTTCGCCATACATGATGCGCCCGCGCAGGGTGCGATAAAGCCGGTCGTGGGCTGCCGTGGGCGCAGTTGCGGGCAATTCCGGGCGGGATTGGCTAATCATGATCAATTGTGATCACAACCAATAGCCTCGCGTCAATCGCCGAAATCCAGGTAGTGCAGATAAGCACCATTTTTTCGCAACCAGGCGCGGTGGTCGCAGTAGTCGGGACAAAGGTCACCGACCAAGGTCCAGAAAGCGCGCCCATGGTTCATCTCGGCCAGATGCGCGACCTCGTGCGCGGCCACATAATCCAGCACCTTGGGCGGCGCCATGATCAGCCGCCAGGAATACATCAACGCGCCCGCGGCCGAACACGACCCCCACCGCGACCGGGTATCGCGAAGCGTCAGACCGGCATAGTCGCGCCCCAGAACCCGGCTGTATTTGTCCGAGGCCTGGGCAAATGCGTCGCGTGCCATGACCCGCAACCAGGCCCTGATCGCGCGATTCGGGTGCCGGGCGCTCTGGGGGACCAACAGATCGACACCGTCCGACGACAGCCCAACCGCGCGCACCGGTGCCACCGCGATCGCGCGCGCCTGGCCCTGGAAAGGAAGCACACTGGCCTCGCTGACCCGCAGCCGTGGCGGAACCTCGGCCATTGCAGATTGCAGCCAACCGCGCTTTTGGTCCAAAAAACTCCGCGCGGCCTTTTCCGATACGCTGCGCGGCAGCGTCAGCGTGACCGCTCCGTTCAAATTCGACACCCTCAGCGACATCCGCCGCGCCTGCGCTGACCGACGCAGGACCACCGAAATTTTCGGATTTCCGGGGACCGCTAGTTTCACCATGCACCTGGACCTGTTTGTCTTGGCTTCGCCCTTGTGGCCCGCCATACAGTGCCGGCGCGCCGGGGAAAAGCTTCGCGTGCGAATACCCTTTGACAGTGGCGTGGGCATGTGGCAGGTGGCGTCGGTTATCAGACATGGCCGCGCTAAAAGAAGAGAGCTCTTATGCCCAAGGAAGAATGGGGTACCAAACGCCTTTGCCCGACCACCGGGCGCCGTTTTTTTGACCTGAACAAGACCCCGATCGTCAGCCCCTATACGGGCGAGGTGATCGAGTTTGACTCTGGCAACAAAAGCCGGGTTCTGGTCGCCGACAAGCCAGACCCGAAAGAGGTCCAGAAAAAGGCGGCCGCGTCGGATAAAACGGATGCGGTCGGCGAAGAAGACGTCACAGATGACGGCAACGATGTTGATGTCGATCTGGGCGACGATGTTCTAGACGATGACGACGACGACAAAGTTTCACTGGATGAGATCGCTGACGTTGCAGCCAACGACGACGGATGACGCGTGAGACGGCAGGGTTTTTCCCTTGAACTAGCCTGAACGCTTTATTAGACACGCGCAGGCGTGCGATCGCTTGCCCGCACCTGGATGGGGCCATAGCTCAGTTGGGAGAGCGCTTGAATGGCATTCAAGAGGTCAGGGGTTCGACCCCCCTTGGCTCCACCACCCCACCAACGTATTTTCTGCATATATTAGAACATCTTACGAGGTAACGGGTTACCTCTCGAGGGCTCGGTCACTCATTTACAAGCAGTCTCGGGTCACCTTTTGGTCACTCGAATAATTTGACCGGAGCGGTGGAATTTGTCGGAATCCATGTTCAGCAAGCTGCCTTTCGGGCGAGGTGCAGCATTTCAAAAAGAGCAATGACTGCTACGCGGGGTGGTTTCAACGGGTGGACGCAACACATGCTTGGAAACGCTCTGCTGGTGTTTCGTAGTTAAGCGTCTTTCTGGGTCGTTCGTTGAGCTGTCTGGCGACAGCACTCAGCTTTGCCTGACTATGTATCGACAAATCG
>JAKZRT010000219.1:0-7962 GCA_047518005.1 Brevirhabdus sp.
GACGAACCTTCAAATACAAATCCACGGTGAATATCCCCAAGCCCTCCCAAAACAGAAAGGGCAAAAGTGGCCGACTTTTACACCGCCCGCGACACCACAATGACGCCGCTACCGTGGCCGAGTATTGCTCCGCCGTTCACATCTACGCCTTATTTCCTTCGCGGGTACGCCTCCAACTATTGAATAAGGAGCAACGTCTTTGGTAACCACAGCGCCGCCCGCGACAATGGCACCAATTCCAATAGAGACACCTCCAGAGATCAGGCACATTGAGCCGATCCAAACGTCGTGGCCGATTTTAGTTGGTTTATACGAGTCGTATTTCTCTTGATGAAATTGCTGTTCAAAATCGGGGAAGTGTGTCCCGATATCATAAAATGCTGGACTGGTAGAAAGCCAATCCGTCGGATGGCTAGAAACACCGATTTCGCATCTCTTCCCTATCGAGCAATACTTTCCGATACTGGTGTGGGGATAGATAGTGGTGTCATCGTTAACTGTTGAAAATGAATTGATCTCCACTGAATGGCGTATGCGGCAACTTCCAATAAGTCTTACTGGCGTTTCCAAAATGACATTTTGATCTGATAACTCACAGTACTCAGATATTAGGTTCGACATGTCGCAATCCTGTTCCGCTTTTGCTCAAAAACCTACCACAAAGGCGTACGTGCAATTTCCAGTGCACCAACTGTTTTCAGTCTTCGTTGTCTTTTTTCGAAGTCAACCATTACCCGTCGAGCGAATTGGCAAAACCAAATTCTACAGTCGGCGAACGAAAACGTATGAAGCTGGGGACGAGCCGAGATTTCGTAGGGGACACTATGGGCGTCGCCGCCGTAAGAAAATGCCCGCCTGTGATGATTGAGGCGGGCAGTTCCTTCGAGACCACAGAGCAGCCTAGATCTCTGAAACTTTGCAGACTTTCGCAATTTTTTCGAGGACAGGCAGAGAACTCACATGGTCTTCATCATTCGCCGCTGCACAGGCATCCGATACTACAATTGCGACGAAATCCCGGTCGTGAGCATCGCGAACAGCGGATTGAACGGCAAGATCGGTTGCGCAGCCGCCGAAGTACACGTTGGAGACTCCGTTCACGCGAAGCACAGTATCCAGTTCTGTGCTATAGAATGCGCTGACGCGACGCTTCTGAATGATGGCCTCGCCGTCATTTGGCGACGCAAAATCAATGAACTCACATCCCCAAGCATCCTGGTTCAGCGCTCCAAATTTCTTGGCAGCGCCAAATAGTGGGGAGTTTTCGGGATGGCTAACATACCCAGCATCGAAACCTACGCGAACATGGCAAACGAGCCATCCGCCCTGGCGTGCCTTTGCCAGTAGTTCAGCGACCTTCTCCGATGTGCCATGGCGCGATATGTAGTCGGCATAGCCTTTTCCCGCTAGTTTGCCATCAGCGTGAACCATTTCATTGATGTAATCAATCGGGACAAGTGCGTTTTTTGTGGTCATAGGATCCTCCAATCATAACATGTTCATTGAGTAGGTTTCGAAGGTTGGATGGCGTTTCCAGGAAGTGTTTTGCATCGAACGCCTTCAAGTAACGCAACGGGTGATATCCCCACCAACGACCGCGCAATCGATGCCAGCATCGGCGGCATAGAGCACATCCGACACCATATCGCCGATTTTCAAGAGCTGCACGGGGCGAAGGTCTTTCTCGGTCATGATGCACTCGAATTTTGCGGATTTCTTCATTTTCAGCTCGCGACCCAGGATCGAAATATCATCCATCGATCCACTGGGCATTGAACGTGACAAAACGTTCCGAACCGTAGCCGAATATGACGAAGTAACGATTGTAAAACGTGCAGGGTCCATGTCGGCCAAAATCCTTGCGACTGGCACGAAGGGCTTCAGCTCCCGCGCCCGGCTCATCATCCGAGCGCTATGGCGGTCAAAAAAATCGCTGACACCCATGTCTGATAGACCGAACCTTCTGAGCGATGTCCTCAATGGGCCAGGGTAGATGAAAGCGAAGTCATCCTGGTCATGGACTTCGGGAATGGTCGGGAAGTGCTGCCGGAGCCGATTGATCTCATCGGCACAAACGGCGGCACTGTCTGCAACTACACCATCAAAGTCGAAAGCTACATGCTCATAGCGTGTCATATCAGTACCCAAGCGAAGGGTTCATGTAGAAGTTCAGCAGGCGCGAAACGTCTGCCTCATTCACTTTGCCGCGAGCTGTGGCAGCCATGATGATCTGCGGGTAGCTGGTCAAAGCGACGTAGGTCAGGCCATCGAGGTTGTCCCGCATCTTCTGGAAGCCCCAGTTGATGATCGAAACGACACCAGCAACCTCAACGTCTGCTTCTTCGTTGAGCGCGTCGATGGCCATCTTCAGAGAGCCGCCACTGGCGACCAGATCATCGATAATGACGACACGATCACCAGGTTGAACGTGACCCTGCACGAAACCGCCGACACCGTGTGCCTTCTTCTCAGAGCGGATATACGCCGTTGCAAGTTCCAGACGGTCCGCAACACACGATGCCCAAGGAATACCTGCCGTCGAAACCCCCAAGACCGCATCGACATCACCAAAGGCGGTGACAACACTCTCGGACATTTCATCGGCGATCATACTGCGTGCGCCAAAATCCGAGATCGCGTTCCGGCAGTTGCAATAGCAAGGAGCGCGAACACCGCTTTTCCAAGTGTAATACTCTTCAGGCGACAGCGACGTGTCGATCAGGTACGCGCCCGCATCGAGCAAAGCCGATGCGACGCACATCGCACGGTGATCATCGAGGACAAAATCGGCGATCCGCGAGTCTTCACCGAAGTGAACAGGGGGTGGGTGGTTCAGTTGGGTTCATGGCGGTCACAAGCATACCTATGCTCCTACTCTCAGTGGGTTGATCAAAAAGTCTCGTACGTCCCCCATTTCAGCATATCTGCTGTTATCCCTATAATTATTAAGGGTTTTTTTGGCCCGTAGGAAATGATCCTCGGACAAGTTAATGGTGATATCATCGAAGCGAAGCAGCGTTTCTCCGCTCGAATAGCAAAGGATGACCGGCAGCTCCGGCGTCGCCTTTAGATAGATAAACCTTTGAACGTGCGAGAGCCCCTGGGTTTCGACGACTTCGGCATGCTGCTGCCGCCAAAGCGGCTCGTCCAAGTCCTCGAACAGGTTCTTGCGGAGATAAAAGTCGAGATAAGCGGCGCCATTGATAATCTCGATGCTCTGGTACGCACCCGACAGATACAGTTCCCGCCGAGCCTCGCGCAGCTCTATATAACGACCAATCAGATGCCACTCTTCCTTAGGGTATTCGGCCCGAAACTTTGCTTCCGTGAACTCCGGCACTTCGCAGTTCACGGTGAAACGTGGGGTCGTCACGATCCGATATCCCGACTCCATAGCTATACGCTGCTCAAACCGGAGCCGAAGTTCTTCTGCCTCAATGAGTTCTTCCTGGTGGAGCGTGACGCTCAAATCGAGCGGCATCTTCAGGAAATCAACAAGGCCAACAAAGCTACGTAAAGGCATGTCGAGCGGGCTTTTTCGATACCGATACGCGGTGGCCTTGGACACCTGCATGGCTTTGGCCGCTGCACCCATCTCCGCATCCTTCAACCCGTCCATTAGAGATGTGAGCAGCTTATCCAGATCTTTTCTCATATTTGCGATTCTATCCGTTGTTTCACCGCTCTTTTAGCATATTATGGTACGCCTTGTCATCCAAAATCGCAAATATGAGAACGCAGCGTTTTCAGTACCTTCCCGCATGTCGAGTCCAACGGCGCCATCACTCGGCCTCGGTCGACCCATCCGTAAATGTTGCCGATTCTTCGGATTGATGAAAGCAGCGCCTTCAATTGAGTCGCTGCAAGAGATCAACGTGAAGCCGAGCCTGGAAAGAGCCTAGATCTCTCGAGGCCGTCTTCTAGATTGTTGATTTAGTGGTGAGCCGTGCAGGATTCGAACCTGCGAACCACTGATTATAAGTTGAAAGCTCCCAACCGGACTAAAATTCCCGAATGTTCTTGCCAAACATTCTCGAGACAAATCTGAGACAAAAAACTGAAGTCGAATCTCATAAGTCTCTGATTTTATTGGTCGGAGTGGCGAGAATCGAACTCACGACCCCTGCCTCCCGAAGGCAGTGCTCTACCAGGCTGAGCTACACTCCGACCGTGGCGGCGGGCCTAGCGGCAATGCAGCATCAACGCAAGTCTTCAGTGGCTGCCGTTCGCGCCGTCATCCGCCCGTGCGCGGGCGATGCGTTGCATGACGCTGACCCGCGGGCTGGTGCCGGTCTCGGCGCGGGTGCGGGTGCGCAGAACCGGGGTGTTCGCCGAGATGCCCGACAGGCTTTCGCGCAGCACAATGTAGACGCCGCTGGCAATGATGATCCCGGCGCCGATCCAGGTTGCCTGGTCCGCGGTTTCGCCAAAGAAGAACGCGCCGAATAGGGCGGCCCACAGGATTTGCGAATACTGCAACGGCGCGACAATTGCGGCGTCGCTGTTCTTGTAGGCGCCGATGATGCAAAGCCCCGCCGCAAAGGCCAGGACGGACATCAGGCCGATCAGCCCCAGATGCTCGACCGGCATCGGGCGGTAGAAGAACGGCAATAACGTGGCCATCAATATGAAATGCGCCATCATCGGATAGAGCAGCAGCACCGCGCTGCGTTCGTCACGGCCGATCTTGCGCACGATGATTGAGGCCAGCGCGCTGGAGCCTGCGCCGGTCAGCGCGGCCAGATGGCCAAGCCCAAACCCGGCCGTGCCGGGCCGCAGCACCACCAACACGCCGACCAGTCCGACAAACACTGCGGTCCACCGGTGCCGCCCCACCTTTTCGCCCAGAATCGGTATCGACAGGATCGTTATCAACAGCGGCGCTGCGAACATGATCGCATAGGTCTGGGCCAGCGGCAGCGTCGAGAAGGCGTAGAAGATGCAGACGCCGGTGACCACGACCGAGACCGTTCTAAGCGCCGACCACCAGGGATGCACCGGGATCAGTGTCGCCTTGGTGGCGTCGCGCATCAGCATCAGCATCACCAGCGGAAAGCTCAGCAGCACACTGAAAAACAGGATCTGATAGGTTGCATAGGTCGCCCCCAGCGTTTTGACCACCATGTCGTGGACGGCAAAAATTGCGAAACCGGTGAGCGCGAAAGCTGCGCCTTTCAAATTGGAAGTTGGGATTGGGGTCATTGGGTCTGTCTCAAACAGTCGCACGACCAAAAAGGCCACTCGGGGCCCCAAGTCAACCGAGCAGCGCGCAAAGCCGCCAGTCGGTCAGGTCATGGCCATCGGCGCTCCTTGAAAGGTTTGCGCTAGGTCCCCAAGTCTCAAACACTGTCAATGGCCGCCACCACGCAACCAAAAACCGGAGCCGACTATGCAAGATTTTCCTCAACAACTCCCGCATGGTGAGATCACCGAAATCTTTCCCGACGTCTTTTTTGTCGTCGGGCAATCGAAATTCGAATTCCAGGACAACAAATTTCAATTCTCGCGGTCGATGACGGTAATACGCGACGGCGACCGCCTGACTTTGGTGAACTCAATGCGGCTGAATGACCAGGGACTGGCGTCGCTTGACCGCTTGGGAAAGGTCGAAAATATTGTTCGGGTCGCCGCAAACCACGGTCGCGACGATGCCTTTTATTCTGACCGATACGCGGCCCCGGTTTAGGCGCTGGAAGGCGCGCCGCAGGATCGTCCGGTGAAATCGGCGGCTACCTTGACTGCAGGCAACGCGGGGCCAATCAAGGACGCAACGGTTGTGGTGTATGAAACCATCGCCGCGCCCGAGGCGGTTCTGTGCGTTCATCGAAACGGCGGAATTCTGGTATCTGGCGACAGCTTGCAAAACGTGACCGGTGCCAACGAATTTTTCGATGCCGCGACCACGGAAGCGTTCAAAAAGGGTGGCTTTTTCAAACGCGGCAACATCGGACCCGCTTGGCGCGCCCGGCTTGAGCCGGATGTCAGCGACTTTGAGCGCATCCTTGGTTTGGCATTCAAACACCTGTTGCCTGCGCACGGCGACCCGTTGTTGGACGAGGCGCACGGAGTGATTGGCGAAACTGTCAAAGAAATCTATTCTGCCTGAGCTTCGGCCCGATCGACGTGGTTATTCGCCAGCGTCGAGCTTTGCCAAAATCGCATCGCCCATTTCCGAGGTCGATACCGGCGAGCCGTCTTCGGGCCCCAAAAGGTCGGCGGTGCGCAGACCATCGGCCAGCACCGCCTCGACCGCGGCCTCAACCTGGTCCGCCGCAGCACCTGCGTCGAACGAATAGCGCAGCGCCATGGCAAAGCTCAGGATACACGCGATCGGGTTGGCGATGCCCCGGCCCGCGATATCGGGGGCCGAGCCGTGTACCGGTTCATAAAGCGCCTTGGGTCGCCCGCCGGCCATCGGCGCGCCCAGGCTGGCCGAGGGCAGCATCCCAAGCGACCCGGTCAGCATGGCCGCCACATCCGACAGCATGTCGCCAAAAAGATTGTCGGTCACGATCACGTCGAACTGTTTGGGCCAGCGAACAAGCTGCATCGCGCCCGCGTCCGCGTACATGTGGGAAAGTTCGACATCCGGGTAATCGGCGTCGTGAACCTTTTGCACCACCTCGCGCCACAGAACCCCCGATTCCATCACGTTGGCCTTCTCCATCGAACAGACCCTGCCCTGTCGCCGACGCGCCATCTCGAACGCCGACCGCGCGATGCGGTCGATCTCGGATTCAGTATAGCGCTGCGTGTTGATCCCGACCCGTTCGTTGCCCTCGGTGAAAATACCGCGCGGTTCGCCGAAATAGACGCCGCTGGTCAGCTCGCGCACGATCATGATGTCGAGCCCGGCCACCACATGCTTTTTCAGCGACGAAAAATCGGCCAGCGCGTCAAAGCATTGCGCCGGTCGCAGGTTGGCGAAAAGGTCCATTTCCTTGCGCAGTTTCAAAAGCGCGCGTTCGGGTTTCACGCTGAAATCCAGATCGTCGTACTGAGGTCCGCCGCAGGCCCCCAGCAGCACGGCATCTGCCGCCTGCGCGCGTTCCAGCGTCGCATCGGTCAGCGGCGTGCCACGCACGTCATAGGCAGCACCACCAACCAGATCGGTGCTGACATCAAAAATCATTTCCCGATTTTCGCCAAACCATGCGATCATTTTCTGCACTTCGGCCATCACTTCAGGGCCGATCCCGTCGCCGGGCAGGATGAGAATAGACGGGTTCGACATGGGCGCGGTCCTCGGTCTGGTTGATCGCGCCTCGCCTAACCGCTTGCCCGCGAAGGGTCAAGAAACCACTTCGCCCATCGCCGAGGCCAGAAAGTCCCAGGCCCGCCGGATGCGGGGCGATTGGCGCAGCGCCGCATGGGCGGTCAGCCAGACGGGCAGGGACGGCACCCTGAGACCTGGCAGAACCCGGGCCACCAATGGGTCGTTGTCGGCCACCGCCGTCTGGCAGGCGCCAATGCCGCAGCCGGCCCGCACCAGCTCCCAGTAAACGGTTTGATTGTCGCAGCGGGTCGGGAAATTGGACCGCGTTGCCTCAAGGCCCAGGGCCCGCATGGTTACCAAAATCCGTTCATTACGGTCGTAACCGACCAGTGCGTGATCCAGCAGCTGGGCGGCGTCTGTCGGGGTCCCTTGTCTGGCCAGATAGCCCTTGGCGGCATAGAGCCCCAGAGGAAGGTCGCCGAGATGCCGCGTGACCACGTCAAGCTGGGTCGGGCGGTACATGCGCAGGGCTATGTCGGCCTCGCGAAACAGCAGGTTCTCGCTGCTATCGCTGGCGTCAAGCTCGATTTCGATCTCGGGAAGTGCTCTACGAATGCGCGCGATGACGGGTGGCAGCAAATATTGGCAGACGAATACGCTTGCGGTAATCCGCACTGGCCCGGCCAGACTTTGGGCCTGTCCGGCTGCGATCAGGCTAAGGCCGCCAGCCGCCTGGGCCATGGCTC